>JBGSSY010000009.1:0-3969 GCA_041736775.1 Bdellovibrionales bacterium | reverse complement strand
TAGGCCGCAAAAGGTGCGAAAGTTTGCCAGTTCGAAGCTCCTAGAGATTTTGGGATAATTTCTGAAAAAATAAGAATTATTAAAGTAAGGATTCCTGATCCAATTGCGACAAACTCATCGCCATAGATTTTATTAATCTCTGCACCGACACCAGCAGCTCCTACAGTATGAGCAATGGTATTAAGTGTAAGAATTCCGGCCAGCGATCGGTCTAATTTCAGTTTAAGATTGGCAAGGATTATGGCGTATTTTTTACCGGCTCTTGTTTCAGTTTCAATAAAGCTGGGAGTAGCACTCAAAAGGACAGCTTCAAAGAGAGAGCAGAGAAATGAAAGGATCAGTGAGGAGACAAGGTAAAAAGCGAGTAAGCCCATGTTAAAAGAGATTCACTTTTTTTGAATTTATAAGCCCAACAAATACCAGGTGGTCATCCATATATGTGAAGAACATAACAAGAGAATGACGGTCAGACATCAACTCATATAAACGCAATGGGTCATTGCTTTAAGTTTTCAGAATCTTTCCAGACACGAGAGCCAACGGACTTCGATTGACCTTGGTACTTCCCTTTATAGGGTTTGAGAGCTGAAGAGTCCATTGTGCCAAAAACCAATTGGCAGATTCGGCGACCCGCTTCAAGTTCTATGGGGAGAGAATTGGCATTGTAAAGTTCAAGGGTAATTTTGCCTTCAAAACCGGGGTCAACCCAGCCGGCATTTTGAATAAATAAACCCATTCGACCAATAGAACTTCTTCCTTCCACAAAAGAAACTAAGTTATTAGGTAATTTAATGTATTCCATTGTTGTGGCGAGCAAGAAAGAATGGGGTGCAATAGTGATTTTATCAGCAATGACCTCTTTGTACTGAATCTCTTCGGACATCGAGATCATCTTTTTTTCACTGGGCTCAACAATAAGAAAATGATTTCCAAGACGGCAGTCGATTGAAGCGGGCTGAATCGACTCAGGAGTCATGGGTTCAACCACAAGTTCTCCTGAATCAATCAATTTTTGCAATCCACCGTCAGAGAGAATCACTATTTTTTCTCCGCAGCACGTTGTTGTTGATACTTCTTAGCAAGCTCTTCTTGGATGTTGCGCGGAACCGGTGCGTAACGAGCAAATTCCATTGTGAATTCACCTTTACCTTGGGTCGCTGAACGAAGATCTGTTGAATATCCAAACATTTCACTGAGTGGAACTTCAGAAGTCACAACCACAAAACCCTCTTGAGTTTGGGTGCCCGAAATCATTCCACGACGTTGGTTCACCTGACCCATAACAGATCCTTGGAACTCTTCTGGAGCAGAAACTTCAACTTTCATTAATGGTTCAAGAGCTGTTGGTTGAGCGCGCTCGTAAGCTTGTCTCATCGCCGCCATAGCGCAAATCTTAAAGGCCATCTCAGATGAATCCACATCATGGTAAGAACCATCATCAAGATCCACTTCCACATTTACAATCGGGAATCCAATTAATGTTCCCTTTGCCAACTGCTCTAAGAAACCTTTTTCAACCGCAGGAATGTATTCTTTAGGAATACGTCCACCGACAACATTGTTGTTGAAGCGGAAGTTAACCCCTTCTTCTGAAGGAATCGGTCTGATTTTTCCGGCCACTTTTGCAAATTGTCCAGAACCACCCGTTTGTTTTTTATGGGTGTAATCGTAAGCGGCTTCTGAACCCAGGGTTTCACGATAAGCAACCTGCGGTTGTCCAGTAACAACTTCACAGGCGAACTCACGCTTCATACGCTCAACATAAACTTCGAGGTGAAGCTCTCCCATACCAGAGATAATTGTTTCATTGGACTCTTCATCTCGGTGGACACGGAATGTGGGATCTTCTTTTCTAAATTTTTGCAAAGCTTTAGAAAAGTTTCCAGAGCTGGCTTTATCTTTTGGAGAAATCGCAAGCGAGATAACCGCGTCAGGAATGTGCATTGAGGTCATAGCATAGTTAACATTACCATCAGTGAACGTATCACCAGAGGCACAATCAACACCAAACAAAGCAACGATGTCACCGGCGTAGGCCACATCGATATCAGCCATTTCATCGGAATTCATTTTAACAAGGCGGGGAATTTTGACTTTCTTACCGTTGGTGATATTGAAAATGAACTCACCCTTTTTCATTGTCCCTTGATAAATACGCATGTAGGTCAACTGACCATAACGACCGTCCTCAAGTTTAAAGGCCAAAGCCACAAGAGGTTTGTTGTCATCAATTTCAAGAATCACTTCTTCTTCGTTTTTATCAATGTTCAGAGCTTTATTTTCAACGTCTCTTGGATTGGGGAGATAAGCTGTCACCGCATTGAGGAGAAGTTGAACCGCCTTATTTTTGTAAGCAGAGCCCATAAACACAGGTGTCAGAGCAAGGCTCAAAGTCCCTGCGCGAACGGCACGGTGAATGAGTTCTTGAGAGATCTCTTCGCCTTCAAGATATTTTTCAGCCAGTTCATCGTCAAAAAGAGAAACGGCATCGATCATTTTATCGCGATATTGAGCCGCTTTGTCAGCGTACTCGGCAGGGATTTCGGCTTCGATGATTTTTTCTCCGTTCGCCCCTTGAAAAGTGTAAGACTTCATTTTAACGAGATCGATCACGCCATGGAAGCTATCCTCAGCTCCCATTGGGATCTGCATCATCACCGCATTATGGTGAAGTTTTTCTCGCAACTGATCAGTCACACGATAAGGGTTTGCACCCGATCGGTCCAATTTGTTGATAAAAGCCAGGCGGGGAACATTGTATCGTCGCATTTGACGATCCACCGTAATCGACTGAGACTGAACTCCAGAAGTTCCGCAAAGAACAAGAATGGCGCCATCAAGTACGCGCAGAGATCTTTCCACTTCAACTGTAAAGTCAACGTGTCCGGGAGTATCGATAATGTTGATGTTGGTATCGCCCCAAAAAACGTTGGTGGCGGCTGATTGAATCGTGATTCCACGCTCTTTTTCAAGTTCCATAGAATCCATTTTGGCGCCCACTCCATCTTTACCACGAACGTCATGGATGGCGTGAATTCGGCCGGTATAAAAAAGAATTCTTTCTGTAAGTGTGGTTTTGCCCGAATCGATGTGGGCTGAAATTCCAATGTTACGAACGTTTTCTAAAATCCACTTTTGCGACATGCTTGAATCCCTCAATTTTCTTTGTGACTTACAGAACGGCCCAGTTCAAAGGGCGAATTGCTGAAAAGTTGTCTCTTTATCTTGTGTTAAGGGGCTTAACTATCATGAGATGACGGGCAGTGCAAAAAAAATGGTGATGAATTGATATCTTCCTTAAGATATATTGAAAGGGTGCAGCATGACTCCCATCAAGCCCATCATTGTCATCCCCCTAAAGGCCAACCGGATTGGGTTCTTTGGGGCAGTTTTGTCCTGATTATTGCTGGATTTTTAGTCTATACCCTCGAGCTCAGTGACATTCCTGATTGGCTTCTCTCAGGGGCACAAACCATTGTTGAGTTGATGCTGACCATGTCCTGGGGGCTTCTTTTTGCCATTATTGCAGTGGGAGCGATGGATTTTATTCCACGCGAGAAGTTCCATAGTCTTTTAGGAAATGGTGGAGGTGTTAACGGCCTCATCAAAGCAACCCTGGCTGGGGTGGTGTTGGACCTTTGTAGCCACGGTATTTTGTTGGTTGGAATGAAGCTTTATGAAAGGGGCGCAAGCCTCGGTCAGGTGGTCGCATTTCTGGTTTCTTCACCCTGGAATTCATTTTCGATGACCTTGATCCTATGGAGTCTTGTTGGGCTTCCTCTGACATTGGCTTTTATTTTTCTCTCGGCCCTGATTGCGATTGTTTCTGGGTTGATCTTCGAATCCTTAGTGAGAAAAAAAATCCTGCCTCAAAATCCCCATGCTTACACCGGGCAAACTTTAAAAAACATTCCATGGTGGGATTCCCTAGGGGTTAATACCAAGGGAGCTGGGGTGTAAAATATTGTT
>JBGSSY010000347.1:0-6036 GCA_041736775.1 Bdellovibrionales bacterium | reverse complement strand
TGTGCCACTTGGGAGCTGGCGTCCCAAGTGGCACAGCATGGGGGATTTATTTTAAAACCGCGCTCGGCGATTCGGGGGGGATTTATTTTAAAACCAGGCTTGGCGAATCAGGAGGCGGATTTATTTTAAACCTCGGTCGGCAATTCGGGGGAGGAGATTAATTTTTAAAACCAGGCTTGGCGATTTGGGGGGAGATTTATTTTAAAAGTCGGTCGGAGATTTGGGGAATGGGGTGGCGATAAATGAGGGGGTTTTAAGTTATGGAGAAATTAAGATTATAGTTTTTAAAATAAGTCATTTGTTACAGAAAAGTTTCGTTATTAGAAACGACAGTGCGATTAAGCTTTAGATAGACAATGACTTCGTTTTATCAGAGCCACAAATGCTCTTTTGTAGAAAATAAATTCTTCTCTTTGGCTTGAAAAGTTTAACGTGCAGATAAGTTAGAAATTAAACAATCAACTTTTTTGAGCTCATTCCTGTTCGTGACCGCCAGGGAATTGGACATCACCAAAATCGGAGACTTGTAAAAAAACAAAAATCCAATTGAGCGTAAATGAAAAAATTACTAAAAAAGAAGCAGGGCTTTACCCAAGCCTCAGCTTTTGTCACTTTCAGCCTTTGAACCAAAAGATGGAGATTTATGATGCTTGGGGTATTGGGGCGAAAGCCGATTGGGATTTTTCTTTTCCTTTTTTTAATTTCCTTTGTTTTACCCCATCAGACTTGGGCAAAAGAGAATCGTAAACTGGTCACAATAGTGGTGCAGGTGGATCTGAGCAGCTCGATGAAGTCTCACATTTCAAAGCTGAAAGATTTGGCTAACCAAGTTCATCAGGCCATGGAGCAATCGCAATGTGATTATCGCATTGCTGTTAGCAATATCCAGTACTACGACTACATCAATGTCAATTTGACTCCCTGGGGAGAGCCTACCTTCGTGACCAAAGACATTCCCACGGGGCCAGACATCATTAGCGACCGCATTCTCAACCCGCTTGCCCACTTTAACTCTCCGATGAAGGATGATGGAGAGGAGGCTCTTCCAAACGGGGCTAATGAGATCACTTATGGCTCCATTGTCAGCTCCATTGATCAGAATTGGAATCTCCTTCAAGACTCTGACTCTTTGGCCTATCTATTGGTTACGGATGCTGCTCCCGCTTTTGAGGAATTGACTCCAGAGCAAGCTCTGGCTCAGATTCACACAAAACTGAATGGCAAACCCTTTCTGGCGGCCATCTTGGGACCTCTTTTTTCAGATCCGATGCCTGTCTATGCCAAGGGTCACTCTTGCATGCCCGATTTTAACGGAGTCTACGGGGACATTTACAATCCCGGAGGAGCTCACCTCGACATGGAGGGTTGGATTTCCAAGGATATCAATGCCACTCACCGATTTGCCCGACTCTCACAAGGAGCATTTTGGGATGTCTGTGATCCCTCTTATGAAGAACACATTCAAGAATTCATTTTGATGGTGATGGATCAGATGAGCTGTCAGCTCATGATGTGAGGAAATAATGATAAGTGGTCAGGAATTCCAGGATACTTGAATTTTAATATTCACTTCCACAGCGGAAGTTGAATTATAAGAGTAGAGTCAGCACTGATTCTTGGTAACATTGCAGAGTTGAACCATCTCAGACTCAGAATGAGTCATTTCCTATCAATTGCTCAGAAACAAGCTAATCAAAGTGACATGATTATGTGCCAATGATCCAAAAAGTTTATTTCAGAAGGCTTTACTTTCAAATCAGTTGATTGGCAGAGCTTTTGTTTCACTGTTGTTCTACGTTAAATAAATATGGCTTACATATACTCAATCATCATCCATGGAGTCGTATTTATTGTTTTTCTTTCTCTTTCTAAGTTTCAAAAGATGAACGAAGAAATTCCAGAGCCACTCCTTCTCGAATATCAAGGGTTAATTAATGACGAAGATAAAAGTAAAGCGACATCACGAGAAAGGAGCAAAAGTAAAAAAAGCCAGAGTTCCTCACAAAACGAGAGCCGGTTGGCAAAAAAAAAGCGGAGTCAATCTACACTAAACGTAAAACTCACACCTGAAACATTATCGCAAATGACAGTTTTACCTTATTCAGAACTGAAACAGTATGATGAATTTAATCACGGAAATGGTGAAATAAATAAGGCCGATAATCCTGAAAGTCCTTGGGGAGAAGGGGGTAGCGAATTTGGTCGCCTTATGGATTACGCAAAGATGGAAAAGATGAACCTGAGGCTTAAAAATATTATCAATTATCCAGTCCCTTTTACGGAGCGAAGGATTGGCGGTATCGTTAAAGTAAGACTTGTTGTCGATGAAAAAGGGGAATGTCGGTTTAAGGATACTGTAATATCAAGTCTTCGTTCAGAATTAAAATTTTATATACTGAATGTTCTGAAGTTATTATGTCGTGGTTATGAATGGCGAAAGATTAAACTGAGACCTTCAACCAATTTAGATTTTTCATTTGATTTCAGTCTCTATAGCAAGAAACCCTTTTCTATAAAAAATTTAGGAAATGTCTTTTTAGTCCACCTACCAGGTCATCAGGACAAGGGCAATTGGAAGCTTGGCCCGATACAGGGTCATTCTATGTTTCCAGGTTTTCTACTTTTAAACCCGAACTGGATTGAAGAAAATTGGAACCAACTCATCCATGACATTGACCCCATGGAAAGATTTAAAGAAACTAAAGATGATCAGCTGCTTGGAGTTGATTATCCTTAAACACTTATTTTGGGCTGAATGAGGTTCCTGAAATTAGAATTGAGGGGCAGAATAACCCCTCAAGGGGAGGTGGAAGTCACATTGGACTTCCACACATTTGACTAATTCTTTTTAATACCGGGCGGCGACCAACGACCATCAAGGGCTTGTTGCATGGGTGAATAGAGTCTCATAGTAACTCCTAATTTTCCACTGGCTGGTGAAGGTAACCAATTGGAAGTTTTGATTCCACCGGGGTTTTTATTCTGAATGTAAATATCTAATGAACCATCGCTATTATATTGAAGATTATCACGATCGCCGATGGCATAACGATTGAGTTCATTTGCTATTTGGAAACCATTTTCATCATACATGGTGATTGACCAAAAGGCGTTCACTGGAGGAAGTTCATTTTTATCAAAGTGAATCACGTAATTTTTATCGCCTGTCATAACATCACCATCAATATCCGTCACGACAAGAGGGTAAATCGCATCTTCTGGTTGATTAGCACCGAGGCCTACCATAGCAACGATAGCTCGCTTGAGAAAATAATTTCCATAAACTCCCATAGTATCTGTATTCATCTGCCAACCATTGACAACACGAGCAAGGGTAGGAACTTTACTTATCATGTTTGACAAACCATCTTTCATCGAACGGTTAACAGCCTCTTGAATGGCGGGAGATTGTTGAGACAATTCATAGTCTTGACCAACAAAAAATCCGATTTTTTTCATTCGCTCAACGGTTGACCAATCGGTTATTTGAGGAGGATTATTTTTAACGAGTTCTGCCGCTAATTTAAAGTATTCTGAGGCTGACATGGTATTCACTTGTTCTAAGGGAGGCGTTTTCATATCCACAGTAGAATCAAATTGAAAGTCAAAAGTGCTGGTTTGACCGTTCATCCAATCTGAAAGGCGATTGAGTTTAATAGTATTTTGAAGCGCATTAACTGCAGCATAATCCGCAGGTCCGTTGGTTTGTATTCTTCCAATCATCCATAGAACTGATGTGGGAGAAGTAATCAATTCAACTCCAAGTGGTAGAGTCCCCGTCCAACCCTGTTTTGCAATAACAAAAGTCTTTTCTTCAGTGCCAGAAGTTCTTTTACCGGGAACCGCAAAAACATTACTCCAGAGATCAATCAGTGGAAGAAGATAATATCGACCGTTAGAATTGCCCATGGATAGAACCAACGGCTCTTCAGAGAGATCCATCCAAATCGAAGAATAGAGAGTATCAAAGTTAGGTCGTACAACATCCTTGAAATTGACATCAGGAAATTTACGCATATTCACAACTGTATTCATAGGTCCACGGCCCACTTCTGCACCCACTGGGGAATTTGTAGATACTCTACGTGTTACTTCCATCGATACTAAAGGATAAAAATAAGTGTAAGCTTCAATCGCAATATTAAGAACTTCTGAATCCGTTTGTTGAGATTGAATATTTATTGAGGGATCTGACTGAGCAATACCCATGTATGTCATTGTTATCAGTAAACCTGAGGTAAAAAATAACAGTAAAGTTCTTTTCATAATTCTTCCTTGTTTGAAGTTGTAAAGTATTGTGTGAATAGAGATTAAAAATATTTTGCTTGCAGACCTTTAGTCAATCGATAAATAATCTTGGGCTTTTGTAAAAAACATACTAATATTAACAACTTAGATTTTTTGAGCCAGGAATTAAAAACAAAAATCCATTGTAAAAGAGGTGAAACACACAAATTCTTTATGAGTGTCAATAGGCCGAGGCTGTGTCATCATTGAGTATGGCTTCGACGAAAAAGAAAATATCTCCTAAGACTTTGGATCTCCATGGACGAACTGTGGATGAAGTTTTTGATTTGGTGGATCAGTTTATAAGTAAAAACCAGAACCAAGCGCGGCTTAGAATTATGCCGGGTGTAGGGACAGGTAAAGTAAAAGCGGAACTGATTCGCTATCTGAAACTGGGAAGCTATCCTTGGGAGTATGAAGTGATGGATAATGGCAATAAAAACGTGGGAAGTTTAATTATTATACTCGATTAAGGAAAGATTATGGAAAAGTGGCTTTGGCTGGATATGGAGATGAGTGGTCTTGAAGTTGAAAAAGAGCGGATCATCGAAGTGGCTGTGATTATTACTGATAAAAACTTTAATGAACTAGAGACTTTTGAGTCGGTGATTTTTCAGGATCAAAAAATTATTGATCAAATGGATGATTGGAATAAAAACCAGCATGGGCAAAGTGGATTGATCGCAAAAATCCCCACTGCTCCCAAAATGGACTGGGTCGAAAGTCAAATTTGTGCCCTGGTTAAAAAACATTTTATCAGTGAAAGACCCATTCTGTGCGGCAACAGTATTTCGCAGGATCGAAAATTTATCGATCGCTATATGACCAATCTCGCGGCCCTCTTGCATTACAGGCTTTTGGATGTCACTTCGTGGAAAATAATCATGTCTGACCGCTATAAAGTGACCCACGAAAAGAAAGAAAGTCACCGCGCACTCGATGATATCCGAGAAAGTATTGCAGAAATGAAGACTTACCTCGGTTTCATTGACAAACTAAAAACCACTTAACGCGTCTTGAATTAAAGCTCTGCCTCCCTTAACTTAACCGCAACTTTTATCTCAAGGAGTGTCTATGAAAATTTTAAGTCTTATTTTCTGTCTTTTTATCCTCCCCTACTCGGCCTCAGCGCAAGATGCTTTTTATTTATCGGGTCTTCTGGGTCTTTCCCAATTCGAAGTCAGTGATAGTTCTTTAACAACATCACCGGATTTTGATGCTGAGCTTGCCTACGGACTTCGTGCCGGCTTGCTTTTTAATGATCATGTTTCGGCTGGTGTTTTCATCCAACAAACCAGTGCTGAATCAAGAATTAGTGTTTTAGGAATTCCAGTGAATGCTGATTATTCACTGAGAAATATTATGGCAGAAGTCAGTTATTATTTTAACGCTGCCGATGAAAATACTTTCTGGGTGAGTGGTTTATTAGGAGTTATGCAAGTTGACGTTGATTCGACATTGAATAGTAATGATAGTGAAACAGCACTCGGAGCAACGGTGGGTTATCAATTTGCAGTAGCACCTAACTTTTCACTCAGCCCACAATTTACAATCATTTATGCTGACTCAACGGATGGTTCCGTCACCCAAATGTCAGGCCTGATCAATTTAACCGCTTGGCTATAAATCACTCATCGGCTTCCGCTGTGGAAGTGAAAAAAAAGGAGCCACTCGGGCTCCTTCTTTATTTTAATAACACCCAACGGGCGTAAATTTTAAGATTAATAACGGTAATGGCTCGGTTTGAAT
>JBGSSY010000343.1:0-4991 GCA_041736775.1 Bdellovibrionales bacterium | reverse complement strand
ATGCAAGCACTGATATCAGTGTTACGGGTACGAATGCTCTTTCTATAACTAACTCTGGAACTGGAAACTCATTTCGAGTCAATGATGCTGCTGGAGACACCTCACCTTTTGTTATCGATGCCAATGGATGGGTGGGTATAGGTACAACTACGCCATTAAGACCTTTACATATATCTCAAGGATTCGCTCCAGCAACAGCTAAGTTTCTTACAGATTGGAGTGGTCAGACCTTTACTGACGGTGGTGAAATTGGGATGAATTCAAGTAATGAATTCAATCTATGGAACTATGAGAATAGTAGTATCGTTTTTCATACAAACGGATCAGAAAGAGCTCGAATTTTAGGAAATGGAAATATGGGAATTGGAACCAATCTTCCTGGTGAAAAATTAGATGTCGAAGGCTCTCTCTTATCTGGCCCCAAAGGAACGGCTGCCGGAGAAGGTGGAGCGATTAAATTTGAAGAGCTCGCCGCTAACGGCGTTAATTCGGTAGGCTTTAGAGCCCCGGATTCCATTGCCGCTAATGTTCTTTGGCAACTGCCAGATGCCGACGGAACATCAGGACAAGTGCTACAAACCAATGGTTCTGGAGTTCTTAGTTGGGTCACTGCAAGTGGCGCTCCAGCCGCTGATAGTCTCGACTTTACTCACTTCGCTGATGCGATGACATTGGATGCAAGCACTGATATCAGTGTTACGGGTACGAATGCTCTTTCTATAACTAACTCTGGAACTGGAAACTCATTTCGAGTCAATGATGCTGCTGGAGACACCTCACCTTTTGTTATCGATGCCAATGGAAATGTGGGAGTAGGTTCTGCTACCCCGGGTGATGAATTTGTAATGTCATATGCTAAAAACGATGATGTGATCATGAGAGTTGTTAATACCGACGCTGGCGGAAATGCAGAGGCCGATTTTATTGCTGATATCGGTGGATCTCGATTTACGGCCTACGGACATGGTGGTGCTGGACACACATGGAATTCCAACATTTATAGAAACAGAGGGTTTATTTATACCGCCCCCAATTCTGACGGGATGGTCGTAGTCAACCATGGTGCTGATCCAATTATTATGGCAACAAATGCCGTTGAACGTATGCGTATTGATGGTTCAGGTAACGTTGGTATCGGGACGACAACTCCTACCAACCTTCTTGAGCTTTCAGGTGGAGACCTAGGCATTCAGAGCTTTTCTTCTTCTGCCAATATCAAGTTCAAGCATGCGATGGGTACTAAAAGCAGTCCAAGTGCGACGACCTCTGGCCAATCGATGGTCGCAATTTCAGCTACTGGGTACGGCACAACTGGATACTCTTCGGGAACATCGGCAAAGATAGTAATGAAGTCAGAGAGCACTTTTGACGACACTCACGGAGCCGCGAGCATCGCCTTTCATACGCGCTCCAGTGGTGCAACGGGACCCTCGTCGTCGAGGATGATTATTGATTCAGACGGTAACGTTGGTATTGGCACAACCGCTCCTATTGAAAAGTTAACTGTTGTAACTAATTCTGCGGCTAATGATGGGGTTCTTATATTGCAAAATACGAATTCGGCTGCGTACTCAGAGACTAGTTTTCTAGATTCCTCGGGCAATTGGAGAACGACTTTTGGATATGGTAACTCTACGGTTACTGCCACTCATTTTCAAAATCGTGCATTTCAATGGCTCAATACGGGTGTTGATTTTGTAATGGGTAATACTTCAGGAGGACTATTAACTGTTCAAAATGCTGGAAACGTTGGGATTGGTACGACTGCTCCAGGTACGCGCCTTGACGTTTCAGGTGCAGTAACGTCTCGCCCCAGCGGAACAGGCGCAGGACAAACAGGTCAGATTGCTTTGCGTGAACTAGCCGCCACGGGTACAAACACCTTTACTCTTAGAGCTCCAGACGCATTATCTGCTGATCGCTTTTGGGTACTTCCCGATTCAAACGGAACATCAGGACAAGTGCTACAAACCGATGGTTCGGGTGTTTTAAGTTGGGTTACTTCTGGTGGTGTACCAGCAGCAGACAGTCTTGATTTTACTCACTTCGCTGATGCAATGACTTTGGATGCAAGCACTGATGTGGCTGTTACCGGAACGAACGTACTTTCTATCACTAATACAGGCACGGGAAATTCTTTTAGAGTGAATGATGCTGCCGGCGATACAACTCCTTTTGTAATCAATGCCAGCGGCAACGTCGGTATCGGAACATCTTCTCCATGGGGCAAGCTCACTCTTTGGGATACTGATGCCGACACAGAGCTAACGATTATGAATGACGATGCGACTTCTGCCAAATACCCAGGAGTTCGAGTACTCAACTTTATGGGTACACCAAATTCAGGGCACCCTCACATTAATTTGGTCAACTCGAGAGGGTCTGATGCCAGTCCCGCCGCAGTTGTAAGTGGTGACGTGCTTGGTTCTATTGATTTCACGGGGATGTATAATTCTAGTTGGAACCAAAGTGTCGGAGCTCTGTTTCAAGGTGAGGCTGACGAAAATTGGTCAGCCACAAATCGAGGGGCAAGACTCACATTTGATACCACTTTAAATGGCACCACCTCTCCTGTTGAAAGAATGCGAATCAATAACGCTGGATTTGTTGGCATAGGCACTACGGCTCCCAACACCACTCTTGATATCAATGGGGCTGTATCGAATCGTGGAATTGCTTCTCCAGCAGTTTCACCTGCGGGCCAAGGGAGAATCTATTTTGATTCGACGGCCAATAAGTATCGTGTTTCTGAAAACGGCGGCACTTATCAAGATCTCGTAATAGGCAGTAATGCTTGTCCAGCCGGTTTTACCAAAGTTGGCAACATGGGTTGTATTCAAAATGACGAAGAGGGCACAGGCACTTGGTTTGCTGCCAACGATGACTGTTTCTCTACATATAATGGAAGACTTCCAACTTATGCTGAGTGGTACCTAGCTATGAACAATAATGCATTGTCGAATGAAACTGATGACCCTGAATGGATGGGTGACATAACATCAAACGCAGACGCCCTCCGAGCAGGGAGTACTGGCATCACCGTCAGAGGTGAAATTGGTACTGCAAATCCTAATGCCTACCGTTGTTGGATCCCGCTCCCTCGTTAAAAGCGGTGGACACAGACCTTAATTCAGAAAATATCCCAACTCGACCATTGGGGCTATCTTAATTTGAGACAGAGCTTATTTTAATGTTCTTATTAAGACTCTTCTCTTTGAAGTTGATTTTTAAAATAGACTAGACTCAAAGGAAATTGCGTTTGATCCGATGAGAAAGAGTGAGAAAAGCGATACTTATTATTATTCTACTTTCAGCATTTGGTATAGCAGCCCAAGCCGAAGATCGTTCGTTTCAGCGTGATGAATTTGTTCTTTATAATCACGAAGGCAAAGTGCAATACGGATCGATTATCAACAACCAAAACCAGGATTTTGTCTATATCAATCGTAAATACCATAACGGTGCCGGTTGGGTTTCAGGTAATGTCAAGGTACCTAGTAGTGAGTTAACAAAACCCACGGAATCTCTCGAACATACCCTTCAAGGTAAAAAACAAATTCTTAAAAAAGGGATGATTGTTCTTGGTAAAAATAAAAAAATGTATTTTATCGAAGATGTTTTTGCTGATGGTCGTATCGCTGTTAATGAACTCAGTATCAATCCTGTGAGTCGTTTTCGATTCAATGGCAATTTCGTTAAAGAGGCCCGTCCGGGCGTCTCCATTATCAGTAAAGAAGATATCCAAGCGGTCGAAACAAAATGTTTTTTAGGATACTGCAAAGGTCAGAATTATAAAAATATTCAAAATATTCCTATTTGTGATCGAGAAGCTCTTGCAACTTACAAACTTCCGCCCGAAATGCGTCGATCCGGATTTAAAGGTATTAGCTGTCGTTACAATCAATTCACAATCCATGCCATGTTCTCAGATGGGACAGTTGTGGTTTTTTCAAATATTTTTAACCCTTTTCCGACCAGCATCCATAATTACCAAGCCGAGCCCCCCTCTCCTCCGGCCGATTCAGAAATTTAAACTCAATTCACTGAGTTGAGTTCATTTATATTCACTATTCATCACTTTAGCTTTAAAATGATCGTCATGAAAACCACATGGATAAAGCCCATTTTAATTCTCAGCGCTCTCCTCGGAGCTCTTTGGTTTTTACCCAGTGACTTTATTAAAACAGAATATGTATTTAACCCCCAAAAAGTAGCTCTGATTATTTTTTCATTGGCCCTCATTCAAGTGTTAAGTTCATTTTTGATTACTAAATTGGATTCCAAAAGTGGAGCCAGGCTATCGGGTTTTCTTGGGGGTCTTATCTCAAGTACCGCGACCACCTTATTGGTGGCTCGCCAAAGTAAGATCGCTGGTGCCAAAGAAGATCCTGTGGCCATGGTTATATTATTAGCTTCAATAGTCGGAATGCTCCTTGAGATCTTAATGATTATTATCGTTGGTTCTCAAGCTCTTCATTTTTCGTTGTTTCTTCTTTTTTTAGGACCGATTTTATTAACTGAAGCCGTGATTTTTTTTCTTGTCCGTCAATTGAAATCCAAAGGATTAAAAATTGCCCCCCAAAAATTTGAAGTTTTACCTCTTCTCAAATTAACTGTCTTTATTGTCGCTATCCTTGCCGTATCCAAATTCTTTCAAGACTATTTCGGACGACAAGGTTTGATTTTGCTCACATTTTTTACTTCACTTTTTGAAATTCATGGATCCGTAGCGGCTAATTTAGAAATGTTCGCTGCCGATTTAATTGATATTCATTTACTCGCTCTTCTGCTCACGCTTTCGATTATTGCTTCTAGCTTTTCAAAATTGATCCTGCTTTGGACAATAGGACGCTCCTCTTTAGCCCTTCTTTTTACCAAGTATTTTGTCGCTCTGATTGTCGCTGTTTTATTAAGCTGGTTGAGTTTCTTCATGTTCCATGAACTCTAATATCAACACAAGTTTGCTCTCACTTTTAGCAGTTCCTATTCGT
>JBGSSY010000335.1:0-14530 GCA_041736775.1 Bdellovibrionales bacterium | reverse complement strand
ACAATGGATAAAATATTACAATGAAGAGCGTCCACACAGTTCACTTGATTATTTGACACCAAAAGAATTTGCAGATCAGGAGAAAGCCGTGCTAAACAAGAAAAATAATTTGCTGGTACTAAAAACGGGGTAAAGGTCAGGATTTGCTTCCGCTGCGGCAGTGACCAGTGATTTGATTTGGACACTTCCTGCGGTAGACGGAACATCAGGACAAGTGCTACAAACCAATGGGGCTGGTGTTTTAGGTTGGGTTTCAGGATCGTCTCTTTCGGGTGTGGGAGATTTTAAAGCGGATGGTTCAATTCCAATGACGGGTGCCCTTGAATTGCTGAGTTCAACTGATGCAACGACACCGGAACTCACTTTTAATGGTGATGAGAATACGGGGATATTTCAACCAGCCCCTGACCAAATTGGATTTAGCACTGCCGGTACCCAAGCGATGGTGATCAATGAAACAGGTCGGGTAGGTATTGGAACTGCGACGCCAATTACTAATTTACATGTCCAAGGGAATGCCTATTTAAGCGGTCGAATTTATGGTGATGGTGCTTTTGATTCTTATGCATACGTTCACGGTGCGGGAGTTGAACTAGCTGGTAATAATAGAAATATTTTATCAGGTAGCAAAGGAGCAAATTTAACAATAGCAATTGGATCTGCACTCGAGCAACCCACAGGCCGCGTGACTGTTCACAATCAAACTTCATTTGCTGAAGCAGTAGGTATTGGTACAACATCTCCAGCAGGACTGTTGGATGTCACCAATGGTGCAGTGGGAGCTGTTGGGCATATTAGTACGAAAGTTATGGCAAATACCACCACTGCAGACTCTTATAATGTGGGAGCTTATTCTGCGGGTCCGGTTGGGAAAATGATTGTCACTTCTGAAGAAGGGACCCATCGCCAAGCCATGGTCTTTAGTGATGGAAATGCGACTTCTACAGTTTTTGGTTTATCGACCAGTGCAAACTCGGGTTCAACTTGGAACCCTCGATTTGTTGTCACCCAAAGTGGTTTTGTGGGTTTAGGTACCAGTACTCCTGATGTTGCATTGGATGTCGTTGGTGATATTGAATACACCGGTACTTTGACTGACGTCTCTGACCAAAGATTAAAAGAAGAAATTAAACCGCTTGAGAGTGCGCTTGACAAAGTTTTAGCTCTTGAAGGTGTTTCCTTTGTGATGAAGGGTGACGAGAATAAACGGGTTGAAATAGGGGTTATCGCTCAACAAGTGGAACCCATTATCCCTGAAGTTGTTCATACCGCTCAAAACGAACAGAAAACCAAATCTGTGAATTACATTGGTTTTATTGGTTACTTGATCGAAGCCATCAAAGAATTAAGAGAATACGTGTTCAACACAAATGCGACACAGGATCGTGAAATTGCCACTCTCAAAGAGCAAAATCAACAACTTCTAGAAATGCTTAAAAATCAAAAAGAGCAAATGGATAAAATGGAAAAAACTTTAGAAAACCTGGCCCTAGAAAATAAAAATTAAATTTCATTTTAAATTTAAAATTTCCCCACCCTCATCTTCATAAAACCATCCCCATAAAATGTCCCAAACCCAAACCAACCCCCAAAATACCCCCGAACTCCCTTTCAGAAACCAATTTGTTTAACAATCCTCTTGTAACCCCAACCCTTCCATTATCTATTTTCCATTTTCCATTCTCCATCTGACCGATAGGTCAGATCAAGCCAGTATGGAAGAGCTGTATTGCTATCATCGCTTTTAAGCATGATCTGAAACTCAAACCATCCCGTTTTTTGAGCCCAGTAGTGCTGGGGAGTAGGAGTGGTGTTAAGCGGAAGCACTTCTTCCACCACCTGATTGTTTTGAGGATCTTTTAAAAATAAATGAAATTCACCCGAACTCAGTGGAAGCTGAGGTGTTAAGTTATTATAATAGAGTGTCCATTCAATAGAAGTTTGTTCCTTCACATAAATTCGCCCTACCGTTTGAACTTCTGAGGTGGCCGGAGGAATGTCTAAATCGGAAGCGCCTGCAAATTGTTGAGAGACGTTATAAGTTCTTTTTTCGTGGCCCCAATGAAAACCAATCGGGGAGTAGGCGACATAAGAATTCTTCGGCACTCGAACCGCAACACGACCATCCGCTTCGGTGCGAATGTCTTCGGCATTGCCGGTGTAATCATGAAGAGTGACGTAAGAGCCAAACTGGGTTTGAACCCATTGGCTTTTGTCTTCAGACTGGTTGTCGTTGAGTCCAACCAGTAGACCGGGTTTGCTGTCACGTTCATAGATCAGTAAATCAGGATCGGTGTAACGCCAAAGAGTGGGGCCATGGGCGAATTTTTCGTGGATCCAAATCAGGGGATCAATAATATTTTTAAGTCCGTAGTTGAAATAATCTTTCCAAAATACACTGGGGTAGCCTTCATTAGTTAATATGTAGGCGTAGGCCATATGTTTATTTTCAGTGATCGGAAAACCACGATCGGTGTCATGATTTTCTACGAAGGTGACGGAATTTTGAGGGAGTCTTGAGTTAAGTCCGGCTGTTATCAATTGTCTTAAATCATAATATCCTTTGGCTTTTGTCATGTCTTTGAGTCTTCCCCAGAGAGGAAAATCAAAGGCGCTCACTCGACCTTGCATTGAGTGACGGACATAGTGCTCAAGCTCATCTAAATTTTCGCTCCAGTATTCGCTGACGACAAATTGTCCCTGCATAGCACCAGTGTTGAGATAAGATCGCAAAAAATCAGGACTCACATTTGTGGCCATGTCCAGTCGCATCCCTTGAGTCCCAATTGCGTTAACGAGCCAATCTCCCGCACGGATCAGTTGTTCATGAACGTAAGGATTGGAATAATTCACTTGTCTTCCAAAAGTATTAAAGCCACTGAAAGAATTTGGATCTTTTGGAAACCTTCCTCCATTTGCGTTTCCATAAGCATCTTTGTATTGAAAATAACCCTCGCCATTGTCACCACTGCGGTGACCAAGGACATTGTCAAAATACACATCCATACCATTGGCTCTGAGCACAGCAACTGTTCTCATCAGTTGCTCACGAGTGCCCCAATGGGTCCCATAAGTTGAACGTTGATCTTTTGAGCCTATGTCATAATCATCAAAGGGATCATAACCATTCGAATAACCACCCGAAGCCCCTTTGAGGACGGGTGGTATCCATACCGCTGTAAATCCACTGTCCGAAAGATTTGAGGATTCTTGTGAGAGTTGATCCCACCAAGTGTTCTCCCAAGGAGAGGGTGCATCCCAATAAAAACCTTGTAACAAAACACCGGCGTGAATTGTGGGAGTAAGACAAAAACTGTAAAAGAATATTAAAAAGAATTTTTTCATGACAAGGCCTTTTCGACTTTTTGCCAAAGAGGACATCGGTTGTCATCTTTTAAAAATGGGTGAGAGTAAGTTCTTAAATTTTTCATTGCCCTGCTTCAATCCCGAGTTTCCAGAATGAAAGATGAGCTTGTCGAGGTCCAGTCGGTCGTAAAAGTGATCTTAATGCAATCGAGCTCAAAATGTCTTAAATCAAAATGATACATCTCTCTCTCTCTCTCTCTCTCTCTCTCTGTACTCTCAAATCGAATCAGTTGTAATTTGTGACTGAATAATGAGTCGATCTAAAAACCAGATCAATCCATAGTCGAAAAAAAGGGGAGGATAACCAAAATTTATGCCTCTTTTTGATACAATGAGTGGAGTTAAATAGAGAAATACCGATAAGTTACAGGGAGAGATCCAACTAGTCCTATGGCCAAGCTCATATTCGTTTTTTTTATTATTTCTGCATTCTCTTCTCTCAGTTCAGCAGCTTGCGGTGCGAATACAAGAACTTGGCAAGCCAATGCGGGTACAACCGCATGGGCGAATAACAATAATTGGATTCCAGCAAACCAACCCAACGCCGCCAATGAAAATGCATTGATTGTCTCTGACTGGTTTAACCCACTCTATCCCGGTGGCAACATAACTCTCGGTTGTCTTGAAGTTCAATCGGGTTTGATGACTTTATCGGCCGCAGGAGTTTTAACCCTTACGGGAGATAATTTTATCAATTTAAATTCAGGTGGAATTGTTGTACCTGGTGGAAGTACATGGGAAGTTCGTATGAACGGAACGGTCCCACAAACAGTTGAAAATGTCGATAGTCTTCCCCGCTTACGTCTGAGCAATACCACAACAACAACGATTACAAAAAACTTTACTCTTTCAAATCGTTTTTTGCTTGATGCTGGAGTTGGAAACGTTGTGATTCAAGAGGGACTCACTCTGAGTCAAGCAACGGCCTTTAATATTCCTTCTTCAGCGACAGTCACTGTCGAGTCAGGGGCGACATTAAGTCTTAATGGGGATTTGACGATCGATGGAATATTAGTTCTTGAGCCCGGTTCGAGACTGATCTTAGCCAACACGAGAGTAATTACTGTTAATGCCAGTGGAACTTTAGATATCAATGGAACCAGTGGGAATGCTGTCACTCTTGAAGCGGCTGATGGATCTTCTCGCATCGGGCTTACGGTCAACGGAACTTTAGATGCACAGTATTTACTTCTCAATCGTTTAACCACCAATGGTGTGGTGATTAACGGGACTCTTTCACGTTTTAATAATATTAATATTACGTCGATTCTTTCTGGCGGACGGGGAATGACTTTAGGGGCAGCGGCTTCTGTTCCAGCAACACTCAATGCTGTCGGCTTTTACGGCGATGGTGGTGCTGGTCCATTTACAAATGTCAATGCAGCAGCCTTTAATGTGAGAGATTTAGAATTTACCAATTGGTCAGGTCTTGGAGATACCGCCAATGAAACGGATGGAAACAACCGAATTTTTTGGGGCACAGAAGCTCCTCCTGTTCTCCAAATTCAGAATATTTCTCCTTCCGGGGTTCCACCAACGACGATTGCAAAAGGTTCGGCGCTCACTCATTTTGTCACCTTCGCTTTTTCGATGACAGACACCGTTGCTACAGCCACAGAAATTTCGCAACTCACCCTCACTCTGGCCGGAACCAACAACAATTCCGATATCAGTAATATTCGCGTTGTTAACGACACCAACGGCAATTGCATTTATAATGCCGGCGTTGATGGAGTCATCGGAAATTATTCACCCAGTGGATCACCGGGAACGATTGATATTACGATGACAAGCGAGATCTCGGTGAATAGCACGACCCAAGATTGTCTTCATGTTCTTATTGCCACTTCAGCCAGTGCTACGACCGGAAATACTTTAGGTCTTAGTATCGCCTCAACAGATGATGTAACTAACAGTGAGGCTTACGCATTATCGGATACGAATGGTCCTCCAGTGAGTTCAAATCTTTCAACCATTACGGGAACGGCTGTCTCTCGCTGGAACGGAGGGTTCTCAACGGCCATGGGTACGGCTGGAAATTGGACTCCTAATACGGTTCCTAATGCCACCATCGATTGTCAAATTGGAAGTGGTTATAGTATTCCGATTATGGCTGGAGCTTTCAGTTGTCTCAATACGGAATTTGATAGCACAGGGACCATCAATTGGAATAATACCGCAAACCTATTTTCAATTGCAGGTGCGTGGATTGTTGAAAGTGGTTTTACTTACCAAACTTCCGCCAATGCCGTGGTTAACTTAACAGGTACTGTAGCGCAGTCAGTAGAATTAAACTCAACCACATTTCCTGGGAATTTAAATTCAAATAGCACCAATGTGGTCACTGTTGAAAGTGGCGGCACGATCAATGGCAATCTAGTTATTAACTCTGGAACTTTTCGAATTGCGAGTGGCTCAACCCTCACAGTCCTTGGAAATATAACAGTGGCCAACACAGCAACTTTAGATATTGAAGCCGGTGGAACATTAAGGCTCGGTAACACAAGAATTTTAACGGTGAACAGTGGGGGAACTCTTGAATTGGTAGGAAGCTCCAGTTTATCGGCTTCAGTCAGCGCTAATAGTGATGCTAACTCTTACACCATTGTCATCAATAATGGTGGAAATATAAAGGCGCAATATTATAATTTGAGAAATTTAGGACTTAATGGATTAACAATTAATGCCACGGCGAACATTGATGGAACTTTTAATTTACAAAATGGTTCTTTTGTTTACCCGGGTGTTAATAGCGCTAATTTACTCAGACTCTTTCGCGAAGTTCCCGGTGACGTGCTTGATGGTATGACATTTGACTCTGATGGTTCCGGTGCGACCAGTGTAATTAGTATTTTCACCAGTGTTGGAGCGAGTACAGATACTTTATCCGTCAGTAATTTTTCGGGAAATCGCACGGGGGCCACCTTTACCAACGACAATATCTATCTCGTCAGTTGGGGAAGTCCGACCAACCAACTTAAAGTCACACAAAAATTCACCGCACCGGCCTCAGCCAACCAAGGTGATATTGTGAATATGGGAACTTTTGCATTTCAACAATTCTCTGCCGGAGCGTTTAACGACACCGATATTACTTCGATTCGAATCACTCTCAATGGAACGGGTTCCTCTTCGGATGTGGATTTAGTGAATCTTTATTACGATGCCAGTTGTACCGGCACTGGTGGAGTTTTAGTCGGGAGCCAAGCCTTAACCGGAAGTCCAGCGCGAGCTGATTTCAATAGTATTGTTGGCGGCACAGTTCAGGCTCATCCGACTACACCTCCTGAGCGTTGTTTTTATGTCACTTTTAATCTGGATGCCTTAGCGACAAATGGAAAAACTGTGGGAGCCGAAATAACCTCCAGTACCCATGTGACAAATTCAGAAGCTTACGATTTTAATTCTGGCTTTGCTCCTCCGATCACATTGGGTGCAACAAGTATTGTGGGCACCACAACTCAGTGGACTGGGGCGACCAGCACGGTCTGGGCTTTAGCGGGTAACTGGTCAAGTGGTATCCCCAATGCTTCACTCAATTGTATTATTAATGCTCAAGTCAGAAATCCTGCCATCACGGTGGGAACGGCTGTTTGTAAGTCGATGAGTATTGGTAATGGGACTCTCACTCTCAGTGGGGGTTCTTTAGAGCTTTATGGTTCTTTAGAAAGTACCGGTACAATTATCGCTTCAGCTCCTGTGGTGATGAGAGACAATGGGGTTACTCCCAGTTCTCAGAACATCGACATTACTTCAACACTCAGCACACTCTCTTTTAACAAAACAGCGGGTGGTTCAGTGAATATCGCTAGTTCTGTTAACGTCACAAATGCTATCACTCTTCTGGGTACGCAAAATTTCACTCTCAATATAAATTCTAATAATAGTCTTATTGCCAATGGGGGATTGACTCTCTCCGGTGGTGTTTTGAATATGGCCCAAGCCAGTCAATTGCGTATTGGTAATGGCCAAACACTCACTATCAACGGCGGAACTTTTAGAACTTCTGGAGTGAATGATAGTTTTCCTCAACTCCTGACCACAAAAGCACATATCACCAATACCAGTGGGACTGGAACCTGGGCCTTTAGCGCAACCTCAGGAACTGTGGATTTGACAGGATTTTATTTCGATTGGCTCAACACCAGTGGACTCAATTTCTCAGGCACAGTGAATGTGAGTAATTTTAGAGGTGGACAGCTCAGAAATTTACCATCATCCGCGGGGATGCGTTCGATTCAATTTAATAACAGCGGAAGTTTACCAGCGACCGCCAGTAATTTTGGATGGAACTGGGGCCCTAGCAATTCACCCCCCAGTGAGGCCACAAATTATTATTTGGCTTACTCTTCGGGTTGCGGAAATAAGACAATTGATTTTGACCAATGGTTTGGTGACTTTTGGCCTTTAGCCTCAAAGTCGACAGCTTCAAAAATTAATAACACCAATTGTAATATATTGATTGATCGAGCGAAATCACCAGTTTCTCTCACTCATCTATCAGCAGAACCCTATGATAAAAAGGTCATTCTCAAATGGGTGACAGGAAACGAATGGGACCATCGCGGTTTTAATGTTTATCGCAAAGAAATTCAAAACGGAAGTTATGTTCAGCTGAATACTGAATTGATTCGCAACGACCTTTTCTCAACCACAATCCATGGCTCTTATGCATTTATCGATACAACAGTTGAAAATAATAAAACTTATCTTTACATGCTCGAAGACATTGCCCTGTTAGGAAATGGAACCCTTCACGGTCCTTTAGAAGTGACTCCACTGGCTTTCTATGGTGATCCCGGATTGGTTGATGCTGGAACAATTGTCTCTAATTCTCCGCCAGCAACTGTACCAGGTGCTGATCCCTTAGTGGACGCGGGTGCGGTTAAACTCTCTGAAAATGTCTACATACTGGCGCAGACGCCCAACTACATGAGACTCAAAATATTAGTTCCAAACATTAATTTATCAAACGATCCTCTCAATACCAATTACCAAAAAGTTGAATTGTCGGGCTATAGTTTAACCACCGAAATGGCAAAGCCAGAGCTTCCGGTTCGAACACTTCTCATTCCTCTTCCTGATCAGAAAAGTGTGGCGGTTTGGGAAGAGGTCAGCCGAGTGGAATCAACTCTTCATGGAGTGGCACTCACCACAGCACCAGAATTTATTAATAATGCGGGTCAACTTTTACCCCAGTGGACTATTGATTCTGGTTACTATAATCAAAATCTATTTCGACCAGAACTTCCCATTGAAAAAAGAAAAACCATTACCCTTAAACAGCAACAGTATCTACCTTTGGTTTTTCACCCGGCGAGATTTAATGGGGCAACCCAAACCCTTGTACAACTCACGGAACTGACTTTAGATCTTTTCTTGCAAGGAGCCCCTCCGTGGTTAGGTTTTAATCCTTCACGGTCACCTTGGAGCCAAGAAGGCGGAATTAAATTAAGTCTTGAAGAAGAAGGGTTTTACCAAGTCACTTACGAGGATCTTTATAGCCGTGGTGTGGTGGCTCCGCTTGAGGGAGTTGATAAAGAACACATCCATCTCAATATCGCAGGTCAAAACATGGGACTTGATGTGATTTCACCTTCAGGTCAGTTTTCTCCAGGCGATTCAATCCGTTTTTATTCACCTCTCTTGCGCTCGGATGAAGAGAAGAAGACATCAGCGCTGATTTATTACGATCAAAGTCGTGTGAATGCGCAAGCGACAGAGATGGATGTGAATCCTAGTGGTCACACGGATTCGGGACAGCTGAGTTTTTATACCAAAGCTCGTTTTGAACAAAATAATTTGGCTGTGTTTAATCAACCCATCAATGAAGAGCTTGATTATTTTATGTGGTCATTGATCTATGGCATCGCGGGTGGAGCGCAGGCCCCCTTAGTGACTGATGTTGAGTTGCCTGGTCTCAACTTTGAACGACGAGTTCGATTAAATCTTTCTGTTCACAGTCGTTCGACCCAATCGATCAATCCAGAACATCATCTTGAAGTTTTTGTGAATTCTCAACCGACAAAAGTCGCCGAAAAATCTTTTCAAGCTTCTGAAGGCCAAGTATTGTCATTTGATTTAGATCCTCAGTATTTTGTGTCTGGAAAAAATAAACTCACTTTTAAAACAACCGGTCAAAATATGTTGAGTGGTGAATATGACATGATCTTTATTGATGCCATAGATCTATTTTACTCAAAAAATTTACTCACTTATAAAGATGAAGAGATTATTAACGGACTCAGACCTCTTGTGAATCATCAAGTGGACGGGTTCACTGATTCAGACCTTTTAATTTATGATCTCTCTTCTTTAGAAAACATCTTTAGTTACAAAAATGGTGAGATCAATACCAATGCTGATGGTAATTTTATTCGATTCCATATACCCAGTCAACAGTTGGGTAAAAGAATTTGGGTCGGGTCTGAACAGAAATTAAAGAAGGCTTCGGGTTATCAACTCATTGCTGGTGCTAATCTCATGGCAAAATCGAATAAAGCGGATGTACTTTATTTAGGTCACGGAGAAATGTTGAATGCTGTCAGAGAACTGGGCGCGCTCAGACAAACTCAAGGTTACAAAGTTAAATATGTTGAGCTCGAATCCATTTATAATGAATTTGGTGACGGAAAACACAATGTTCAATCGATCAAAGATTTTATAAGTTATACTCAGCAATGGAGCCTTTCTCCACGCTATTTTATACTTCTTGGCGATGGGACTTATGATCCCAAAGCCTATCAGAACCCTGAGATGAAATACCGCTTTCCGATTAAACTTAAAAAAGGCAGTTCTTTTAATTACTCCAGTGATCACTGGTTTGTGAGTGATGATAAAGATCTTTTACCTCAGCAGATTATTGCTCGAATTCCGGCAAAAGATCCCCAGGAGCTTGGAATTTACATTCGAAAAGTATTAGCTTACGAAGCGGGTGACCGTAGGCCCAGTGAAAATGGACCGATCCAATTGATCTCAGATCGACCCCTTTTTCCTGGAGAAGATTTTACCACTCCTCTTGAAGAGATTAAAACGACACTCTTGAACAAAAAGCTGAACAATCCTGTTTTTATCCATAAGCGCTCGCAAGTGACCGATGCTGAACTAAAATCGACGATTTTAAATTCGTTTCAATCTTCAAGTGTCATTCAGTACATGGGTCACGGTGCCGAGAATATGTGGGCGAACCAAAATGTTTTGACCAACTCTGATGTTTTGGCTCTAAGCCATCAAAAACTTCCTGTGGTGGTCGCCATGAACTGTTTAAACGCCCATTTCTCAGATCCTGATCTCAGAAGTCTAGGTGAAAATATTCTCTTCAATGAAAATGGTGGGGGAATTGCATTTTGGGGTTCAACCTCTCTGACTCCTCCCAGTATTCAAGCGATTTATCAAAATGAGTTTTACAAAAATCTTTCTTATGAAGAAGGCATTACTCTCGGTGAGATTATTTATCTGACAAAAACAAAATCAGGTCTATCGAATCCGCATCAGGAAGTTTTGAACTCTTGGACTCTCCTTGGAGACCCACTCATTGTTCCACCACTTGTAGCCTTGGAAACTCGACAGGACACAATTGTTGATGCCCCTCAAGTCACTCCTTCCTCACCATCAGCATCCAGCGGATGTTCGGCCATGGCCAAAGAGCGCAGAGATAACCTTTCGTCAAATGGTGTTCCGTATGATCTTATCTTTAGTTTATTGCTTGAATTTATTCTGACCTTTTTAGTTCTGAGATTGTTTAGGTCCGTTAAATTTTAAGAACTAACAGAATTTTAACAAAAATCTGAGAACATAAAAAATCCCAACGAATTACTAAAAAAAATTATCAAAGTCTCATTGAAATAAAGATTAAAAATTAAAGAATAAATTTAAAAAGTGTGAAAACGGACCGAAATCGTAAAGATTCTTCGAAAAGCGCCTAAAAATAGAATCACGGTTATTTTTGTCTCAAAATTGAACAAAAAACTTATGATTTTTGAATAAAGTCCGATTGTTAACTGTGTTGTTCTATATCCTTCTCTTTTCTTTCTTAGCTTCTGGTCAGTTTATCCCATTTGCATTCTGGAAAAGTAGTCCGGTTGAAATTTCAATCAATAACGATGTGCAGGTTGAAGGTACCAACCTCGTATTCACGGTTACTCTAAGTAATGATTTAGCTGTCGATCTCTCAGTTGATTTTGCTACGGCTAACAATACTGCGCTTGCTGGCTCTCATTATACGGCCCAAACAGGAACTTTGGTTATTCCAGCGGGTCAGCTAACTGGTACGATTACAGTGAACAGTCTTGATAACGTCGCAACGTGTTCCGATGATCTCACTTTTTACATTAACTTATCTAATAGTACCCAAGGTATAATCGTTGATCCCCAAGGAGTTGGAACCTTGCAAGAAAGTGATTTTCCGGCTTTGACTTTTAATGATGGTGTTGATGTTGTCGAAGGTAACAATGCTGTTGCCAGTGTTAGCATGAGTGCGACATGTTCAAAAAATGTAACATTTTTAGTTTCAACGGCCAATGGCACGGCGACGGCGGGACAAGATTATACAGCCCAAACAAATCAACTTTATACGATCACCGCAGGAAATACATCAATCAATGTCCCAGTGGTCACTCTTGATGACACCATTGATGAATTTGATGATCAAACTCTCACTTTAACTCTTTCTAGTCCAACCAATTCCACAATTACGGACGGGTCTGCCACCCTAAGAATTGATGATAATGACAGTGAGCCCACTCTAACAATCACGAGTACAGCAACTGCGCTAGAGGGTGGAACTCTCGCTCTTTTGGTTTCTATCGATCAAGTGAGCGAAAAAACAGTCACCTTTAATTATGCAACCGCTGATGGAACCGCAAGTTCAGTAGCTAATGACTATACGGCTATTGGGAGCACAGGTGGTTCTATCGCACCATTGGCAACCAGTTTTCCCATTAATGTTATTTCATTGGCTGATGCGGAACTCTGTGAGGGTGATGAAACGCTCACACTCAATCTCTCATCGATAACAAATGCCATCGATGGTGGGAGTGTTTCAAATCTCACTCTGATCGATGATGATCTCCCTGTGCTGACTATTGCCGATGGTGCAGCTACGGAAGGTTCAAATATTATTTTTAATGTCAGCCTCAGTTTTGCTTGTCCCAGTGATCCCGTGAGCTTTGATTATCAGACCATTAACTTGACTGCGATTTCACCCGATGACTTTACAACAACCACTGGAACTGTCACCATTCCTGCTACCCAAACGACTTCAAGTATTAGTGTGACGACTATTGATGATTTGCTAATTGAAGCGAGCGAAGAAAAATTCTTGGTGACACCTTTCAATCAATCTTTAGTCATTAACGGTAATTCGAGCATAGCAACAGGAACTATTAATGATAATGATTCAGGGGGCGAAACAACAGTCAGAGTAGCTGTCAATGGTTTACAAACTTGTATCATGAGCAGTCTTGGAAATGTAAAATGTTGGGGCGATCGCGACGGGCTTGGCTATAATGGTGGTAATCCAGGAGACGAACCCGGAGAGATGGGTGATAATTTATTAGCCACAGATCTTGGTTTAAATGCCAACAATGCCAATTTACCTCACTTTATTTCTCTGTTTGCATCAAGCGCAGATGCTGCTTGTGCCGTTTTAGAAGATGGTCGTTTAAAGTGTTGGGGACCTGCTAATTATAGAGATTATCAGTCCCCCTACTCCAATGTTTATGGAGATGGTAGTGGAGAGTATGACGGAGAAAATGTTCCTGATATTGGTTACTCCAACTTTGGCACAGTCAATGGACTTGGAATTACACCTTTGACAATCAGTCAAATTTCTTCTGCTGATTCATCCTTTTGTCTCCTACTTGATGGTGGCAAAGTAAAATGTTTTGGAAACGGAGGCAGTGGACAATTACTGCGAGGTGGAACTGGTAACCATACACTCAATGGCGACAGCACGGCTTTTATCAATTTGGGAACTCAAGGGAGTCTTGGGATAGTTAACCATACGGTAAAAAATGTTATAGCCTCTTCGCCAAGTACTTATTGTGCTCATCTTGATGATGACACTTTAAAATGTTGGGGTGAAAGTAACAGAGGAAGCACCGGCCAAGGTAATGTGGATGATCTTGGTGATAATGTTTTAGAGTTAGGTGATGGCTTACCTTATGTCAATTTAGGTTCAGGACGTAAGGTTAAACAACTTTCAGTGTCTTGTGCTTTGCTCGACAACGATAATGTCAAATGCTGGGGTGAAAACAATTATGGACGAATCGGTCAGGGTGACACGAACCATAGAGGTGACAGCACTGGTGAGATGGGAGATAATCTTCCCTCTATTAATCTTGGGACTAATGCGAATAATGCGGGAGCACCTCACACCGTAAAGAAAGTTGTCAGTAGCTATGATCATGCCTGCGCCATTTTAGATGATGATCGTTTGAAATGCTGGGGTAGAAATGATTTTGGTCAATTGGGCTTAGGTGATACTAATAACCGGGGTAATAATGGTGGTGAAATGGGGAACAGTCTTCCTTATGTTGACTTGGGAACGGGAAGGTCGGCTCTCGATCTCTACCTAGCGGACCATAACACTTTTGTCGTTCGCGATGATGGCTCTTTAGTTTCTTTTGGTCATAATGGTTGGGGAAATTTAGGAATAGAGAGTGGTGATAATATTGGAGATGGTCCTGGAGAAATGGGTGATAACCTCATCGCCATTAACTTGGGTACAGGCTTAAGTGTTAAAAAATTTAATAGCATGCCCAATAACTCAACGACTTGCCTCATTACTTCAGATGATAATTTAAAATGCTTTGGCCAGGCGAAAGAAATCACCGGACTTTTGCCACTCTATTTACCTCTTGGAGATGAAGCCAGTGAACTGGGAGCTTCTTTGGGAAATATAGCTTTACCGACGGGAACAAAAGCCACTCAAATTTTTTCTTCGGTGAACACTTGGGCGGCTCAACTGGATAATGGCAATTTTACCATTTGGGGAAAACAAGATACATCGGGCTCTGGCTATGCTGGAAGACGTACAAACACGATGGGCGATAATTTATCCCAGAGATCCAAGGGCGGCACGACTTTGATTCGATTTTATTCTGACAATGGTTATGGAGGAGCTTGCCATCTTGATACCAGTTTAGCAGTGATTTGTTATAGT
>JBGSSY010000333.1:0-11948 GCA_041736775.1 Bdellovibrionales bacterium | reverse complement strand
ACAATGGATAAAATATTACAATGAAGAGCGTCCACACAGTTCACTTGATTATTTGACACCAAAAGAATTTGCAGATCAGGAGAAAGCCGTGCTAAACAAGAAAAATAATTTGCTGGTACTAAAAACGGGGTAAAGGTCATTGTGAACTGCCGTAGCGATACCAGCACTGCATCAATCCGGTATTAATTTTTAAAAATTTATTTGACTGAGGTTTTGATGACTTTAATTCGATTATAATAAGTTTTAGGAACAGAGAGGTACAACCTATTGCACTTAAAAAATTCCGGAGATAGAGGCGCACTAGAGGCTTTGAAATGATGGCCTAAACACATTTTGAAATAAGTGTCCGGCTCCTATAAAACTCTAAAAATAAGAATTTAAAACTCATGTTATCTTCAATTTTTTAGGAGGGAATCATGAATGATATCAATTCTTGCTTTAAAAATTTATCAGATAAAAATCTCGATTCAAGTTTTAACAATTTGACAGACACGAGTCTCGTTTCTTGTTTTGAAAACTTGGTGAGGAGAGAACGCAAGATCACAGCTCAAGTTTTAGAATGTATTGGCGAAATTGATAAAAGAAAGCTCTATTTAGAAAAAGGTTGCACCAGTCTTTTTGATTATCTCGTCAAAGACTTTGGTTACAGTCCAGGCGCGGCCATGCGGAGAATTGATGGGGCAAGGCTTCTTAAAGAACTGCCAGAAATCGGTGAAAAATTTGAAAGTGGAACACTGACTTTATCTCAGGCGACCCAGGTTCAACGAGCATCGCGGGAGCTTAAGAAAACTAAAAATAAAGTGGTTCAATCCAATCAAAAGCGGGAACTCATTCATCAAATCGAAAATCTGAACCAAAAAGAGACGGAACAAACTCTTGCAACCCTTTTAGACTTAACCCTAATTCCTGCGCAAAAAGAGGTCGTGCATAAAAACCAGTCGGTTACTCTCACGATCACTTTGACTGCCGAACAAATGCAAATTCTTGAACACGCACAAAATATGATTTCTCACAGCGTGCCTCATAAAAGCTGGGCTGATACATTAACTTACTTAGCTCAAAAAGAAATAACTCGTCGTACTTCAAATCGTCCCCCAAAATCGATCACTGCCGCTACGGCAGCAGAAAATCAAAGCAATTTTAAGAAACCAGCTGGAAAAACGACACTAAGCACCCAAGACACGCAAGCCACTTCAAAGCGACGAGCTCTGGCAGCGAGAGTACGTAAAAAGTTAATTCATCCGTTGGCTGTGTGTGAATATCACGATTCAAAGGGAAGAAAATGCTCAAACACTCGATTTTTGCAAATTGATCATATCCAAAGCCTCAGTCGAGGGGGAACCAATCATATTGATAACTTGCAAGTGCTCTGTGGTGTGCACAATCGCTTGAAGTATCAGCGCGAGAGTAGGGCAACATGACCGACGGAACATGGAGCTTCTGAATTCACAGTTCAAGTTTGATTATTTCCAGTTTTTTTCAAAGATAGAATTTAGAAGACAACCTAAAATTTATAGACTCGAACGGGGATATTTATAAAAAAACCGCCTCTTAAGGCGGTCGTAATACTGAACGATCGAATTGAATATTGAGAACTTATCTTAATACGAAAATGAAACGTTAGAGAGAATATTAAACTTTTTATACTGGTTGGTAGTAGAATCATTGATGATATAGGAGCCCATCAAGTTCCAGTTCCAATGGGAGTTAATTCGAGTTGAGACTCCAGTTGAAAAAGTATAATTATTATCGGTTCGGGTGCTTTCGTAATTCGCCAAAAAATAGCCAAATCGAGAGTTCCACATCCATTTGTCGAAAATGGATGTAATATAAGTAACACCAAGGTCTACCCGATTGAAGGCATAATTGGCTGCTTCAGCGTCGTTAATTCTATAGGCAAAATCCGGAATCAAATAGCGCTCCAGATCTTTATTTAAAATAAAAATACTGGAGAGTCTTAAACTTCCTGCAATCGAGTCTGCACTGGTTTCGTCACCCAAGATATTGGAATCATTGGAGCTCAATCCCCAGTCCCCTTTGGCGATCCAATTTTTGTTAATCACGAGCGTGTTGAAAAAATTGAGTTTCATAGAGTTGGTGATAGTTGCAGTCCCTGTTCCATCAAGGTCCATCATAATGGTTTCATAACCAGGAGCCAGATCAAAAAAGTAACCTTTTTGACCAAGAGTCCCTCGGTGTGTCCATGGAACATCAATACCAATCAAAGTGGGGTCAGCGGTTTCACCCAACGGATTAGACGCAAAGCTTGTGTCAAAACTTTTAAGGGTCATCAAGTTTATCAAAACAGAGATTTCATCCGTCTCCCGGTAAAAAGGTCTCATTTTAGTTGTGGCTTGAGCCAAGAGTCGAACACCCTCTGCCCCGGTCGCGGTACCTTGTTCACGAACTTGATCGTTGGCAAGGGTGATATTTGAGTCATACATCAGACCAAGTACACCATCGATAAAAAACCAGTTGGATCTTTTATCTTGAAGACGTTTACGATCATTTGAATAATCAATAAATTTTTCAGCTCTTTCATCAAGCTTAGGATCTTTTGAGTTATCGAGAACGTATTGAAAAGCGAGTTTTGATTTTTCATACTCGCCCATTTCAATCAAGCTTGAGCCTTTATAAAAAGAAGCGGTGACGGCGAAGGATGGATCGTTAGTGGCAATGACTTTATCAAAATACTCTGTCGCTTTTCCATAGTCTTTGAGTTGAAAGTAACTCATAGCTAAATAAAAGTTTTTCTCCGCCAGTCGTTCATTACTCGGGTTTGAAAGATCAAGAACCACAATCGCTTGATTAAATTTTTTATCACGAAAAAGACTGACACCATACTGTTGGTAAATGTCTTCATTGTCGGGAGCCAAATCGGAAGCTTTATAAAAGCCATCCAATGATTCTTTAAAATTTTGGTTCTTGAGAGCGTCTACCCCCAACTTAATACTGTCAGTAGCGAGTTTTTTATTTTTTTCAGTTTCAGCTTTTGACCAGTTTTTGGCGTTGAGCTTTACACCCTCCCTTCTTTTTTGTTCCACACCTTTAAGAACTTCACGCATCTCAAGATTTTTTGCATTAGTAGCGTCTTGATTGGTTTCATTGGCTAAAAAGAGGGACTGAAGGGTCGAGGTATCTATCACTTTTTTAGTCACAGGTTTTTCTTGATTGGCCACTTCAACGATACTTGTACTTTCGGTCACATCTGAGGTGAGCCCCAACTGTTTACGATAGTGATTGTAAGCGCTAATGGCGGCTTCTCGGTCGTCAAAAACGTCGATGACGTAACCTTTTTCACGCAGGGATCTCATCAAGAAGGGTTTTCTTTTAATCGTTTGATCTCGAATCAGATTGTTCATCATTTCCATACGACGAATGGTTTGAAGCATGGATTGTGGGGGAGAGTAAATTTCTGCTTCAATTTGGGCTTGTTTAAAAGAACCGACAGGATACTCCACGCTGAAAAGTGACGAGTTGGGTTCTGTTTCTGTTAAAAAGACTTCAATCAATTCTCCGGTCTGACGATCTCGAATATACAAATAGCCTTGATCAATTTGGGTGGGGTTCTCATTCCAGGATACTTTTTCGTAAAAAACCGAAAAAGGTTTTGAATTTTTAAGAGTGGCTCGCTGGTCACCTTCCTCTTTAAAAACATTGAACCGATCTTTTTTTGCATACCCTGGGATGATCTGTAAAAAGATAAAAAGAATAAGTAACAACTGTTTCATGATGTCAGCTCCATGATGATATTTCTTCACAGAATCATTCGGGATAAGAAAGATATGATTGTGAAAACTTTATTAGAAATAGTCTAAAGTGTTCAATAGGTTAAGACAAATGATCCCAGTCGTTCGCTGACTAAAGACTGGGCTATGAAATATTAATTTCCAGGAAGACGAGGAACGAGAATCACCTTCACATTTTTATTGAGAATGGCATCGTTACAGGTCAAACACTCAGGCAAAGGCACAACAACCGGATTGAGGTTGGGTATAGCCGGAGGTTCAGTAAAGCCGAGGTCACCGCCAGATGGCATATCATCCAATGTCGGAGGTGGAAGTCCCATGGGATCACCACTGACAGAGGCTGGTTCACGGGCATCGGTTTTAGGTTCATTGCTTGGACTTGGTTCATTGGCCCCAAGGTCACCGCTATCTTTTTCAGCGGCCGGTTCACTGGACTCAACATCAGAAGCAGGTTCAGCATCAGGAGAATCATCCCCCTCTTCACCATCACCAACTGGACCAGCAGCACCATCAGCTGAAACATCGCGTGAAGTTGGATCAGACAATTGCGTTTCACGATTGAGTTGAGCCAATTGTCTTGCTGGAAGTTGTTTAGGTTCACTCATTCGAGCACCCGCTCGATTCGAAGTAAACTGTCCAGGTTTAACCGTCACTTGGACAACCAGTTGACCCCCTTTGATTTCACCAACCGCCACTTCACCCTTAAAGGTGACAACTTCAGATTTTCCACTGGCGCGATCATAAGAGGCTAAAAACTCTGTTCCTCGAACCCCGGCCACCGCTGATTTTGTTTTTACGCGGTAATGACTTTCAGAGTCGTCTTGGTATTTTTGTTTAACGTTGGATCGCATTTTTCCATAAAGAACATTGAGTAAAACTTTCTTTTCGCCGGTTTCTGGTTTGTTAGCATAAACTTCAAGAGTCATTTCTGTTTCTGGAGAAAGATTGATTTCATTCTGATCCGCCATGACGATTTTCGTACGTGAATCAGAACCCGTTTTTACCGTGTCACCTTGGCAGATTTTTTTATTAATGCGGGCTTTTGAAAAGTCACCCTTATCTTTTTCTTTGTAGGTCACATCTCCTTTAACCACACTAAAACGTCCGCAATCGGCGGCGAAAAGGTTGGTGCTTATAAGCATTGTGCCCAGAAGGATTAAAAAAGAAGACATAGTTAAGCCTCTCAAAGAGTTGTTTGAATAGATATTCATCGGCTTTTTAAAAGATAACTTAATGATTTCGAGACAATAGGTTCAATATGAAACAAGAAAATTATAAATAATTTCAGTTATGTCTGAACAATAATTTGATCACAGAGTTCGCCAAAGCTAGAGGCTAAAATATCAGGCTTATTTTGAGAATCTTGTGGAGCTCCTTCCGTTCCAAAAAGAAAAGCTGTTCTTAATTGAGACTTTTGTCCCGCTTGAATGTCTGTCAATCGATCACCAACCATCCAAGATTTTTTACGATCACCTCGATAATCTTTAATTCCCAATTCAATCATCCCAGGGTTCGGTTTTCTCATCCAATGATTGGAGGAGACGGAATAAGGGGCATAATAAAAATTGAGAATATCAATTCCATGCAAAGCCATGTCCTGACGGATGTTATGATGAATTTGGTTGAGATTTTCGATGCTCACAAGCCCACGGGCAATACCTGATTGATTGGTGACGACAACAAAAGAGAAGCCGTGATCGCGTAATTTTTTAAGCCCCTCAAAAACTCCCGGCAAATACTCAATTCCCTTGGGATCATTGAGGTAGATTTTGTCGATGATCAAGGTTCCATCTCGATCGAAGAATATGAGTTTTCGCATTCTCGCTCCAAAAGGTGTAATTGACAACATCAGGCCAATTCACTGAAGAACTAACATAAGCTAGGACATTCAAAAAGTCAGTGCTGGTTTTAATGAGTTTTAAATGAATGTAAAAAAACCAAACTCGTTGGATACCTTTTCAGCGAGGGTCTTATTTCTTTGAAAGGGGATGATACATTTCAAGTGTGCGAGCAAGATGATCCACATCCAAATGGGTGTAGAGTTCAGTGGCCGCAAGGCTTTCATGGCCGAGAAGCTGTTGCAACACCCTTAAATCCGTTCCGCTGGTCAGAAGGTGAGTCGCAAAACTGTGCCGAAGGGCATGGGGATGAAGGGGTTTTAAAAGTTTTGCAGAAACTCCCAATTGACGAACTCTTTCATAGGCGACTCTGGTGTTGAGTGGTCTTTCTCCCCAGAGAAAACCCGAACTTTGCGGAGCATAGGCTCTGATTTTTTCCACCACGCCAAGTGGAAGAACCACAATTCGATGTTTTCCTCTTTTACCTAAGACCTTAAGACTTCTTTGCGAGAGAGAAAGATCTTGCCACTGGATTTGACAGGCTTCAGAGATTCGTAAACCACACCCATAAAGGAGATAAAACAAAAGCTCTTGTTGTAGTGAAATTTTAGTTTTTTCAGATTGATTAAGAAATTGAATCACACTCATGCACTCGTCCACAGAAATAAAGTGGGGGAGTTTATGTTGCGTTCGAACGGTCAGTAGAGAGTTTTGTTTGATTTCTATCTTATGAAATTCAAGCAACCATTTTAAAAAACCTGTCAGAGAGGAATAAGCTCTTTTTTTTGACTTTATGGTGAGTTGATCCATTGAGCGTATACCATTTTGCAATTGTATTTCCCAAGTTGAAGCTGGAAGTTCATTATTTTGGTGATCTGACTGCTGATTCTGCCAATGAACATTATATATAGGCTCACAGTTGATTTTTGGGCCATTGATAGTACACTCGTGCTTAATTTGAAACACTTGCAACAGATCCTTATTATAGGCACGCAGCGTGTGAGAACTTAATTTTTTTTCAAAATCTAGGAATTCCATATACTTACAAATGAATTCGGGTATATTGACTGTTCTCAAATCCAATTTAACACCCTCTCATTTGGAAAAACTTTAGGTCCTTGAAATAATGGTTGCAATTATTACGCGCCCTATATATACTCCGTGTCAAATTGATACAGTGTATCAAGAAACAACAAGTAAGGTGGTACGTATGTCAAATACAACGATTCCTGGAGGACCCATTGTCTCAGGATCATCCAATCCCATTTTATCGGCAGATCGTGTGATTCACAAATCTGACCTCATGAAACAGGTCATGAGGATGGTCGATCGAGTGGCTCCCTCTAACGCCTCGGTTCTTATCCTCGGCGAAAGCGGGACTGGTAAGGAACTTCTTGCCCACGCGATTCATACTAAAAGTCAGCGTCGGGACCGTCCTTTTGTCGCCATCAACTGTGGTGCCTTAAGAGAAACGCTTTTAGAAAGCGAACTCTTTGGACATGAGAAAGGTTCTTTTACTGGAGCTTATACTAAAAAGATCGGTCTTGCCGAAATGGCTTCTGGTGGAACACTTTTTCTTGATGAAATTGGTGAGTTAAGCCCAGGTATTCAGGCTAAACTTCTTCGTTTTATTCAAGAAGGTGAAATCTATCGAGTCGGTGGTAAAGAACCGATCAAAGTTGATATTCGATTGATCTCGGCCACCAACCGTGAACTTGATGCAGAAGTGATGAAAGGGACTTTTCGCGAAGACCTTTATTACCGTATCAATACAATTACGGTTCATTCACCTCCACTTCGTCGTCGTAAAGAAGATATCCCCCTTTTGGTGGAACATTTTCTTTCTAAAAACACCAGCCGTATTTTGAATCGCGGACGTAAGATGAGTGAAGAGGCTATGGCCATACTGATGAAGTATGACTGGCCAGGAAACATTCGTGAATTACAAAATCTTTGTGAACGACTTCAAATCCTTGCTGATGGTGAAACCATTATGGCCAGTGATTTACCCGAGTCGATTGTTAATCCGGATAATCGTATATCTATGGATGAGTACGATCCCAGCTTAACACTTCACGAACTTGAGAAAAGACATATCATCAAAGCACTTAATTACTTTGAAGGTAATAAAACTCAAGCCGCAAATGCTTTAGGAATCACCATTAAAACTCTTTATAACAAACTTCATGAGTATGGTGAGTTCGAAAAATTTGCTATCCACACTAAGCCCACTAAAAAAGCTTAATTGCTTTTTGGTTAGGTCTTGAAAATAAAAAAGGAGCCTTTGGGCTCCTTTTTTTTGACTTCAATTTGAAGTTGAATCGATTAGAAATAACTTCCGTCGTCGTCCTCATCCTCTTCGTCTTCTTCTAGGTCATCGAAGGGATCAGCCTCAGGGTCATCAAAAAGGTCATCATCTTCATTTTTTTCCTCTTGAGCCTCTTCGAGTTCATCAGAATCATCGCTACTTCCCAAGGTGTCCATATCTCCACGAAGTTCTTCAACTTCATCAAGATCGTCAGTAACATCGTCTTCAAAAAATGAAGTTTGTTTGATCTTTTCTTCCACTTTAAAGGGATTGCCAGTCACCACATTCTTTTGTGATTTTGAAGAGAGAATTTCTTCAAAAGAGGGGACCTCAGGTTTTTTAATCACTTTCTCTTTGATTTCTTTTTTAGGAGCGGCCACCTTTTTTTCAACTTTTTTAACCGGGGCTTTTAATTTGGCTGCCGCTTTTTTAACGGGGCTTTTTTTAGCCGCTTTGGCGGGAGCTTTTTTCTTAGCTTTAGCTGCTTTTTTCTTTGTCGCTTTCTTTGCCGCTTTTTTAGGGGCGACTTTTTTCTTAGTCGATTTTTTGGTTTTCTTTTTTGCAGCGGCTTTCTTTTTGGTCGGTTTCTTTTTCACCGCTTTTTTAGCTGCTTTTTTTGGAGCTTTCTTTTTTGGTGCCGCTTTTTTCTTCTTTGCCATGGATATCCCCCATCGAGTGTCGATCATAGATCAGGCTTATTTTCGATAATAGAAGAAAATTGTCAAAAAGAATAATATTAACGCACCTCAAGAGGTCTGTGAGAAAAAGTTCTCGAAAAAGAGTAGACGTGCCCAGGTATGAGCAAAAGAATTATCGGAAATATCGATTCCGAATGGAAACCTAAGTCTTCAGATAGGACATCTGTATGATTTTCCAATGGGAAATCATAAAACAGAAGGGACCCCCATGGCCCCTCCTGAAAACGGATATTCAAAATTAACCAAGCAGTTGAAGTGCTAAGGCATTTTTCTGGTTGGCTTGTGCTAACGTTGCAGTGTTAGCTTGCATTAATATTTGGCTCGAAGTGAGGTCTGCAGAGACCTGGGCTATATCAGCGTCGCGGATACGGCTTTTAGCAGCAGATAAGTTCTCTTCAGTTGAACCGAGGTTAGAGACTGTGCTCGTTAAGCGATTCTGAAGCGCACCGAGGTTGGCTCGAACTCTGTTCACATTGTTTTGGGCATCATCAAGCTCAGCAAGAGCTGTTTGAGCACCTGATTTATCAGTGTAATCAAGACCAGCTAAACCCAAAGAATCAAGTGTAGTGACATTGCCAGAACTGTCAAAGCTGATACGATCTGCAAAGTCATTGTTGAAAATACCCACTTGAAAGTCAAAAACAGGTGTTGATCCATCAAGAAGCTTGGTTGTTCCCCAGCTTGTTGTTTCAGCAATACGCTGCATCTCTTCTTTAAGTTGTTGAACTTCGGCATTGATGAAAGATCTTTCGTTTTCACCCATGGTGTCTGAGGCCGCTTGAATTCCAAGCTCTCTCAGGCGAACAATGATATTGCTGATTTCAGACAATCCACCTTCAGCTGTTTGCACTAAAGAGATACCGTCGTTGGCATTTCTTTTAGCTTGAGTCGCTGAACGAATCTGAGCTTTTAATCCCTCAGAAATGGCGAGACCGGCAGCATCATCAGCTGCTTTGTTAATACGACTACCGCTTGAAAGCTGTTCATAGCTTTTAGAGATAGATCTGTTGTTGACTTCTAAAGTCCGCATTGCATTGATTGCGGATACGTTGGTTGCTACTCTCATTGACATTTTATTCCTCCGTTTTTTTAATATCCAAACTGGACAACCTTCCTTTCGGGCGATTTGTCAGATAATTGACGAGACAAGAGACTAGTTTTAAGACCTAAATAATGAAATCTAGATCAGAGTCTGGGACTCAAAGTCCTGAATTTAGGCCCTAGATCCAGCAAGGGACCGTCATTTTGTGAACCGAGCCGAAGCCTTGTCCTCTATACGGGCTTTAAAAAGGATAAAATCTGTTCAGAAATCCATTGGGGATTGTCTTCTAAAGGCAAATGAGAAGCTAAGGGGAGGGTGACGACCTCACTGTTTGGAAGTTCCTTATCGATATCAGAAATAATTTTGTAATGAACCACTCGGTCAAGTTCGCCCCAAAGAATTTTCACAGGCTTTTGAATTTGATGAAGAGTTTTGTAGGGACGCTGATCCTTCAACATTTCAACCGCTGAAGCAAAACTGAGATGAGCCAGGGGGTCAGTGTAGGGTTGGTGATAAGCTAAAACTAAATCTTCTGTGATCAGGGTATTAGGACCCACAATTCTTTTGAGAATGGTTCGGATCAGCTGTGGTTTAACAATCAAAGGTGACCAAAGAGCTAACCAAGAGGCCCTTTTAAAAAGCCGAGGAACCACTTTAGGATGAACGGCTGGTGAGATGAACACCATTTTTAAAATTTTTTGCGGGTAGCGTGCGGCCAACCAAACCGCAATTTGACAACCCATGGAGTGAGCGACCACATGACATTCTTTGATTTTTAAATCCTGTAACAAAGAAACGAGGCTCTCGACCATTAGATCAATAGTAAGGTTGGTGACTTTTTCGCTTTTTCCAAAACCCAATAGATCAATGGTGAGCGTGCGATAATTTTTAGCAATGACGGGTGAGATATTTCGCCAGCAATGGGAAGAGGATCCTAACCCGTGAATCATCAGCACATAAGGTCCCTGGTCTCCCTTGAGACTATAATAAAGAGTACCGTGGGGTGAGCTAAATTCTTTCTCTGAAAGGCCTGTTCGTTTGAGCCACTGATGGACCAGAAAAAAAATCACGATCAGTGCTAAAGTGGAGGCCGTAAATAGAGAGAGCCAATGAAGGGGTGTCAAAGTTTCAAACATCAATCAATTTCTAAGAAGCGGCAGAAGGCCATATGCCCGTTGAGGGAGTATTGTTTAAGTTGGTTTTCTTTAAGGTGATAATCACAAGGAAAACCTAAAAGACAACTCTTCTTTTCAGCTTCAAAATAACTGCACTGTTCACAGCAGAAAATCATTTCTAAATGATTAAAGTCACCAGGGTTGACACGATCCAATTTGATACCCCTACGGATGCGCTTTTCAGTAAAGGCAGATTCCTTAAATCCAGACATTGACATCTCCAAACACCCCCTCATCTTTAGGGAATGGGTGCTTGAGGCCCAAGTTAATTCAAGCCCCTTAATGAGCACAAGAGGATTCTATGAACGACATCGAAAAAATGACTCTACCGGCAAAACAAGCCATGCAGGCTGCTGCTAAAAAAGCAGAAACACTTAGAAATACTTCAGTTGAACCGGAACACCTTCTTCTTGAAATCCTTTCAAGTCCAGAGGCTCGGGTTAAAGATATGTTGGCTGATCTAAAGGTTGATACAGCCTCACTCACTTCAAAAATAAAAAAAGCTCTTGAGTCCGCTCCTCAATTCACTTCAGGTCAAGGAAGTTTGAGTGCCAGTCAAAGACTAGCAACACTTTTTAAATTTGCCGAAGCCTATGCTGGGCAGTTGGGTGACGAGTATATCTCTGTAGAGCACTTTTTGGTGTGTGCCCCAAAGATCGGCGACAAAGAACTGAATCGAATTTTTTTGGCCCATGATTTAAGCGAAAAGAAACTTCACGATTCTTTTATTAAATTTAGAAAAGGAGAAACCATTTCTTCTGAAAATCCTGAAAATCAATACAAGATTCTTGAAAAATACACTCGCGATCTGACAGAGCTTGCAGCCCTTGGTAAACTTGATCCTGTTATTGGTCGTAACGATGAGATTCGTCGCACCATCCAAGTCCTTGCTCGACGTAAAAAAAATAATCCCGTCCTGATTGGTGACCCTGGAGTCGGAAAAACGGCGATCGCCGAAGGTCTTGCCTTACGAATTATCAGCAAAGACGTTCCCGAAGTTCTGAACGATAAAAAAATCCTCAGTCTCGATATGGGTGCTCTTGTGGCCGGTGCAAAATACCGCGGAGAATTTGAAGAAAGACTGAAAGGTGTAATTAAAGAAGTGGGGCAGAGTAACGGAGAAATTATTCTTTTCATC
>JBGSSY010000331.1:0-22933 GCA_041736775.1 Bdellovibrionales bacterium | reverse complement strand
ACAATGGATAAAATATTACAATGAAGAGCGTCCACACAGTTCACTTGATTATTTGACACCAAAAGAATTTGCAGATCAGGAGAAAGCCGTGCTAAACAAGAAAAATAATTTGCTGGTACTAAAAACGGGGTAAAGGTCATTTACCACTGCCGTAGCGATACCAGTACTGCATCATTCTGTAAATTGAGAACTCTCAACGTCCAGAGCAGCAATTGCATCAAGGAAAACTTAGAACAGAAATTAAATCCAAACATTAGTTGACAAAAAAACCAACTTTTAAAGAAGTTGGTTTTTTCAAAAGAAAATAATTGAAAACTTAGAATATGTATCGACCACGAAGTACGAAGCCATTGAGCTCCATATCTGATAACGAGGCTGTTTTTAAGTTGATCCAGCGGTACATGGCATCTACACCGAGTTGATTGCTTAATCGTGCTGTTGCTCCAACCTGGTAACCTAAAGAAGATTTTAGTTTTTCATCACCAAAATTTTCTTCTCGGGCAACTGGGTAATTAAAGCCAGCAAGGGCAGAAACACTGTTTGTAACATTGAGTTGGGCGTTAGCATAAAAATCCCACATGCTAAAAGCTGGTTTTGCACCTGGATATTGTTGTGTAGCCCCATTTTGTTTAACTGAAGTGTACTCACGGCTAAGCTCATAAGTTACTCCACCAACAACAGCAATAGGAAGTCCTTGAAGAATTGCATCACCTAGAAAATATTCGTACTCTCCCCCAAAACCCCAAGCGGTTTCACCAATCGCAGTTGCACTCGTTCCGTTAACTTTAAATGGAACGTCATCTGCCATTGAATAAAATCCGATAAGGCTTAATCCACGAAGTTTTTCACGGATCTGACTCCAATCTTGAGAGGACACCACTCTAGATTCGTTGTTAGCTGAAGGAGTTTTTGTTGAAGTGGATAAAAGATTTTTGGTCAAGGTTTGACCGACACGAAGTTCAGATAATCCCGAGCAAGATAAGGGTTTTAGTATCGCAAGATTGGCGATTTTATCATCCACAACCAGAACACACTGAGTGCCATCCTTTTTTGTTGCCATCCACTCGGAGCCAATAGAAGTGTCTTTGTCAGAACTCACTGCCACTCGATTGCGTGTCGTGTCCACTTGTTGAATTTTAGGGCCAGCAAAAGCTTGAGTCGCGAATAGCGAGCCTAACAATAGGGTCAATAATACTCTCATTTTTTTCTCCTCAGATAAGTCATTTAAAGGGGATGATCATTATTTAAACTCAGGCAATGGAGCAATAAAATAGAGCAGAGACTCATCGCATCATATCCCTAGAGACCCATTCATAAGTAATCTTAGTGGCTTACTGTTTATTTTTTTCTAATTAAGCACAAAGAGATTAAAATAATTAGAATCCAATTTCTTCGAGGTGGACACCAAAAGTAAGCCCAGCCGTTAGAAGAGAGAGACCAATTGTCGTTTCGTCATTATTAACAAAATAGGAATCTCTTTTCATCTCACTATTTAAGTTCCAATAAAAAACATCACCGTTATATCCTAAAGAAATAAGACCCTCAACACGCAGTGAAACTCCCCACTCACTTAAGTTATTACTATCAACATTCAAGTATCTTAACTCTCTTGATGTTAGACCTGGCCCCAATTGTAAAGCGCCACCAAGAAACCATTTTTTTTCATAAACATAGGTATAACCATAGCCAAATTTAGCGGCAATGGTTTGAAATTTTCCAGCATAGAGGGCAGACTCTAAACCAAATTCATTTGCAAGTTCAATTGGAATAATTTCGTTTGGGTTCTCAAAGTGGCTTTCAGACCCTGATGCTCCCAAGAGTAGAGAACCACCTGAGCTTTCTTGTCTTTCAACCATGGTTGTTAATGCTGATAATGAAAACGTCGCTTTGTCTTTGACCCACGTGACATCTCCACCATAACTTCGAGAGTAAAGTTGTGGTCTTAAAATTTCAGGTTGAGTTCCTCCATATGAGGGAGAAATCAACTCTGAGTTTTCAAAAAAGAAGCCAAGATATTGGAGGTAATAAAAATTGATACGAAGATTTTGGAAATTAAAAAGAAAGCGTAAATCAGTGTATTTGGTTTTTCCCCGCAAATAAATCTCATTTTCGGCAACCGGTAATTCAAAAGCATATGATAACGAGAACAAATCCTTATAAGAGATTTTGGGTACGACGAGTCCCTCAAGATTGGGTGTTAGACTGAGTTCTCTTTCATATTGAGTGTTTTCAAAATCAATTAAATATTCTTGAAGTTCCATTCCGAGTGACAAATGGATATCTCGATCAGAAAAACGGTAGATGTCACTAAATCCTAATTGAGAGAATAAAATGATCTGAAGAAGTTGTATCATAGAAAATCAAGTACAGTAAAATGGGAGGCAAAACAAGAGACCAAAATCGACTCAAAAGTTCAATTGACTCAGAAAAAGTGAGTTTTTCTCTCAGAATCCTTAAAAATCCATAAATCACTATATACCAGCACCGTTCCCGCCCTAAAGGGCCGCACTAGTCACGCCAGAAGGCCTATTTTGAGCTCGTTTTTTTAAGCAGAGACAACACTTGCCACAACAGGTTTACTGTCACTTGAACTAAATTTATTTTTCACCAACATCATGCCAATTAAGCAGAACACTAGAGGCACTAAACTAAGAAGACCAAAAGTAACACCGACAATCCCCACTAATAAGTGCTCCGAAGAGAGAGCGACTTCCTTGTCTGTGCTGGCTGGGGAAATAACTTTTGATTTTGCTATTGATGCATTACTCTCATCTGTGACTTTTTTTGAAACTGCAGGTGTAATAACTAGGATAGTTAAAGACAAAAGCCCCCAAAGAATTGCGCCAGACATTAGTCCCCGGTAAAAGGTATGCCAGCTGTTTTTAGCTCTTCTCAAGTAAAGAAAAAAACTAATAGGAAATAACAAAAATGAACCAATGAAAACTACACCAAACATCCCTTTGGCAAGGAGTGAGCTCAACATTCCAAATGCAATAAAAAACAGAAGTGAACAAAAGAAAGACTGAAAAAATGCTAATAAATATTTCATATACGACCTTTATTTCTAATGAAAACCAAAATTTTCAGGTTCTCGTTTTAAAAATTCATTCTATCTATAAATACTGATAGATAGATCTGAAATTTTTTATACTTCCATAAATATATCTTATTGTTTTTATCCAAACACCGATAGTAGTTTTTTGATAATCGTCGAAATGAATAGGTCTAGTTTTTTAGAGATGTAATGAATATTAAAACCTTCTCGTTTTTACAAGGTGTCAAAAGTTTTTAGGGTTTTGGGATGAACCAACGTCGTCGCATTTTTGTAAATACGGGCGGTGTTGTAGAGGGCGCGCATGGCTTGTTTTTTTGGCATGTATTTATAGGTGTCAGGAAATTTTTCGATGAGGACCTGATGAATTTTTTTGGCGTATTTACTACTGACAGCGGGAAACAAATGATGTTCAACGTGGTAGCCAAAATTGAGAGTGAACCACTCGACGACGGGATGACTAGTCACGGTCAGTGAGTTCACTAGAGGATCGTTTTCGTGTGTCAGTGGACTTAAATTATGATTGGTCGAGATATAACTCATCAATAGATAATTTTGAGTTGCCAGAGGTATAACCATCACCCAAAGCCATTGGCTTGGCCCTGCCACAATCAGAAGCCCAATGAGGATAGCGATTTGTGAGGACAATTCAAGAGTCACCCTTTTGTGATCCATTCCATCAAAAACACCGTTGCGAAAACGCAAATAAATTTGGGCGACGAACTCGTGAAAGGAAAGCCAAAAGAAAAAATAGAGATAACTGCGTTTGTGGCCCGATCCCGGCGTAAAAGGGAAAATAGCTTGAACAAATTTACTATTTTTATAAATTCGCAAGGTCGGAAACGCATCGGGATCACGGAGAGTTTGTTGGGTCTTACCGTGATGAAGTCGATTGTGCACATACTTCCAGTAAGTGGGAGAAATGAGAAAGGGCATAAGACCAAAAAAACCAAGAAAAGTTTGAAGTTTAGAATTCCTTGTAATTGCACCATGAAGAAGTTCATGAGTTAAAAAACCCTGAATCCCACAAAGAAGTCCAATCGCTAACCCCAATAGAAGTTTGAAGGGCCAAAAGGGATTAATAAAAACAATGGCCGCAAAAGCGAGGAGGGCTCCGGTGGAGCAAATTGCAAAACCCCAAAGGCGAGCGGGATTGAGTTGAAACACTTCTGGACTCAATGCTGGTGTAATTTCTCGGCGATAGAATCCAATGTTTCGAGGCGCCTCTTTAATGGGCACGCAAGAAAGATGATCTAAATTGGGAGTCAAAAGTGGTTCAGTATCAATTTGCATATCTCGCCATCCCCCGCTTAAATAAATTCATATTTTACTGGGCAGATGATAATTGAAAGACTGACTCAATACCAAGACAAAACGCTTCAATTCTGTCATTGTCTTACAGACTATGTTGGCTTTTTAAGCAATTCTATCTGACGAGAGCTCTCAATCAAACCTTATACTAATCTGCTGAGGATAATTCTCTCATCTTAATGGAGGGTATCTGATATATCCTTCTTCCTATGGACAAAATAAAGCTCGGAAACTTTAGAAATTAAGATTTCATTTTGATTTTAATCAGATCCACAAGGGCCACCACAAAAGCTTTGGCTTTGACCTTTGAACCACCCACTTCTGTCCATTGCAAAAGGGGTTCTTCAAAAAAGTCATGGTCGGTTAAATGCCCGACTCCTTTAAGACGTTGAATCAATTCAACATCAAAAAGCCAAACTGAGACAAAGGGCATTTCTAGGCAGAGTTTTAGATTGGGATAATTTTCAATCAGCTTAGCACCACACTGGGTATCGTACACCTTAAGCTTAAGCATCTGAGTGGCCACTAAGGCAAAACAGCGTCCCAACCAAAATCTCCAACGTTGTCGCTGAATATTTCGTCCTAATAAAAAAACCCGAGAGCCAAGAAGAATTTTGCGTTTTTGAATTTCATAAAGATTGAGCAAGCGATGGATCTCACTGATCGGAGTTGCGAGATCGGCATCAAAGTATCCTGTCAGATCCGCATTGAGTTCAATCGCCTTTAATAGACCTTGGCGAACAGCCTCACCCTTTCCACTATTTTTTTTAAGTTGATGAAAAAAAACTCGCCCCGGATGGAGCTGAACTTGGGCTTGAATCATTTCAGCGGTTTTATCCATCGAACCATCGTCGACAAAGAGCCAACAAAGATCATTATTGTGTTCCAAGGCTCCCATAAATTGAGGAAGATCAAGACGGTCTTCTTCGTTGTAACAAGGTACCACTAAAATAATTTTTTTCTTCAAAATGAATACTCCCGGAATTAAGATTTATAGGGTTATAACAGAGCTTCAAAGATGGCAATCACCAACCTTTCCTTGCCATTTTGCAAGTATAGACAAGAGTGTCAACGGATCGTATGATGCCCTCCATGTTTGAAAAATTATCTCGAAATGAATTTACTCTTGGCCTCTTCGCTTTGGGCGTCCTCCAAACTGCGCTTTATGCCTATGGGCACTTTATCGATGGTGATGTCATCCAGATCCTTCAAAAAGCCCATTTGTTGGTCACACAGGATTTATTGATTCCCTATGGTAATGTTTCTAGCAGTGGTGCCAGTGGCAATATCCCAGGAGCCTTTCTTACGCTCGCCAGCGGACTTCCCATGAAACTTTGGTTTTCACCATGGGCCGCACTCCTCTTTTTAGGTTTATTGCATGGGATCTCTTTTATTTTTTTTGCTCAAGTGATTTCTAAAAGCCAAATCACCCAATCTTTTTTTCTCGCCACTTTATTTTTTTGGCTCAACCCCTGGCGCATGAGTGAAGTCTTTCTCTGGAACCCAGGCTATCTTTTTTTAGCTTCAACCTTGCATATGTGGTCGGCCTACCACCTCTCAAAGAAACCCTCATTTGGTTTTAGTATTCTCCACGGGCAAAGTTTATTTTTGGGCCTTCAAATTCACCCCTCCTTTTTGATTCTTTTTTTTATGACCATGATCTTGCTTTGGATGAAAGCTCTCAAGCCCCACTGGGGAGGGACTTTGACTGGTATTCTCATTGGACTTCTCACTTTAACCCCCTATTTTTTAGCAGGGCTCAAAGATCCCAGCATTTTTCCTCAGCCTGGGGGAGGAAATGGCGAGGGATTTTTATTTTTCGGTCTGGTTGCAGTCTATCCCCTGCTGAAGGGTTTTTGGTATTGGATTCTTTTTGGCTCAAGTCTATTTCAAACCCATGTGTTTCATCAGCTGAATTTTTCTTGGATTAGCCAAGAAATTCTTCGCACCCTCACAGAAAATCTTTGGCTTGTGGTTAAATATCTTATGGGGGCATCCGGAGTGGCCCTCTCTTTTTATGTGAACTACCAATTTTATAAAAAACATAAAAACAAAATGAATATCTTCCGTTACAAAATGAAAGACCCCAGCGAATGGATGGCCGTTTATGCCATTTCAGCCTTTATTGCTGCATTAATAGCGACCGCCCTTTCCCCCACTCTTCCTATATATTGGCACCTCCTCATTATCTGGCCGATGAGTTTAATCCCCCTCATTGTTTGGCTCTCAACTGAACTCAATGGTGTACGGGCGGGCACTCTCAAAAAATATCTTGTGGCCCTTTGTTTTTATTTTATCACAACTAATTTGTTGGCCGCTCTTGGCTCGAAAAAACACGATATTCATCAAAACTTCCATGACCTTTATTTCAAGGCTTGTAAAGAAAACTGCACAATTGAAAATTTAATGCCAGAAACACCATATCATTAAGGGATAAACCTTTTTAATGCTCTCTTTTGATGTTAGCTGTTTGGCATGATCACAACCACCGCCCTCACTGCCCTTGCACTTTTCGTTTACCACGCTCCTTTGCAGGCTGATTGCTTTCAACAATCAAAAAAATTGAGTCCTCATCAAGTTGAGGTCAGTCATTATGAGCCTGAGCCCAAAACTTTAAAAGCTGTGATAATTTTACCACCCACTGGTGGAATAACATTTCTTGAACGTCAGTACGCTCGCGCCCTCTGCAATCAAGGGTTCAATGCTCTCATTATCGAAAATTGGGACGGCCTCAATGAAGAGAATCTCGAACTCTCTCTTCACCAAAGACTTTTGACTCGAGGCCAAAATGCCATTGAAACTCTCATCACTCAAAGCGCTTATTCGTCGATCGGAATCCTTGGGACTAGCGTTGGGGCGATCCATGCCGCCACAGCCTTTGGAAGAAGTGAAAAATTAAAATCCGCTTTTCTTATTGCTGGCGGAGGACCTATTCACCAAGTGATTGCTGAATCCGGGGAAAGCAACTTAAAAAAGGTTCGTAAAGCTCGGTTTAAAAAATTTGGTTTTAAAGATCTTAATGAATACTCAAAAGCTCTCTCCGAACACATTGGTCCAGAACTTGAATCCATTCATTACAAGGACTTTATCCAAGAGAAGCGTTTGCAAATGGTGGTTGCAGAATCCGATGAAACCGTTCAAACCAAATTTCAAGAGAACTGGGTGACCGAGTTTAATCCCGAGCAAGTCTATCGAATCGATGCAGGACATATGTGGACCATCATCAAAGCCTGGTGGTTTTACGAAGAAGCGATGGTTGATTTTTTTAAAGACTCTCTTTAATCCTAAAAATTTCATCAAAGTTTTCAAGATTTTGATGTTTTCGATATCCATTGAGAAGAATTTCACTTCTTTCTTTGATCGACTCTTTCACCCAACTCTTTCTTTCTGGGTCGAGTGATTCCTTCTCTAAAAGTGATTTTAAAGAAAGAATTCTCCAATAATCCATCGCCTTTAACTTCAAAGAAAGTTGATCACTATGCCCACCGTATTTTTTAATCAGTGGATCTTTAATATACCCAACAGGGTAATGGGCCGTAATTTTGAGCCACAAATCATAGTCTTCACAAACCGGATAATCTTCACGAAACAAACCAAACTGTTCAATCAGAGTTTTTTTAAGCATCACTGTTGATGGACTGATACAACAAAGTTGGATGGCGTCCCTAAAAATATCTCCTCCCCGTTTTTGGTGTTTGTTCATGGGATTGACGCGAACCCCATGACGTATCCAAATCTCATCTCCATGGATAATTTGAAGTTCAGGGTTATTTTCGGCCAACTCCACTTGGACAGAAAGTTTATGGGAAAGCCACTCATCATCGGAGTCAAGAAAAGCAAGCCAAGGAGAAGTTGATCTTTCTATGCCCTTGTTTCGAGCATAACTAACACCTCGATTCTCAGTAAAAATTGTCTCTATTCTTGGGTCGGAAATACTTTGAATGAGTTCTTGGGTGTTATCGGTTGAACCATCATCGACAATGATGAGTTGCCAATCTGTAAATGTTTGATTGAGCACCGAGCCTAGGGCGCGCTCGAGAGTGTGGGCTCGATTGTAAGTGGGTATAATAACTGAAACTTTTGCAGCCATCCCTCAAGCTCTATCATAATTCATCAGAAAACTCTGCAAAGCGTTGCATTTTATATATTTTCCAGTTATTTGAAGCACTTAACAAGTACTGACGAGAGTGCTGAGGGTTCTTAAAACCAAGCCTTAACCGTCACCTTCGATGAGAGGAATTAAAAGAGAATGTTTTTTGAAGGTTCAGAAAAGAAAATTGAAGTCATCTTTAACAAAAAGATCAAAAGTCTCCGTCATGAACCCAAAGAGAGATGGCAGGCCCTTGTTAAAGCCTCAAAGGCTCAAATACTTTCTGAGATTTCAAATGAGTCGATGGATGCTTACCTTCTTTCTGAGAGCTCGCTCTTTGTTTACGATTATTATTTGGTGATGATCACCTGCGGAACCACTCGTTTGATTTCTGCCGTTGAAGAACTGATGAAAAACTACTCGACAGACGACATTGAAGTTTTTTTCTATGAAAGAAAAAATGAGCTCCTTCCCCAAGCTCAGACCACAGATTTTTTTAAAGATGTCACACTTCTTAAAAAATGGTTTCACGGTGAAGCCATGCGGTTTGGTCGTGAGGACGAGCATCATCTTTACCTTTTTGCTTCGAGTAAGGACTACACTCCAGAAAATGATGACCACACCATGGAAGTGCTGATGCATGGGATTGACCCCGAGGTCATCGCTCGCTTTAGTCATTGTTCAGGCTGTGATAGCGAACAACTCAGAAAAGATTCTGGCATTGCCGATATTGTTCTGGGCGATGTGGATGATTTTATTTTTGAACCCATGGGTTACTCACTGAACTCAATTTATAAAAATCGTTATTTCACTATCCACATCACCCCAGAAAGTTTAGGCAGTTATATCAGCTTTGAAACCAATGCCTTCAGCAAAGACGAACAAATTCAGTGGGCTGAAAAGGTATTAAAGGTTTTTAAACCGATGAGTTTTGACTTGGTCTTTTTTAATAAAGATAAAGTCTCAGTACCCAATTACGAAAACTACACACTGAAGCGTCAGTTTGCCCAAAAAATTAAAGCCGGTTACGAGACACAATACTTCTCTTATTACCGACCTGATAAAACCGAACAACGACCTACTCTTTTTAAGGAGCTTATTTAATGATTGATCAAAAATCCGATTGGTTTGAAGAGACTCACGAAAACATTGCCCTTCGCTTTCGTCTTAAAAAACGTTTGATGAGTGAACAAAGTGATTTTCAAAAGGTTGAAGTGGTCGAAACCCAAGAGCATGGAATGCTGCTCGCCCATGATGGAATGATCATGGTGACTGAGCGTGATGAATTTATTTATCATGATATGATCACTCACGTTCCCCTTTTTACTCACCCCAATCCTAAAAATGTTTTGGTGATTGGTGGAGGAGATGGTGGAACTGTTCGTGAAGTGCTGAAGCATCCCAGTGTTGAAAAAGTCACCATGGTTGAGATTGACGGCATGGTGGTTGAAGCTTGCAAAAAATTTATTCCTTTAACGGCAGGTCAGTTATCAAATCCTAAAGTCACTCTTCTGATTCAAGATGGAGTGGATTTTATGAAAAACTCAAAAGAGATCTTTGATGTTATTATTGTGGATTCATCCGAACCCATTGGCCCTGCAACACCCCTCTTCAATGTGGATTTTTACAAAGATGTGGCGGCTCGCTTGGCTGATAATGGTGTTGTCGTGTCTCAAGGAGAATCTCCCTATTACGATATGAAAATGCAAAAAGTTTTGGTTCAAATCTTGGCCCAAGTCTTTCCAAAAGTTCATATCTACAACTACTGCAATATGAGTTACCCCAGTGGGCTCTGGTCTTTTACTTATGCCTCAAAGGGCCTTTGTCCTTTTAAAGATTTTAATCCTGAGCGGGTGAAACAAAAGTTTCAGTATTATTCAAAAGAAATTCATTGGGGTTCTTTTATGCTTCCTCAGTTTATGTTTGATGCCCACGGTTCCAATCTCACTCCCCTTCCTCGTTTGAGTTGGCAGTGACCCACCTCCGGGTTGATGGAGAAAATTATCCCTGTGATAAAGTGATCGAGGCCCTTAAAGGCCAGGTCACTGAAATTCGACTTCAAAAAATGCATGAAATCATTAATCGACGCGACAGTCGTTTAGTGACTGTCATGGAGAATATTTATGATCGCGGCAACACCAGTGCCGTAATGAGAAGTGCAGAGGCCTTTGGTTTTCATCATTTTCATCAAATCATTGGCATCGATAAGTTCAAAGAATCAAAGCGCGTAACCCAAGGGGCCGACAAGTGGTTGGTGCAAAAAAAATGGAAGAATACCCCTGAATGCATCGATTTTCTAAAAAACACAGGTCATAAAATTTATGTCACTCACCTTGAGGGGGGAAAACCGATTCAAGAGGTGAGTTTTGATGAAAAAGTCGCGATTTGCTTTGGCAGTGAAAAAAAGGGTGCCAGCCGAGAGCTGACTGAAATGGCTGACGAAAAGATCTTTATTCCGATGCAGGGCTTTGTGCAGAGTTTTAACATCTCCGTTGCGGCAGCTCTTTGCTTTCAACATGTCCATTATGAGCATCTTAAAAAAACCAAGGTTCCACTTGCTGATCAGGAGCGTCAATACCTTTTGGCCCTTTATCTTTATCGCAGCTGTCGCAAACCCCAACTTAAAACTCTTTTGAGCAAAGAGTGACAAAGTGTTGATATCAGAATAAATTTTGGCTTTAATCAGAAGACTTAATTTCCGGGAGGAACCTCTATGGATTGGCAAAACTTCGACCTCTTCAATCCCACCGACGAACATAAAATGCTTCGTGAAACCATTCGACAATGGACTTTAGAAGAAGTTGAGCCCCAAGCCCTTGAACATGATCGCAAAGAAAAATTCAATCTCGAACTTTTTAGAAAGCTGGGTGACCTGGGTCTTTTAGGAATCACGGTTCCAGAGGAATATGGTGGTTCAGGTTTAGATTCCGTGGCCGCAGTCATTGCCCACGAAGAACTCTCCTACTCAGATCCTGGTTTTTGTCTCGCCTATCTCGCCCATTCCATGCTTTGTGTGAACAATATGGCCCATCACGCCAGTCATGAGCAAAAAGAAAAATATCTTCCTAAACTTTGCACCGGTGAATGGATTGGTGCCATGGCGATGTCTGAAGCGAATTACGGAACCGACGTCCTTGGAATGGAGACTAAAGCTGTAAAGCAAGGTGACCATTATATTATAAATGGATCCAAAATGTGGATCACAAATGGTTGTCTTGATGATGCGGGAACTCCTGCGGATGTGGTTTGGCTCTACGCTCGCACCGGTGAAAAAAATGGCAAGGCAGAGATCTCAACTTTTATTGTCGAAAAAAATACACCTGGTTTTTCTGTGGGCCAAAAAATTATGGATAAAATGGGAATGCGCGGTTCAAACACCGCCGAACTCGTTTTTGATAATTGCAAAGTTCCCTTCAGCCACCTTGTGGGTAAAGAGGGCGAATCGACCACTCATATGATGTACAACCTTGAGATTGAACGTTTGACCTTAGCTGCTATGGCGGTTGGGATTGCCCGCCGTTGTGTGGATGTCATGAATAAATACGCCAACGAACGAATGGCTTTCGGAAAACCCATTATGCGCTTTGGACAAATCCAAAAATTCATCGGTGAAAGTTTTGCCCAATATCAAGCGGCTCGGGCCTATGTCTACAATACAGCTCGACATATCAAAGCTCATGGCAGTGGCAATCGGATCGACTCAGATGGTGTTAAACTCGTTGCAACTCCCATGGCTAAGATGGTCGCCGACAACGCCATCCAAGTCTTAGGCGGTTATGGTTACGTTGGTGAATACACCGTAGAAAGACTCTGGAGAGATTCAAAACTTCTTGAGATTGGCGGCGGAACTTTGGAAGCCCATCAAAAAAATATTACCAACGACTTAAGAAAAACTTTTAAATCATGATCCTTTTCACCTTTCTTTTCACCCTTAACTTTTTAAGTTTTGCACAGGTTGAGAGAAAGGCCCCCGTTTCTTCAGCCGAATTGGGTGACTCAAGTCCTTTTAGTCCCATCGTCTTTGGTGACGGCATTGAGTTCTCAGCTCCTGAAGATAAATTTCATATGAATTTACGTTTTCGCATGCAAAATCGTGCTGACTTTATTGATCGTGATGCTGATGTCCCTAACCAAAGTGATCCCACTTTTGATTGGCGGGTTCGACGCCTTCGTTTACGTATGAACGGCTTTGTCACCTCACCTCGCCTTCGCTACCTGATTCAACTCTCTTTTGCTCGAGGTGATCTAGACTGGAATGAATCAGAGTTTCCCAACGTGGTTCGCGATGCCATGGTGATGTACGAATTGACCCCCCAATGGCAGTTTGCCTTTGGACAAGGTAAGTTACCGGGTAACCGTCAGCGAGTGACAAGCTCTGGAGATCAACAGTTTGTTGATCGCTCCATTGTTAATGCTGCCTTCAATATTGATCGCGACTTTGGCCTTCAATCGCAGTTTAGTCAAAACTGGAGCGATACTGTGTTTCGCTGGAAAACTTCGATCAGCTCTGGCGAAGGCAGAAATCAATCAATTCCCCCAGACCATCGCCTCTTTTATGTCTCTCGACTTGAGCTTTTACCGATGGGAGAGATGAGCCAAAACGGTGAGTACTTTGAAGGCGATCTTGTTTTTGAACCTGATTTAAAATTGGTCTTCGGAGTCAGCAGTGCTTTTATGGATGGTGCCGCTCGCGCCAATGGAACTGTTGGTGAGATATTTACGACCACTGGTGTTCAGGGTGATCCGATCGTTCGACGTAGCCAGTGGATGCACTATTTTGATACTTTAATGAAATGGCAAGGACACTCACTCTATTTAGAATGGGTGATCAAAGGGGCTGACAATCCTATCATCAACACCCGACAAGCTGTCCTCACCGGGCAAGCCTACAATATTCAATTTGGTAAAATGCTCAGCCAAAAGACAGAATTAACTATGAGACACTCAGCGATTCATCCTGATGATGAGGTCATTGGCTTTCATGAAAAAATTCGCGAATGGACTTTAGGGATGAACTACTACCTCGATGGCCACCGCGTAAAGTTTCAAACGAATATTGGCCGAACCGAAGGAATTGATAACTTTGTTCGCCTGCAAATGGAGTTAGGCATTTAACTATTTTGTTTTTAATAAAATTTCAAAAAGGCGATTTCATTTGTTGCGAAACCACCCCCTTGGCATCTTTATAATAAAATAATCCTATAGTCCAAGATGGCTCTATCAGATTGACTCGAATTGAAATTAAGCATTGATAACCGGTGGACTGTCTTTACGTCTCAGATCCTTGGGGTCAACCACCTGCTCTTCAGGATTACGTTTTTTATCAATATCTCGTTGATCTTGTTTTCGTCGATCACTTTTATCATTTGCATCAGAAGTGTTTTTGTTATTGAAAGAGTTTTTACGATGGTCCTGCTCTTGAATGGGGTCCTTCTGCTGACGTTGTTCACTTTGATTTTTCTGAGCATTTTTTTGTTGATCTTTCTGATCAGAAGAACCATAGGATTGTTTTTTAGCATCTTTATTTTTTTCTTCGTTATAATTTGTCATAAAGTCTCCTTAGTGATTTGAAATGTTTCTTTGTTCATTCTTTAAATATGAACTTTGCAAGAGGAAGGCCACGCTCTGATAAGCCTCAGTTGCTCTAGAAAAATTTAAATTGAGTAGAAAAAGAAGGCGAGGACTTATGTAACGCTGCTGCGACGGAATGACCCGTTGAGATAATGTCATAAGTTTTTTTTAAAAAAGACTTAAAATCTAAAGGACTGGATTAGTATTAATTTAACTGAATAAATAGTGGAATATCTTGAAGCTAGATTTGATTTTTTTTAAACACCAAAAGAGACACCGCAACTGCAGGTCTTTTTTGCATTGGGATTACTAAAAATAAAACCTTGTCCGTTAAGACCACCTTCGTAATCTAAAGTCATACCGATTAGGTAAAGATAACTGGTAGTGTCCACCACAATTTTTTCGCCACCACTTTCGAAGATTTTGTCTTCCTCTTTGACCTCAGTGGTAAAGTCCATTTTGTAAGACATCCCCGAGCATCCGCCTTTTTTGACATAGACTCTTAAAACCGAGTCTGGAGCTTGCTCTTCATCTTCTTTAAGTCTTCGAACCTGTTTTATGGCTTTTTCTGTGATTTGAATCATGGGTCAATTATAGCTTATTTGTTGGGGGAATGGAAGTCTGAGGCGTTTTTCACTGCATGCAGGATTTCAGCAGTCACCCACTTAATATCCTCTAGGGTCGTCCCGTGTCCCAAACCAAAACGAATGGACTGTTTGGCCGCCTGATCACTTAGGCCAATGGCCTTAAGGACATGACTGATAGAGGCGGCCCCACTGGAGCAGGCTGAACTTGAACTGAAGGCTACTTTTGGTAGTTTTAATAATAACTTATCAGTGGTCAGATTGAGAAAAGTAAAATTCATATTATTAGGGAGTCGTTCCGTAGGGTGACCATTGAGTTTGACCAATCCCGTGGCCAGGAGCTCTTGGACCATAAAGTCTCTGAGTTCAGAGAGCCTCTTATGCTCACTCGGCCAGTTCTCTGCACCCCATTCACAAGCCCTTCCTAAGCCGACAATAGAAGATACATCTATGGTACCCGCTCTCATGTTGGACTGCTGCTCACCCCCCTTAAAAAGGGGTTCTAGACTGGTATTATTTTTAATAACAAGAACCCCCACCCCTTTAGGGGCATATATTTTATGACCCGAAAGAGAGAGAAAGTCTAAATCCCAATCTTGAAAATTCACCGCAATTTTTCCGACGGCCTGTGCGGCATCAGCATGAATAAGCAACTGAGGAAATTTCTTTTTAAGGGACACGATTTCTTGGACAGGATTGATGGTTCCGATTTCATTATTAGCGAGAATAAACGAAAACAACGTCGGTCTTTGAGGATCAATATTTTGGGCGAGTTCTTCTCTAGAAATCATTCCATACTCATTAACCGGCAAGACTTTGACCTCAGCACCCAATTCCCGAGCCCATTCACAGGCTCCATAAGTGGCTTTATGTTCAGTGGCAGTAGTGATAATCAGTGGATTTTTATTTTTACGAATCCAACCGACAATCACCCAATGAATACTTTCAGTGGCTCCAGAGGTAAAAAAAACCTGGGATGATTTGGCTTGCACCAAAGTTGAAACTTGTTTCATGGCTTTGTGAACAGCCATTTCTGCTTTCCAACCCCACTGATGAGTGGAGTTTGCATTTCCAAAATGCTGACAATGATAGGGACTCATTGCCTCGAAAACCTCAGGCAGAACCGGTGTCGTGGCATGATAGTCGAGATAAATTTCTCTCGCCTTATCCATTATGAGCCTACGTTTCCATTCTTGTTATCAGGGGTGGTTGGGGCAACAGGTGAGGCTGATAGTGATTCCGAAGGATTTTGTCGTCCTGAATTATGATTTTGTTGGTTTCTTTGTCCAGAAGATTGATTGCTCCCTTTATTGGGAGAGCGTTTCCTATTTCTATTTCTAGCATTTCCAGAATTTTGATTTTGATTGGGATTTCTCGCCTGCTGCTGCTGCCCAGAACCTTCACCCGTCTGAACGGCCTGATTGGGATGGGGTCGATTTTGCTGAAGTTGTCGATTCGGGTTCCCTTTACCCTGTTTTTGGTTCTTAGTATTGGGGTTTTGATTTTGACTTCTATTTCTCTGTCCACCTTCTTGAGATTTATTCTTATTTTTTCCCGTGTAAAAATCACCGTAAAAACTATCTCTTTTATCAAGATGGGGATCACCCTTAAAGGCTTCCACCGCAACCACTTCAATTTCTCTTTTCTCAACCAACTCCGGTGTCACTGCATCTTCTGCTACAACGTTATCTAAAATTCCACCCAGGACGGCACGAGAAGTTTCTCCATCTCTGCGTGCAAGACGGTCTTTCGGTTTTTGGGTCGCTCGTTTTTCTTTTTCAATTTGCTCTTTAAGATCGATTTCAAGGTCGCCATAACAACGAAGCTGGCAAGCTAATCGAGAGCGGTCCACATAATGAGCCGTACCGATTAAGTCCAATTCTTTTTTTGAAGGGGGCAAAACATGGTGTTCACCTTCAGCAATTTGAACTCGGCATTCCGCACAGGAGGGAATCCCTTTACAAACGGACTGGATATGCAAGCCCACGCGCTGGGCGAGATGGAGAACCGTTTCGTTCACTTCGATTTCGTGCTCTTCTCCGGAGGGAAGAAATTTGACTTTCATGTCAGTCTCCCCAATTAACGAGCGTGTTCAACGGCACGTGTTTCGCGCACCACAGATATTTTAATCTGTCCGGGGAACTTCAGTTCCTTCTCAATTTTACGAGCAATATCGCGACTGAGCATGACCGATTGTTCATCAGTCACTCGAGAGCTATCGACAATCACTCGAATTTCACGACCGGCTTGAATGGCAAAAGTTCGCTCAACACCATCAAAGCTGTTGGCAATAGACTCAAGATCCTCAAGACGTTGAACATAGTTTTCCATGATTGATTTACGTGCACCAGGACGCGCAGAACTGATCGCATCAGCGGCCATAACAAGGTAAGCCAACATTGTTCTTGGTTTTTCATCTTCATGATGGGCACGAATGGCATGACAAACCACTTCGGCTTCGCCGTAGCGTTTTGCAAAATCAGCACCGATCACAGCATGGGATCCTTCAATACTGTGATCCATTGCTTTTCCTAGATCATGAAAAAGGCCGGCGCGACGGGCGGCTTTTACATCAGCACCAACTTCAGCAGCCATGAGACCTGCAAGCATTCCCACTTCAAGAGAATGGGAGTAATTGTTTTGGGCATAGGACGTTCTGAATTTCAAACTTCCAAGAGTTTTATGGATTTCTCCATGCACACCTTGAAGTCCAAGTTCAAGACAAGCTTTTTCACCTTCAGCCTTGATATATTTGAAAAGATCTTTTTTTGTTTTATCGATCACTTCTTCAATTCTTCCGGGGTGAATACGACCATCTTCCATCAGTTTCTCAAGGGAACGTTTAGCCACTTCTCGGCGAACAGGATCAAATCCAGAAATCACCACCGCTTCTGGTGTTTCATCGATAATAAGATCCACTCCGCAAAGGGCTTCGATCGCTCGGATGTTTCTTCCTTCACGACCAATGATCTTACCTTTAAGCTCTTCGTTCGGAAGAGGAATCACAGACACCGTTTTTTCTGTGGTGAACTCACCGGCATAACGAGATATTGCCATTCCGATAATTCGTTTGGCTTTTTGCTCGGCACGCTGTTTTGCATCCTCTTCGATGGTAATAATTTGACGAGCCACTTCAGTTTTAGCCTCTTCTTCAAGAGAGCGTTTTAATTCTTCTTTGGCTTCCTCGGGAGAAATGTTGGCGGAATTTTTAAGCTTCTCAGTCAAATCTATGATTTTACTCTTTGCTTCTCTTTCGAGTTCGTCCATTCGGCTCTCATGAGCTTTGATGGTTTCTTCTCTTTTCTTTAAATTACTTTGCTCTTGAAGAAGAAGCTCTTCTTTTTTGCGGAATTCTTTTTCTAGAATTTTTTCTTTATCAAGAAGTCTCTCTTCAATTTTTTTGATATCGTCTTTTTGCTTACGAAGATCATTTTCGACATTCTTTTTCGCACGAATTTCAAAATCTTTTGCTTTTCGTTCAGACTCTTTAAGAATCTTCATCTGCTCACCTTTAGCCCGATTAATGATTTTTTCGGCTTCAAGCTGCGCTGATCTTTTTTTCTTAACTTCAATGATTTTCTTAACGGCAAAAAATAACACCGCACCAACAATCGCTCCAATAATTAAACTCAACATATTAAATTCCATTTCTAACCTCGCTATTCACTTCAATCCACTGCATGGGACTGATCACTACATTCATCACTTGATCATGGGCTTCTCTAGGAAGAAGACCATTAAAAATACCTTCGTTGAAGATCACACCTAGTTTGAGACCTTTAAAATACTTAAGAAAACGGTCATAGTACCCACCGCCTCTTCCCAAGCGAGTCCCATATCGATCGTAAGCTAAGGCTGGAACAAGGGCTCCAGTAATTTGCTCGGAAGCGAATAGGGGTTGCTGGTCGGAGGGCTGTTCGAGTCCCCAAGAATTGGCGACCAATTGATTCAGCGACTTCACCCGACGAAAACTGATCTCTGTTTGGGATTCCATTTTGGGGAAAAGCCAATCAATATGATCACACTGTTTAAGAAGAGGAAGTAAATTGGGTTCATCATTGAGGGGGGCAAAAAGGGTCCATGCACCCGATTGTTTTTTGAGATAGGTCGAGAGTTGGTCGACCAGAAGCTCTGATTGAGACTTTTTCTCGCCCACGGGAAGGTGAGAAAGCCTCTCTTTATACTGAACACGTAAACTGTGTTTCTTCACAAAAGTTCCTTAAAGCCCAAATCTTCTGAGGCCAGCGCTAAAATTAAATGTCAGCTGAGAAAGAAATCTTTCTCTTAAGGAACTTGTTGAATATGGGAGATATGTTCAAGAGTGCGAGCTTCTAGGTTATCAAGCTCTTCTTTGGTTTTTTTTCTGAGTAAAAATAATTCTTCAGCTAGACGCAAACAGGCCAGAAGGGCCGAGTTTCGTAAAGAGATTTTTGCTAGCTTTTGATCCATTTGTTCATCAACCATTTTTAAAATTGCATCCACTGTTTCTTGATCATGACTCGATTTCAAACGCAGAGGGACGCCAGCAATTTGCACTTCGTAAGTTTTTACTTCCTGTTGCATGGCACCCTTCTTAAAACGACAAGTTCCTATAATTATTAGTAATATTTATTGAGCACGGGGTCAAGAGCCGGTCTCATTTTGGGCGTTTAGGCCTAAGACATAGGTCATCTCAAAAGGTCATATTCCAACAGGTTGGGTTTGAGCGGTCTAGGCTGCGGTTTCGTAGGACAAGCCTAAAGACATAATCTTGGCGATGAGTTGGTCGTACTTCATCTCAGAATTGTGCGCAGCATCAGCAAGGCATTCTCCCTGGGCAAGCTCTGCATTGGGATTGGCTTCTAAAAAATAGACTTCATCATTTTCGGTCAGTCTCAGATCCAGCCGAGCATAACCCGAGAGTTTGAGGGCTTTGTAGGCTTCTCGCGCGACGTGCTCTATCTTTCTCTCTGTAAAAGGATTGAGGTTTTTGGCAAGCCCCTTTTTGATCGAATATTTTTCACAGTAGGCTTTATTAAACTTAACATTACGGGTAGCAATCGGGTGACCCTTTTCTTTGAGATCACCAAATTTGAGTTCCCAAGCCGGAAGCACTTTGAGTTGTTTATTGCCAATCACACCGACATAAAGCTCCCGCCCCTCAATATACTCTTCAACCAGGGCCGGTGTTTCTATTTTGTTATGAATAAATTCAATGCGGTCGCGCAATTTATCTTCTTGATCAACTATGGAATCTTGGCTGATTCCCAGAGAAGCTTCTTCAACCAAGGATTTTACGATGAGGGGATATTTAAGATCTGAAGGGAGCGAAAAGTTTTTTTGCTGATCCACAGTAAAAAAACGAGGAGTTAAAATATTATGATAGCTCAGAATTTTTTTAGCCAATGCTTTATCTCGACCAATCAAGAGACCGCTGGGATTGCAACCGGTGTAAGGAATTCCAAGCAACTCAAGATAACTCACAACATGGGCATCAAAACCCGCTTTGCCTTGAAACTCTTCAAGCAAATTAAACACAATGTGGGGTGAATATTGATCGATCGCTGATTTAACCTGATTAAGATCATCAGAAACTCCACAAAAAAGGGCTTTGTGGCCAAGTCGTCGAAGAGATTTTTTTAAGTAAAATTCTGTTTTCCAATTCGACCAATCCGCTTTCTGCGGAGTCGCACCCAAAGGAGGTATACAACTGGGATGAACTAAAACCAGAACTTTTAACTCGCTCATCACTTCACCTTGGTTGAGAATTGCTAAAGTCCTATCGGCGAGCCAGACGCTCGACTCAACCGACCTAGGGCTTGGACTTGTTGAAAAGCGAGAGCTTCATAGTAAACAAAGAGCTTAAGGTTATCAAAGAAAAACCCATTTAAGGGGTTAAGAAAGAAAGAATTGGCTCTAGAATGACCAACTATAGCCTTAAATGAAGTTGATTGGTTTTATTGAGATGTAAAAAACTTTTCTTAATAAATCCATCCATTTTTGATTTCAAAAAAATTGAGAGATCCATTTTTTTTTGAACAATTATGAGTTCGACACTTCGATTAACTTGATACTGGGGAACACCAAGCTCAGAAGAGACTTGTTTGATCCACTTCTTTTTTTGTTTTTTAATTGAAATTCTAAGCCTGGTTTTTGGGGGAACTATTCGGCGGAGAGACTTAATTTCATTCTCTAACGATGGGTAAAGACTTAAATTTTTTTCCTTTTTTAAATCTCTGTAATAAGTCGAGAGTTTTGTCCTGTTGATCTCAATGCGATCGGGGCAAAAAGAATTTTTCAGTTTCTGAACTCCTAAATTTTTCATCAAAGAATCCATAAAATACAACTTCGCCATAACCTTTGGACTCAGTTTTTTACTCTGCCATTTTTTTTCAGGATCCAACCAATAGGCAAAAGTTTCTGCAAAATCCTCATCGGGATGACTTTGGGCATATCCATCACAGAGATACTTTACAAATCTTCTTGAGTACTTTTGTGGATTATAAAATTTTGGATAAGGCGTTGCTGAAGAACCAAAAATTTTTTGTCTCTCTTTATTTTTTCGAAGTGCAAATGCATTATCAAGGGCGTGACCGAGCTCATGCCTCATCAACTTAATGATTTCTTTCTCGCTTCGCCCTTCGATCAGACCAGTTTCTGTTTTGTGAAGGGCCATGAGTTGGGGATGGAACAAATAAAAAGGGACTGCAAATCCTGGAACACCATCTGGACAAAACCACTCATCTGAAACCCAAATGTGAAAGTCAAAACTGATCCCCTTCATTTTAAGCTCTTTCTGCAAAATGGCCTTATAAGCTTTAAGACGAGTTGTCACCTCTAAGAGGGGCAGCTGATTCAGCCGAAGGGATTTGAAAGGGTTCTCTCTATTTAACACAGAGACCTTTTAGCGCAGATTAAATTCTCAGCAAAGAGGTATTGTAAAGTGCACAAGGTTGGGGGTGTTTTGACCATGCTGTTTTGACAACCGGGCTTTGAGCGTATAACAGAATGCCTAACTCAAAAGGCTCATGAACAAGATTCGTCCGAGCCTCTACCCCGCTGAGGAGCAAGAAATGGAATTTGAATTAGCATTATATGGTCTTATGGGCCTCAGCACCCTACTTGCTCTCTCCGGGGGATATATTGCTCTTCGCCGCAAAAAAAAGGAGCCCCTGCCCACCTCCCGAGAAAAACCGGTCGTCGTGGATCGAAAAAAGTATAAGAGCATAGAAGAAGCCCTTTCTAAAACAAAAGAAGGATTTTGGGGGAAACTCACCCTTCAACTGGCCGGCAAAAATCAAATTAGTAAAAAGGAACTGGATGATTTGGAAGAGGCTCTCTACACCTCTGATTTAGGCCCTAAAACCGTTGATTTTTTAATGTCCCGAGTGGGAGAACAAGTGGCTCGTGAACCTGATTTTAGCCTCAGCCGCCTGAATAGCTCTCTTAAATCTGAATTGAATACGATCTTTACCTCTACCCTCCCTTCTCAACTCTCCCACGCAACAGACACCCCGACCACTGTTTGGATGGTGGTCGGAGTCAACGGAGCCGGTAAAACAACATCCATTGGAAAATTAGCCAGCCAGCAGGTTGATTCTGGCAAACGTGTTTTAATTGCGGCCGGTGATACTTTTCGTGCGGCGGCCGATGCCCAACTTAAAGTTTGGGCGGACCGCGCCCAGGTTGAGATTTTTAGCCCCGAAGGAGTGAAAGATCCCAGTGCCATCGCTTTTGATGCCATTCAAAAAGGTGTCGCTAAAAAATTTGATCTTATAATCATAGATACAGCAGGTCGCCTTCACACTCAAAAAAACCTGATGGAAGAACTTAAGAAAATGAAAAGAGTGATGGCTAAAGCTTTGCCCGGAGCCCCCCACGAAACGCTCCTTGTCCTTGATGCCAACTCAGGGCAGAATGCTTTGATGCAAACTGAACAATTTCACCAAGCCCTTGAGGTCACCGGAGTCATTCTCACTAAAATGGATGGTTCTGCTAAAGGTGGAGTTGCTGTTGGAATTGCCTGCGAACATAAACTCCCCATCAAAATGATCGGTGTTGGTGAAAAGATTGAAGACCTTCGGCCCTTTAACTCCCAAGAGTTTATAAACTCGATTCTATAAATAAAATATCTTCGTTGTTACTCAATGACTGTTAGAAATTCAGTACTGGATCTCTCCTCTTTTAATGGGCTTATCAGAGGAGATGTTATTACCAAGGGAACCTGACCGGTTTACTCTCAAGGGACTTTGACCACCTATCGGCGTCATCCGGCCAATCTGTAATCTTTCTTTACTTTCACTAATTTTATTGGCCTGCGTGCAAAATAAGCTGACCAGTCTCCCC
>JBGSSY010000302.1:0-2838 GCA_041736775.1 Bdellovibrionales bacterium | reverse complement strand
TATACCCAATGAATACATGATTTCTCCCTTCCAAAGTGGGCATTCTATTGGAAAAATCAATGGCAAGGGCCTCGGTTTAAGCTACGCTAAAAAGTGTCTTAATGATTGGGGAGGAGACATTACCATATCTTCCACATCTTCTAACGGCACAGATCTTTTAATCACACTACCGTTGAACAAACTCTTAGTTTCTAAAGAGATTAAGTCCCATTGATTATTAAATCTACGAAAGGGTGGCTAGAACGGCACCCACAAGGGTCACGAAGGCGCCAGCAAGACGGAGTTTGTTTATTTCATGGTCGCCTTGGGCAATATCCCACGCGATGGAGGCAAAGATTTGAGCGGCGATAGAGATGACAATAGTTTGAACAGCACCGATACGGCCAACAGAAACCGCAAGTCCCATGACAAGGATAAAACCCATGAGACCAGGAACAACCCACCACCATCTAAAATCACTCAAGGCCCACTGAATTACAAACTCTTGAGCAACCATCTTGGGTTTCAAATAAACAAAGACGAAAAATATAAGATTGAATAAAAGAAAGAACACACCATTAAAAAGAAGCGAGGCTGTAAACCCAAGACTATCGGCAACAACTTTATTCATTCCCGCCTGCCATACCCCAAATGCCCCGGCAATACTGGATAAAATGATCGCTAAAAGCATCGTAAACTCCTTTATCTTAAATCTTCATTTAAGAGATATGTTGTTTCTCCATCTATTAATATTGTTATCTCAATTGAGATCAATAAAAAAGAGAGAGAGCTCGTTCTATTTATTAAATTTTTTTGAAAAGTGTTTACTCAATTTGATTTAAGCTTTGAAATCAAACTTCTGAATTCTGGCTGCTCTCTGAGATTTGATTGAATCTCTACAGCACTTTTAAAGCAATAAACCTATTCATTCATTTTCTAAAGGGAAAGTTGAGATTAAAAAAATCCTTAATATAAAATTGAACTAGAAAATAACTATCAAACTGAACAAAACACGATAACTTTGATTCTATGAGAAGATCTAAAATGAATGGGTAGAGTAATTATATCGGCTTTTAGACAAAAAAAAGCGCCTCTTACGAAGCGCTTTTTCAAATCAACCAATCTTTTTAACAAAGATTAGAATCTGTACATAAGAGAAGCTGTGATGGTATTGAAAGCATCAGTCGCTGTTGTACCGTTTTTCTCAGTAAAAGTACCATTGTCATCAGCTGAATCCATTCTGTACTCAAGCATAACTAGAGCATTCTGATCAATTTCAGCTTTAGCAGCTAAAGTGATTGAAGAAATGCTGTTGTCTGTGCCAGCAGGAGCAGGAATTGCAGCTCTGAAGCCATTGTACACAGAAACACCGCCGTCGTATGAGAACTGCTCATAACGAAGACCAAGACCAAAAGTGCCAAAGTTAGCATTAACATATCCAGCAATGCTTGAAGCTTTAAGCTCAGTAGCAGTACCAGTTTGTTGACCGTGGTCAATATAGTTAAGAGCTACATCAAACATTTCGTTGATCATGTAAGCTACAGAGAAGTCGATGATGTTAACAGAAACTGCAGTAATAGTTCCAGCAGGAGCATTGCTACTTGCAGCTGTACCTTCAGTACCTGTTACATAATTAAGATCTACGTGAAGAGCTTCCATGGGATCAACATCAATCACGATGGCCATAGTTTTATTGTTGTCTCTTGCATCAGTGTCTCTACCGTTACCGTTAGATACGATAAAACCAGCTTTCCACATATCTTGTCCATAAGACAATTGAGCGCCTGTAGAAAAGAAAGGAGCTAACAAAAATCCATATGATCTTGTGAACTGAGAGTTATCCATATGGTTATAAGTTTCGTGACCAACTGGTGATTCAAATTTACCAACAGTAAAGCCAAGACCATAAGAACTATCGATATGATAATAAGCGTTCATTACGTTAAGAGTGTTTTGTGATAATGCAGGATTTGTTGCACCAAAATTAACCGCATTAGCAGTTGTACCGTAACCAATTGACAAGTGAAGTTTTGAATTACTCCAATTTTTTTCCAAATCGATTTCGATAAGATCAATATTGAAATCATCATTATTTGAATTGGGGTTTTGTACTCCACCTGAAAAATTTTCGCTGTCAAAGAATGACAATGAAGTTGCGAAATCACCGTAGATGTTAAAAGGTTTTTTCTCGCTAGCTTCTTGTTCTTGAGCAAAACCAGTTGCTGAAAAACACAAAGTTGCAAGAATCATTATTAGTTTATTGATTCCCATAAGATGCCTCCTATTAAAAATTGTTTTTGTTGCGTTGCTAATACGTTTGCGCCTTTGCAAACAAAGATCAACAAAAAAAATCTTCCGGAATCAACGTGCAAATCTTAAAGAAGTTGAAACTGTGTGTAAAAAGGCACAGAGCGGACTTCCCCGCTTTTCATAAAAAAAATTCAAAGTCCTGCAAATAGAAAAACATTTTCTTTTTTAAAAAAAAGATCTCTATAGAAATCAATACAGGAGCGACTTTTAGGGTATTACTTAATTTCAAGAAAACAAAACCGGCTCTCTCTAAAACCGGTAACCCTTTTTATTTTATTTTGTGACAAAAAAAGGCCCTCACTCTTGTTGAAAATCAGGTTTATTACGCGCCGCATTTTAGGGCTTCATATTAGACCTTTGGCTTGCCGAATTAATAAACAAATCACTCATTTAGCTCTTATTTGTTTCTGAGCCCATTTATTGAATTTGAGCCAGGTTATCTACTGCGACTTAAGCCCTTAAATAACGTCAATCAGATGCAAAGAACAAATCTTCAAATAGACCCTCATCATCATTTTTCTCTTTACCATTTACTTTTACTTTTACTTT
>JBGSSY010000258.1:0-9300 GCA_041736775.1 Bdellovibrionales bacterium | reverse complement strand
GGCCTACGGAATTCGAACAGTGATCTTCATTCTCTACCCTCTGGTTTTTTTAATGGAGAAAGTTTCCTTTTTAGTCGGTGGAAAGAATAAATATATTTTCACCCGCGAAGAAATGATTGCAACAGCCGAAATGGGTGTCGGTCATGGAGCCTTAAAAAAGAAAGAATCGAATATTATTAGAAACCTTCTTATGCTCGATAATATTTTCGTTTACGATATCATGACTCCCCGATCTGTCCTTATGGCCTTACCCGCAGAGATCACCGTTCAAGAAGTGATCGAACAGCATCGCCCAATACGTTATTCACGGATCCCTGTTTACCGTGAAAACCTCGACAATATCGAAGGCTTTGTCCACCGCTATCAAATCTTAGAAGCTTCAAGTAATGATCAAGACACAATTCCTGTGGGCGAACTTGTTTCGAATCTTCACTCTGTGCCTGAAGATCTATCGGTATCCGCCTGTCTTGATCAACTGATCACCCGTAATGATCATATCTTTCTTGTGGTTGATGACTATGGTTCGACCATGGGGATTGTTACCCTGGAAGATGCGATCGAGACCCTTTTGGGAGTTGAGATTGTGGATGAATTTGATTCTGTTGCTGACCTCAGAGCTTACGCACTCGAGCAATGGAAAAAACGTAAAAAAACCCGGCCTGATCCAAAGGTTGCTACTTAAGAACTATGTTTAAAAAAAGACTTTATCTTGTTTATGTGCCCGTCCCCACCAAAGAGTTTGGAGAGAATCTTATTCATCTTCTTTTGGCAAAACGAATGATCGCCTGTGCCAACCTACTGTCACCCCATACGGCCTACTATATGTGGGATCAAGAGCTCAAAAAAGAAGAGGAGTTTCTTGTTCTTCTTAAAACCACTAAGAAACATTTAAAATCCATTGAAGAAGAAATTTTAAAAATACATCCCTATGATTGCCCCTGTATTCTCTCGATCAAGGTTAAAAAATCCAATGTGGTTTTTCGCAATTGGGTCAATCAAGAGGTCTCTATTTTAACTGAACAGAAGGACACTAAAAATGAATAAGGATTTGGCTCGAAAAGTTTTTCAAGTTTCTCATTTGACCGGCGAATTTCTTTTACGCTCTGGAAAAACTTCGACGGAGTACTTTGACAAGTATCAATTTGAAGCCCGCCCTGACATCCTCGAGCAGCTTGCTGCCGAGCTGATTCCCCTCCTCCCTCAAGACTATGATCTTTTAGGAGCGATGGAAATGGGGGGCATACCACTCGCCACAGCCCTCTCCCTCATGCTCAATAAACCCATGGTCTTTATTCGCAAAGAAGCAAAGTCCTACGGCACCTGTAAATTTGCCGAAGGCCCTGAAATCAAGGGTCGAAAAATTTGTTTGATTGAAGATGTTATTACCACTGGCGGACAGGTTGTAATCAGCGCCGAAATGCTTCGAAAAGAAGGCGCCATTGTTACTGATGTCATTGCAATCATCGATCGAAGCCAAGGCAACCACACTCAGCTTAAAAATGCTCAACTGAATCTTAAAACCCTATTCACCATGGAAGAACTCAAAGAAAACTCTTAATACCCTTTTTTTGAGAAGTTCTCTTAACTGACTTTTTTTGAAGTCCTCTTTCGCCCCATTTAATCTTTAAAATTGGCTTTAATAAACCCCGGCTCCTGCCTAACCTCCATTTTGCCCTTCGGGCAAAACCGCATCCGCTTGGAGGAGATTTATTAAAGCCAACTTTAAAGATTAAATGGGGCAACTGTGAACTCAAATAAATATTCTTTCGATCTCAGTGATCCAGTTACATCATTAATTTACAGGTATCTCTGATCAGGGTGGTAGTAAGGGCGCGTTCGAGATCTTTGAAGGATTCAGCTCTTTCGACATAGCCATTAGGTGTGATTACTTCTTTTTTGTAATAATCGCTCACACTACTGTAGGGGGATGTATAATTATTTGTCGCTTCAAATGAATTGCTATTTTCTGCTTCAATAAAATCAGATTCCGTCCGGTATATGTCAACAGGGACTCCATTGACGGTGATCCCGAGATTCTGAATTTCTTGTTTCAACAATTTTAATCTTTCATTGCTAGAAGGCATTCGAGAGTCGTAGCCATCTCCAGAGATATTAATGATTTTTTCATTGGATTTGGTTATTTCAGCAAGAATTGTTTTTTTCGAAAATTCAAGCGCGCTGACAAGTTCAGTTTGGTAACCTAAATTTCTTGTGAGAGCTAAATCTTTTTGATTCAGAAGAGATTGAAAGAAATCACTGAGTTGATCGATGTTTTCTTGGCTTTCCATTCTTGTCAGAGGAAATCCAACCTGAGAAGAATCCGACCACAACACCACTCCAATCGAAGTACATCGACAATAAAGTAGATTATTAATGACGGCAGGATGGTTAATCGAATTTCGATATCCCTCGATCTGGGTTTTTATCTCGTCATTATCCATCGAAGAAGAAAGATCAATGGCGAGAACAAGAGAAAGATCGGTTGGTTGATCTTCACAGACATGAGCGAGAGCTTGGAAACCAAAGAACATTACGAAAATAAAGTTAAGGTAGATCATGTAAGGAATATAACCCAAAAAATATGTTTTATAGTTATATTCCAAAAAATTGATAGTTTTTACATAAAACACATTCATAACTTTTGACAGTTTGGATCAGAACTCAAAAACAGCAACCTGGATTATTTAATCCTTTCTAACTCAAGGTAAAAAATCCATATTAACTGAATAGAGGATAGAGGCTTTAAGCTCTCATTTATTTAAAATCGTAAATCAGAATTCCACCGGGTTCATTACTAAACCACTCATCAATCACATGGGATAAACCCGATTGTGCTTCTAAGGTAAACCCCATAGTTGAGAGATGGGCAATGGACTTTTCTTTTGAGAGAGCTGTACTACTTGCATGAGCAAAAGGAATAATAAAACGATGCCAATTCCAGTAAGCTTGGATCTCTTTTTTGAAGCTGATGTTGCAAGAAAAGCTCTCACCCAATGTTGTACAATGAGCAATCAACTGATCGCTCTCCCAGCTATTTAAAGTATCCGGGATTCTTTTTAGTGAAAGAACTCGGTTAGGCTCACCCGTTAAAACCTCTGGAAAAATATAGGAAATAACTTGAGTGCTATCGCCCGCATAAGAATCGAGAATCTGAACCTCAAAGCGAGAGTATTGAACGAACTCTGGAGATGTAGGGACAATGTAAATCCCCGTTTTATCAGCACCCTTGGCATTAACCACTAAAGAAATACTCATAACTATTAAGAGAATTAATGATCGCATATCCCCTCCCTAATAAGGTTGCTGCTCATTTCTTACCACAGGCCACGAAAAAAATGAATTAATTTGGTGGGTGCGAAATTTACAAGTAAAAATGCACCATTAACCATGCCACATCGGCCTCTCCCCGACCTCGACTGAGTTCTCTTTTCCTTGTCCATACCCCCTGGATTTCCCAATGGGGCCTTGGAAAAAAAGTAAAGCCCAATCCATATTGGTTCTGAGATGAAGAAGGACGTGAGATATTTTGTTTTGAAAAATCCTCAAGCAGAAAGAAATGAAGACCTTTTTCAAGCTCATATCCCAGTTGAGCAAAGTGAAAAATTCCTTCTTCCAATTGTTGAAGTCTTCTCTGTTGCCAAACAGTATCTGTAATCAAATAGAGTTTTTCTGTTAAACCCCATAAAACATGACCAGAAATTGATGTGACTTCTTGATTTTTAGTTTTCCTTTCAACACTCAAGCCCACTCGATCTTTGCTGCTGAATGAATAATTGGCCTGACCATAAAAGCCTTGAGCCTCTTGTTTGTCTCTGGTTTGATTAAAGGTGCTCGCAATAGAGAGATCCCAATTCTCTTCTTGGTAAAGGGCCTCGAGAGTGTCCCGTTCGGCCTGATAGCCAAAACCAATAGCCGCTCGAGTTGATAAAATATGTTCTGCCATATTGACTCCAAATCTCGGTACAAATCGTCCGATGCGCACTTGAACTTTCTCCCAGAGAGATGTCATCAGATAAAATTGGGGAAGGAACCAGGGTCGACTTTCTTTTGTGGTGTCTGATGCCGCAGCAACACTGAGCCAAATGTTTTTAATTTTTGCAGCCAGTTCAACCTGCTCTTGCATTGTTATAAATCTCCCCCGAGTCATTTGTTGATTCTTGACATGGGACTGGAGCACTCTAAAATCTCCGCCGACATGGAGCCAATCGGGTACAGTTTCCTCTGGCAAGGCACCGAAATGCCAGTTCTCCTCACCTTCATAACTCCAGGCGCTTAAAATCTCTTTCCCAAGCGCTCGACCATAAGCCGTTAAAACTCCTCCCCCTCGGGGAGACACATGGCAAGTTGTACAACTGGTGTATCCGTGACGAATGAGTTGTGGATAGGCCCAAGCTTCGGTTGTGAAAAATAAAAGCAAGAGCAGTGAAAGAGTTTTCATTTTTAATGAGTGCCTTTAATTTGAGAAACCACTTTGACTTCTACGTTGTCCGCCACAGTCACTCCCATAAAAGAGGGGATTTCAACCTGGTAATCAGTGATCTTGATTTTAAAATCCGCTTTCAAATTTGCATTTTCATCGATTTGGTATTGAACACTCACGGGTTTTCTCACCCCATGTAATTCAAGCTCAGCTTGGAGCTGAGATGAAGAAGCTGTGGCCGTTTGCGGGCTCCAACCCAAGGGAACGGCCTGATCTTTAATAATTAATTTGGCCTTGGGGTATTTCTCACTTTCTAAATACTTTTCTTTCATGTGTTTGTTTCTGAGACCCATACCGGTATCCAGTGAACTCAGCTTTATGGAAATCTCACCACTCATTTTTCCGTCTGTGATTTCGAGGGTGCCTTCTGGTCCTTCACCCTTTCCATTAATTTTAAGAAATCCAGGGTTTCCAAGAGCGAGGAACTCTAACTTTCCTGACTCCGGAGTTAAATCGATTTTGACCGAAGCCCAATTTGTTTCTGCAAAAAAGACGATGGCTAAGAAAATTAACTTCATTTTATTTCTCCTTTATTCGGGTGAACCCAGTTGAATCCAACGTTGGATGACATTTCTTTCTAATGATGAGAGTGCGGGCCTTGGAAAAGGGGGCATAGTTGAGTCTTCGATTTCTTCAACAATATCCTCAATCTCTCTCTTCACCACACTATAGTTTTCTAAATTAAGCCCTGCCACTGGACCTGCTGCTGGCGAATGACAGCTCAGACAATGAACCGAAAAAACTCGTTCACGAATCAAGGTAAAATTAATTTCTGAATCACTTGGCATGTCTTTGAGAGGGCCGGTTTCAACAACCACTTCTTCAGGTGGGACGGGTGTCGTTTCCTCACAATCAGAAACAGCGAAAACATTTTCAGGTGCCCCACTTGTGACCCAAAGAAATATTTTTTCTTTCTCTTCTGGAGGCAGCGGCCCTTGTGGCCCACGCGGCATTAAATCATTTTCAACTGTAAATTGTATTCGGCTCGCATGAACTTTGGCCGAAGCATAATTATCAAGATTCACTCCGCCGGCACTGAACTGAGAAGAGTGACATCCTAAACATTTTGGAGTGAGCACCTCTTGATTGAGCTGAGCAAAAGAGATTGAGCCTGGCAAAACCTCACCGGGAACACACTCACCAGCATCACTTCCCATCGGCACACCACTCATCATGGGATCGTGAAGGGCCGTGTAGTTACAACTCGCTATTAAAAGTGAAGAGACGATAATGAACTTATTCATTTTAGCTCCTCGCCTTAGAACTTTTCAAAACCCAAAAAGTTCCAGTTCTTCCCAAATAAATAGAGTCAAAACTAAAATAATCATACAAACGAGGTTCCACACTATGAAATTCATTGGCTTGAGTTTGAATGGCCCCAACAACTTTTAACGATAACAACATTTGCTTCACTGCTCCCCCCTGGAAGAGTACTTATTAGGTCTTAATGTATTTGAACTTTTCTATTGCAACCACAAACGCCATCTGCTAAAAAATGTTTCGTATTGTTGCGAATACGGCCCAGGGGGAAAAGTGTCTAAAATTGAATACTTTAGTGGAAATTACGAGGCAGCAGCCCTTGCTAAAACCACCCCCTCAAACCTCTGTTATAAATTAGGGGCTCTGGTTTTTACTGGACGTCATAAAGAAGCTCGACTTTTGTATAAACAATTTGAAAGCCAACTGAATCAAGAAAGTTTGATCATAACTCGCTTTCATCTCGGCATTAGTTACACTCGGACTTCTGATTATGACTTAGCAAAGAGTTATTTTATTCAGAATTTGGGTGAGTTTCGAAAGAACAAAAAAAAGCTTAAGCCTCAGACTTCATGGTTTGTTTTTCAGGGTCTCAGTTTTTATCGCTATTTTTTTTCTCGCCATAAAAAAAGTCAGCTTTTTGCTGAAAAAGCCTATTCTTTTCTATTACTAGAGGATAATCCTCCTGAACTTCTGCTAACACTCTCACTAGACATACAAGGACATAATCTGATTCAATTGGGACAAATGAGTCAGGGACTTCTTCTTCAAAAGCAGGCCTATAAAATTACCCAAAAATTAAAAATGCAGGATTGGAGCTCAGAGTTAGAAATCTCCTTTTTTTCCTATCAAAGTGAATTTGATGACAGTGTTCGCAAACAAATTCAAACTCTTATCAAGTTACTTAAAAACACTTCTAATAAAAATGACCATTCTCGATCGGAATTGATCTTGCAAACGGCAAAACTCTTTTTACTCTCCGGTCAGTATCAAAAAGCCAGTGATTTTTTAGCCAATAACTTTCATTTTATATACGAGAACAACAATAAACGAAAAATTGCTAAGTTAAATACTTTAATGGCTCAATTGATGTTTCTGCGTGGACAAAACATCGAGGCCCTCTCTCTCACCCAAGTGGCCCAGAAGAACTTGAGCCCTTCAACTGATATAGCTCTACTCCTTCCTATTCTTGGGCTTGAGCGAAAAGTGTTGAGAACACTCAAACAAGATACTGATGAAATCGATCTTAAAATGGCTATGATACTTTCAAAATCAGATCGTTATCTCAACACTCGAATTCATAATAGAACTCTTTCAATGAAATCAGAATATCCCTTCGGTAATGATCCACTGGGAGATTTAATTGATGGGATCTATCGCAAAGACTACTCCTCGCTTAAAAGAGCCATAGAAAAAGGGGCCCTGGGACTACTGCCCGTTTTCTTTGATGTTAAACCCGGTCAAAAAACGATTATAGTCTCAGACCAATTGGGACAGCTGATTACAGTCAATGATGATGAAGTGAAAGTTCACGAAACAAAGCTAACAAAAAACCATTTTTTACTTATCAGTCATTTATCGCATAGTGGAATCAGCAAAGAAGCCTTGATCGAAAAGATTTGGGGTTATGAATACGATCCTCTTCGCCATGACAGCCTTATCTATTCCTCAATGGGAAGACTTCGCAAAATTCTTGAAGAAAGGAAAAACTGGATCAGCGCCGATGAATCTCGCTATTATCTCGACCCAGAAGTTGAAGTGATTTACCCGACCCAAAAAGTGCTGAGTCCAAAAACCCAAAACTCAACTCTCTCGGCTGAGACTAAAAAATCACAACAAAGTTTTAATTATCGCCAGCTAGAAACAATTAATGATCCAGAAATAACGGCCATTAGTGTTTCTCAGTATGGCGAAAAATGGGGAGTCACTCGAATGACTGCTCTTAGAGACTTAAAAGATTTAACCAAAAAAGGCTTGATGTATAAAACTGGTCAGGGAAAAGCCACAAGATACATGCCCCAATCCCAATAACTAAAGAACTCAATCTGAACACTTATAGATCTATTTACTTTATAGACTCATTTGGTCTTTATGTCGGTTTTCTAAAATTTTTTAAGAGATGATATTGTCACCTCTTAAAATGAAAGAAGTTGGTATTATTGAAGGGGCTCTGGCTTTTCGGCCACGATGTAGGCGATCCAGCTGTCACAGTGTTCACCATGATCCACTTTACGAAACTCCCCGTCACCTTCGCCTTTTTTATCGGTTCCTTCCCAATAAACGTGAACATTTTTAAAGCCGGCATCGATCAAAATATCTTTGACCTCAGGAATCGAGTACATGCGCCAGTCGTAGGTAAAGGCCTTTTTCACTTTTTTTTCACCCTTGGGTTTGAAGTGGATATAAAACAGAGCTTCATTGGTGACAGGGTCGTAAGAGTCTTGGTCCCAAAAATAGCTAAAACCTTTATGCTCGGTCTCTTCTTCATTGGGCTCTGAACAGTGGGTGCCACCAAAAATATCAATGATCAAAAGTCCACCGTCATTGAGTCCGTTGAGATTATTTTTAAAATAGTTTTTAAGTTCTTCGCGTTTTTTAAAAATAAAATAACTAAAGTTGCAAGCAGCAATAATATCAGCTTTGGGAAGATTGGGATCAAGCACATTGGCTTGCATTAATTTGATGCGAGCTTGCTCGTCATTGGAAAGTTCAGGAAGATAGTTTTCAAGCCCGTATTGAATAGGCTCTGGATCAAGATCAACACCAATGGCCTTGTAATGGTCATTCAGTTTGACCCATTCACAACTTAATTTAAAAGTTCCACAAAAATCTTCGCGAAAAACTTCAGGCAAACGACCTTTAAGTTCTTTGTAGGTCTCTTGAAAAAAAACCACATCGACATCAGCGGATTGAACCGACTTATTGTAATACCAGTATTTATCAAAGGTCTCGGGGTTGAGTTGGTTTTTTTCTTTTTTCTTTTTATCTTTATTTTTTTTCTTTTCTTTCATTTCTTTTTTAATCTCAGGGGATTTCGTTAACAACATCGAGTAGCGTCTCCTTAATATCTTTCAATTGGGGCACAGTATTTTCTTCAAGCTCAGCGTGGAGACCAACACCCGGTAAATTTTTTGCTGCTAAGACTCGAGGTCTAGCGAGTAATTCATAAAACATTTCTTGGACAGTTCGGTAAGCGAGATGCTCACCAAAATTGGTCACATCGGTATCTTCATTGAGAAAGAGTACTCGTTTTGTTTTTTGAATGGAGGTTTTGATCATCGTCCAGTCATAGGGAAAAAGAGTTCTCATATCGATCACTTCAACACTAAGACCTTGTTCCGCTTTAAGCTCATCGGCTACTTGCTGAGCCATCAAAACATTTCGTCCATAGGTGACAACCGTAATGTCGTCACCGGTTCGGGTGATTTTTCCTTTGCCTATTTCAACGGTGTAGTCTTGTAACTCGGGCCAGTTGGGTTTCCAACGACTACGATCACCCAGTGGAGCATCAATTCGATTTTTAAGTTCTTTCTCACTCTCTGGCTCGCCAGGAATAAGTTCTT
>JBGSSY010000251.1:0-1824 GCA_041736775.1 Bdellovibrionales bacterium | reverse complement strand
TACAGGGTCTTCGGATTACCTTGATCGATCAAAGGAAATCGCAGAATTTATACGAACTCAGTATTGGGACGAAGCGGCGGGAGGATTTTGGTCTACAAAAGAAGATCAGAAGGATGTGTATATTAGGACTAAAGATGTTTTTGATTCAGCCCTTCCGTCGGCCTATTCGGTCGCCGTTGAGAGTTTTTTGCAATTGTTTCAGATCACCGGGGAGGAGGCTTACCTCAAAGTTTTTGAAAGTTCTGTGAAGTTTGTTTTAGGTACTGCCGAGACACAAGTGGGAGGATTTAATCGCTTAGCTTTGGCTCTCAGCAACTATCACGACGAAAATTTAAAACCCGTCCTTGAGCGCGAGTGGAGGAGCAATGCTCTCACACAAAAATATTGCTTGGGAGGTCGCTGTCGAGTTTAAAGAAAAACTCAAACAACTCTGAATTGATCTTGAGGATTTTGTAGCCGATCAAATTCAATGAGCTCTTTTGATCCATCGGCTCTTTGCCAGTCCGGTTGGTAGACTCGCTTTATAATGTTTGTTGGAAAATCCATCAAAGCAATCAAAGGACCTTTAAACTGATAAAGTTGTTCGTCATTCAGACGATGATAACTGGCAATAATAACGCGGTCCCCTTCTCGAATGAGATGGGCCGCCGCCCCATTACTCTCAATTCGTCTAGAACCTCGAGGAAGGGGAATAGCGTATGTTTTTAGGCGAGCTCCGTTCGTCACATTGTAGATCTCAACGGCCTCAAAGTTTAAAAACCCGACAGCGTCCATAAAATCCTTGTCCATTCCGAGGCTGCCTTCATAGTCAATGGAGGCGCCGGTGACTTTGGCGCTGTGAATTTTTGACTTGAGCATTTCAATCATACGCGCGCTAGATTAGGATAGGTGTTTGAATCCCGCAACAAAAGTCTTGATGCCGATGATTGATTTGGCCATCTAAATCCCTCTAAGCTTGATTCTGATGCTTTTTCTATTAAAAACGCTTGGACAGATTCTAAAACTTCTTAATTCGGAGACCTCGCCCTATCAGCTCGCCGCTGGGTTTTGCTTTGGGAGTGTGGTGGGCTTCAGTCCCTTTTTCACCTGGCATAATTTGATCATTTTTCTCGTCGTTTGCTTGCTGAGAGTAAATTTTTCGATGTTCTTTCTGGCGATTGCCGTCACCGGTTTAATTGGCTTTTTTCTGGATCCCGTTTTTGACGGGATCGGCTATTGGATGCTCGTTGATTTGGGGAGTCTTCGATCACTCTGGATCACCATTAGCAGTATGCCGCTTCTTCCTTATTTTCGTTTTAATAATACCGTTGTGATGGGGTCGCTGACTTTTGCCTTAGCGTCTTTTATTCCGCTTTTTGTTTTGATGATTTGGCTCATTAAATCCTATCGCAAACGATGGCGTGAAAGGATTTTACGTAGCCAGTTTATGAGAACATTTAAAGCAACGAAGTTGTATGGACTTTATCAAAAGTATGAAAGCTTTCGCTCTCGTTGGGAGGCCACATCATGATTCGCTGGAAAGTTTTTCTTCCTGTTTTTGCAGTCGTGGCCCTCTCGATCTGGTTTGCTATTTTTCGGTTAGACGCCTGGCTGAAGAACACCTTAGAAGATTCGATTAGCTTGATCACCGGAACAAAAACCGATATCCGCAATTTAAAAATTATTTTTAGTGAGTCGAAGGTAGCCATTCTGAAGTTGGAAATTGGATCATCCAAAGAAGAGTTTAAAAACGCTGTCGAATTTTCGGATATTGTAGTCGACTTTCAGAGTTTGCCACTCTTAAAAAAACGAGTGGTGATCGATGATTTTTCCATCAAGGGTATC
>JBGSSY010000250.1:0-8778 GCA_041736775.1 Bdellovibrionales bacterium | reverse complement strand
TGAATGGCATGACCCAAAGTCGCCTCGGCTGCCTCCATCATCGTTTCACCTAAAGTGGGATGGGGATGAATGGTCAAAGCAATATCTTCGAGGGTGGCACCCATTTCAATGGCCAGTGCCGCTTCAGAAATGAGGTTGCTGGCTTCTGGACCCACAATATGAACACCAAGCACAACATTGGTTTTTGCATCAGCGATCATTTTCACAAACCCATCCGTTTGCATCATTGAAACCGCTTTACCATTGGCCGCAAAAGGAAACTTAGAAATTTTAAGATCCGTATAACCTTTTGCTCTGGCTTCGCTCTCCAGTAAACCCGCTGAAGCTATTTCTGGATCGGTAAAAATCACTGCAGGTACTGTCTTGGCATCATAAACACGATTTTTACCACTTAAAACTTCAGCCACTAGAATTCCTTCATGACTGGCTTTGTGGGCTAACATCGGTTGACCTGCAATATCACCGATCGCAAAGATATGGGGGATATTGGTTCGTTTCTGTGCATCGGTTTTGATAAAACCACGCTCGTCAAGAGCGAGCCCAATTCCTTTTAAGTTCATTTGGTCTGAGTTTGGTTTTCTGCCGACTGTGACCAGAATTTTTTCAGCCTTAAATTTTTTCTCAGCACCATTCACCAGAGCTGTGACTTCAAGAAGTCCACCAGATTTTTTGTAACCTTGGGCTTTGGCGTTCAAGTGAACTTGAATGCCATCGGTTTTTAATTTTTTTGCCACCACTTGAACAATATCTTTTTCGGCGACACCGTTCAAAAGGGCATCACCGGCCTCAAGAATTTCAACCTGTGCTCCTAATTGGCCCAAGTAAGAACCAATTTCAAGACCAATGTAACCCCCACCAATCACCACAACACTTTTGGGTAATTTTTCAAGGGCAAGAGCGCCGGTTGAAGACATGACATTTTCTTCGTCGTATTCAAAGTTGGGAATAGCAATGGGACGAGATCCAGTCGCAATAATAAAAAAATGAGCTTTTACATTTGTTGTGTTTTTAGAAGATTTGATTTTGAGTTCTTGGTCAGAAATAAATTCGGCTTCACCAGAAAGTACTTCAACTCCATTGCCTTTAAGCAGTCCTTCAACTCCGCCAGACATACGGTCACAAACAGATTGCTTCCAGTTTTTTAATTTCTTCATGTTGACTTTAACGGGGCCAGAAAATTCTAAACCCATCTCAGGGGCATCATGTTGCATTCGATGAAGCATGTGAGCGGCACCGATCATGGCTTTTGATGGAATGCAGCCGATATTTAAACAAACCCCACCTAATTTTTCTCTTTCGACCACAGCTGTTTTAAAACCCAGTTGGGCGGCGCGAATGGCCGCCACATACCCACCAGGACCTGAACCGATCACACACACATCGTACTGACTCACAACTTCCTCCAAAACAACTTCTCTTCAAAAATAAATTAGATCATATCCATCATCAAACGACCGGGGCTTTCAATGCGTGCAATGAAGGCCGCAAGGAAGCGAGCCGCTTCAGCGCCGTCGATAAGGCGATGATCACAGGTAACGGTAAAATTCATGTAGCTTGCAACATCAAGCTCACCATTTTTAATCACAGGTCGCTCTTGGATTTTGTACATTCCAAAAATAGCCACTTCAGGGTGGTTAATGATCGGCGTTGCATAAGTTCCACCTACACTACCAATATTGGTAATTGTGAAAGTCGCACCTTTCATTTCTTCAAGTGATAATTTTCCATCACGAGCTTTAGTAGCCAGCTCTACAATTTCATGGCTCAATTGATAAATGGTTTTTTGGTCCGCATTTTTGATCACCGGTACAAGAAGACCATTTGGAGTATCGGCAGCAAAACCAATATTAAAATATTTTTTAAGCACAATTTCTTGAGCCGCATCATCAATCATGCCATTGAATTTTGGAAACTCACGAATTGTCGCAATCAAAGCTTTCATCACAAATGGCATATAGGTGATTTTAAGTCCGAGCTTTTCAGCATGGGGCTTAAGATCACTGCGAAGGGCAATCAATTGAGTGACGTTGGCTTCATCCATCAGGGTAAAGTGAGGAATGATTCTTTTCGCCATTTGAAGATTTTCGGCAATCTTTTTGCGAATGCCCTTAAGAGGTGTTCTTTCTTCGCCACCCGTAGTGAAGTGGGTTGGAGGTGTCCACTGCGGTCGTTGTTGTTGAACCGCCGCCGGGCCCGCCGCAACTGCACCTGATCCGGTCGCAGAAAGAACATCATCACGAGTCACTCGACCCGCAAGACCTGAACCAGAGAGTTGATTAATATCCACATTGCTTTCACGAGCTAAACGGCGAGTGGAAGGAGTCGCTAATACATTGATGTCTGCCGGTGGTGGAGAAATTGAGTAACCATTTGAAGTCGGTGTTGCTGCTGATAGAGCCATGGCTTGAGGGGTCGGAGCCTTTGTTTTTTCTGAAGCTTGTTCTTTTGCTTTTTCAGGAGCCGCAGTTGGAGCCGCTTTGGCTGAAGAGGCCTCTGAGTCAACAGTGATCATGGTTTTACCCACTTCAATCGTATCACCCTCTTTGAATTTGAGTTCTTTTACTGTGCCCGCGATGGGAGTGGGAACTTCAACGGTTGCTTTGTCTGTCATCAACTCAGCAATGGCTTGGTCAACGGCCACTGTATCCCCTACTTTAACAAGCCAGGTGACCAGTTCGCCTTCGTTAACACCTTCACCAATTTCTGGTAATTCCACATTTTTAATCGCCATTCTTATCTCCCTGTCTTTACTGTCTTAAACTTGTTGTTGCTGCTGTTGAATTTGGCCCCGTTTTTTTTCAATAACACCCTTCATAAAAAACTCACCGGCTTTATAAGAGCTTCTAACCAATGGGCCGCTGGCGCAATAAAGAAAATTCATTTCTTCGGCCACTTTTTGCCAGTGTTGAAATTTTTCAGGGGTAATGTATTCAATCACTTTAAGATGACGAGGACTGGGCTGAAGATATTGACCAAAGGTGATCACATCACAACCAACACTTTTGAGATCTTTCATTGCTTGTAAAATTTCTTCATCGGTTTCACCAAGCCCGAGCATCAGAGAACTTTTGGTGTACATTTCTGGATCTCTTTTTTTAACTTCTAAAAGAACATCCAGTGATTGTTTATAATGGGCTCTGGGGTCACGAACTGATGGTGTGAGTCTTTCAACGGTTTCAACATTATGGGCAAAAACATCAGGTTTTGCATCCACCACTCGATGAATCAAGGGTACGACACCTTGAAAATCAGGTGTGAGAATTTCAACAATAAGATTCGGGTCATTTTTTTTGATGGTTTCAACCGTGCGGGCAAAATGGTCGGCGCCCTGATCTTCAAGATCATCACGATTCACACTAGTGATCACCACATAGGTGAGACCCATTTGAGAAATGGACCAACCAACTTTTTCAGGCTCACGATTATCGATTTTGCCTTTGGGATTTCCGGTTTTTACATTACAAAATCGACAACCACGGGTACAAACTTCGCCCATTAGCATAAAAGTGGCCGTACCTCCGGCCCAACACTCGCCCATGTTAGGGCAGCGAGCTTCCTGGCAAACAGTGGCGAGATTGAGTTTACCTAACATATCCTTGATATGATGATAGTTTTCACCTGCAGGTGCTTTGACTTTAAGCCATTTCGGCTTTGGAGCCTTTGATGAACCGGATTGTGTCATGCCTTCTTTTAAACCTAAGAGCTTGAAAAGTCCACGAAAGAGGTTATGTTTTTGACCCTGATAATGACCTATTTAAAGGAGTTCTGATGAAATTTGAACCCTCTCTTGAGAAGGGCGTCTTTCAAAAAAGATATAAGCGATTTTTTGTGGATATTGATCATAATGGTCAAACTCTCACCGCTCACTGCCCCAATACCGGAAGCTTGATGGGTCTTAAGGAGCCAGGTCTTCCTTGTCTTTTTTCAACCAGCGATGATCCTCAACGAAAACTAAAACAAACTTTGCAAATGATCAAAGCCGAAAAAAGTTGGGTGGGAGTTAATACCGGACTCCCTAATAAGCTGGTGGTTGAACTTTTCGAAAAAAATCCCCTCAAAGCTTGGACAAAATTCAATTCATACCAATCCGAGGTGAAGATCAATCAACAGAGTCGGATTGACCTCGTCCTTTGGAACTCAGAAGATCACCCAGAGATTAAAAAATGGAATCATGACAATCTCAAAGCCCCGCTGCATTTGATTGAAATTAAAAATGTGACCTTAGCTCAAGACGATGTGGCTCTTTTTCCGGATGCTGTGACATCTAGGGGTGCAAAACATCTCGATGAACTCATTCATTTCAAAAAGAAGGGGTTCACTTGCGAGATGGTCTTTGTGGTGCAAAGAATGGACTGCGTCCGCTTTAAACCCGCCAAAGAGATTGACCCTGAATATTGCAAAAAGCTCATTGAGGCTCATAAAGCGGGGGTACAACTGACGGTTCTACCCTGTGAAATGAGTGAGTTCGAAATCAACTTAAAAGCCAGTCCACTGGTCTGTGATCTCTCTTAAATCAAAAAGGGTCTTCGTTAGACGAGACCCTCTCTAAAAATAACCAAATGAAACAAAATCTTCTTTTTTAAAGGAGTCTTTTCTATGAAAAGACTCTCAAATCATAATGAGTAAGACGCAGTCTCCTCAAAAACTAAGATTTATTTGAGGTGACGATCAATGACTTTTTTGAACTCTTCAATCGGATAAGCCCCTTTTAAAGAAACACCGTTAATCAAATAACCGGGAGTTCCGTTAAAACCAAATTCGCTGGCTTCTTCAATGTCTTTATTGATAATCGCTGCAATTTCTGAAGACTTGGCTTTGAGATCGCTATCCAATTTAGCCATATCAACACCGGCTTTTTTAGCAAGGTCTTTATAAAGTTTTTCAGCGTCACCGTAAGTTTCGTTTTGGTTTTTAAAAACCATTTTTTTGAACTCATAGGCTTTTTTAACATCTTGAAGAGCTATGGCCTCAAAATATTCAGACCCACGACGAGCATTGGGGTGTTTTTGCTCAAGAGGAAGATGCTTATAAAGAAGTCTTACTTTATCGCCATACTCTTTCATCACCATTTCAACAGTGTCAGATCCTCTTTGACAGAACGGACATTGGAAATCTGAATACTCAACGATAGTGACTTTGGCTTCAGGACTTCCTAAAACAGCACGGTTAGCAGCGACCTCTGGTTTTTTAGGATTATTGAACTCATCTTCACGAGCTTTTTCTTCGTTCTGTTGAGCCATCTCAATTTCTTTTTTCTGAGCATCTTGAGCCGCTGCACGAACTACTTCCATAAAACCTGCAGGATCTTTTTTGATCGCCTCAAATACAATCGATGGATTGTCTTGAATGGTCTTTTTAACAAGTTCAGAACAAGAAGCGAGTAAGCTCGCGCCCACTAAAATGATGAATAAGCGTGCAGTAGTTTTCAAAATATCCTCCTTAAAGATACTAATTGTGATCAAAAGGGATTCTACACCCCTATCACTTAAGATAAAAACTTCTTTTATGGCCTTAAGCGAAATGACCTTCCATAATTGACTTCCCATAATTGGATCATGCGGAGGTGCGTCTTGCAACGACTAGTCCTACTTTTACTCATTCCTTTCTACTCAATGGCCGAATTAAAGTTCCCATCTGACCGACTTAAGGTCATGGATATCGAAACTCTCCAACGCATTGTCACCACTAACTTGAACGGAGCACAAAGAGCCCTCGGTGATGGTATGGGAAATGATGGTGAAGGTTCTTATGCCGACAGCAAAGAGAATGAGTACACCCGCGATGACGGAGCAAAACTGATTCGAGAATCTCTTGAACTCATCTTTGCCCGGCCAGAACAAGATAATGCAACCTCAGTCATTTACTCAAGTGTCGAAGGAATCGCAGTTGAATACGGCGGTATATTTCCCTTTCTTGAAGAAATCACCGATCAGGCTCTTAAAACATTGGATCAGTCTGGCAAAGACCCTATTCTTTTAAGGGATCAAAATACCTATGTTTACATCCTTAATAATATGATGGGAGAAATTAAGCCCATTGCCCTTTCTGAAGAAGGTCTTAAATTTCGTCAGTTGATTGAAAAAATTAGAGACGAAAACATTAGCTTCTCGGATGCATTGAAATCCTACCGAGTGCTTAATAGCATGTCCAACATCACCAATCCTTCGAAAGTCGCAGAGCAGATTGTGGGGCAAAAAAAATGCTCATGGTGGGAATTTCTTTGGTGCTAAATGCCCTTCAAAAAAGGGTATTATTTGAGTGTTAAATCCACAACAAAAGCCCTCTTAAGTCATTGACCTTGTTTTTCAAGACTCTCAAAAAGCTCAAGTTGGGAATTTTCTATTGAATGGAAAGCCCAAAAAAATAAAGCTCGAATCATTTTAAGACAAGTGGATCTCCTTATGAGTCATTTCTTCCTCAGAAAATGAAAATTCTTTTTTAAGGCTTGTTGCCGTAACAAAAAACCATTGATTTGGCGAAACTTCCTCCGATAAGCCAAACATGGCCTATCGTCAAAATAATCAGAGTCTCACCCGCTCTCTCATTCTCTGGACCTTCGTGATTTTTGCTTCACTGACAGCGGCCAATGCTCTTTATGTGGTGACTCTTGCTGGCGTCTGGAGTGATCAATCAAGTCAACGCCAACTGGCCTCAGACTCTCATCCTCCCGCTCAAACTGTTCCTTTAAAAGTGAAGGATGAACCCATTACCATCGACTGTCAGTTTAAACAGCGAATTAAACCCAGAAAAACACTCTATGCTAACACCCGTATTGTACTTAAAAACTGTGAGCGCGCCCGCTCCATTATCAACCTGGCTAACAACAGTTACGCTGACTTATTTTTTATCTCTAAAAATAATTGGACCACCGACTTTATCGTTTTAAATCACGGTCTTAACAGCATTGAAATTGAGTGGGGGGCAAATAAGCAAACCATTGAAATCAATCGAGAAAAGCCAACTGCACCTGAGGGCTCCAAAGACCTTTGATTGCCCCCCAAAAGGGTGCTAGAAGTAAGCCCCTATGACAACAACTGATGGCTTACCCACACATCTCGATTTGCATTTGCCGAGAAAAATCTTTCACTTTCTGAGCGTGCTGGCCATCTTTTTTTGTATTTTATTTTTTGACCCCATCACCAATTGGATCATTTATTTTATCTTTGGAATTCCTTCGATACTTTTTGATTTGATTCGACAAAATTCGGGCCCGCTCAACGAATTTACACTTAAACTTTTAAAACCCATTTTAAGAAAATCAGAATTTTCAAAACTCTCAGGCGCGACTTTTGCCATAATGGGAGTAGGCTTAGTTTATTATATCTTTTCACCGATGGTGGCTCAACTGGCTGTTTTATTTTTGGCAGTGGGTGACCCCGTCGCCAGTTTTTTTGGACTTCTTTTCGGCAAGCATAAAATTTTAGGATCAAAAAGTTTTGAAGGAAGCCTTGGCGCTTGGATTTTTTGTTCCATCGCCGCCGCTATCTATTTAAGCAGTCTAGAGCTGTTCCCCGATCAAGTCTTTATCATGGCTTTAGTTTGTGGGCTGATCGGAGCCCTTGCCGAACTCATCCCTTTAGGACGTTTAGATGACAATCTAAGTCAGCCTTTGATCAGTGCTCTTCTCCTCTCAACACTCTTTTCTTTTGTCGGAGGACCGGCATGAGCGACTTTGATGACTCTTTAGAAAGTTCAAAAAAACAAAAGACAATCCCAGGGGTTAGCATCTACGTTCTCCCCAACCTGTTAACCACAACCAATATGTTCTTTGGTTTTATGTCGATCATTTTTGCCATTCGCGGAGAATACACTTTTGGCTCCTACGCCATTGTTGCTGCAGCCGTTTTTGATCTTCTTGATGGTCGGGTAGCAAGACTCACAGACACCACCAGCCAATTTGGTGCCGAATATGATTCTCTCTGTGATTTGATCAGCTTTGGAATGGCTCCAGCACTGATCATGTATTTATGGGCCCTTCAACCTTTTGGACGTGTTGGCTGGCTGGCCAGCTTTGTTTTTGTCGCCTGCGGCGCTTTAAGATTGGCCCGATTTAATGTCCAATCCCATGAGGAAAAAACCCATTTTCAGGGGCTCCCTATTCCCATGGCGGCTGGAATTGTCGCCAGCTCAGTTCTTTGCTTTCAGGATCTTAAAGTGGATGCGAGCCGTAACTGGCTTCTCCTTTTTATGACTTTCATGCTTGGTCTTACAATGGTCAGTCAGTTCCGTTATCGCAGCTTTAAGGATGTCAATTTTAGAAAAAAACAACCCTTTACCTATTTGGTGGGTGGACTTCTCGTCATCATTCTTATCGCCATTCGCCCTGAAGTTATGCTTTTTGCGATGTTTTTTACTTACGCCCTCTTGGGAGCCCTTTTTGGAATTTTCTACACAACCAAGGGCAAACAAAAAGCCAAAAAGATATCATCCCACTCAGAAAAGACTTCTTAACTTCCCTAAAAAAGATTAAATATTCTTTAGAACCATTCAATTGACCGACAGTTCACTTTGATTGAATCGAAGAGTTAGTTTTGAATGGCAGATAATGAGAAATGTTTGGAATATTGGAATCTGAAGTTAAAAATTCCCCTCAATCTCATATTCAAATTATTAGACTTTTGTTCTCATTATTATAATTTTTAAAGTTGGGAAAAATTTAAGAAATAAGAAATAAGAAATAAGAAATAAGAAATAAGAAATAAGAAATAAGAAATAAGAAATAAGAAATAAGAAATAAGAAATAAGAAATAAGAAATAAGAAATAAGAAATAAGAAAAA
>JBGSSY010000235.1:0-7613 GCA_041736775.1 Bdellovibrionales bacterium | reverse complement strand
TACCCAAGGGAAGCATGACAACGCGAAATCCTATCCGTCCCCAGAGGGTCGGAAGAATTCTAAGCTTTTTTTTGGCTTTGATTTTAAGTTTATACATTTTTTTATCTTTTGTATTTCCGCTAATCCAAATTGTCCTTTGGAATTTGAGATCCTTTGATTCGAATCATGGTTTGGAAACTTTGAAGTCTTTATTGGTCACCAGTTTTATCGCTTTTTCAGTGGGTGCGGTTTGTATACTTTTTTCAATGGGATTAACTTTATTTTGGTATAAACAGAAACAGACAACAAATTGGCAGGCTGGTTTTTCGACTTTGGGTTACAGTTTACCAGGCACCGTACTGGCCGTTTGTGTTTATGGTCTTTTGATGGATTTCTTTCCGAGTACAAAAAAGGAAGTTTTGATGTTGAGTCTTATCTTTGCCCTCAGCTATAAATTCATTAATATCAGCTTGCGATCACTCTCAGAGAGTTTTGATCTCATACCGAAGGTGTGGTCAGAACAATCACAAATCCTCAACGTCAGTCTTTGGCAAGAGTTTCGTTATTCTTTCTTTCCATTTCTTAAGGCCAGCTCGTCCATTTCTTTTTTATTAATCGCCGTTGAAGTGATGAAGGAAATGCCACTGACTTTGATGCTCGCCCCGAGCGAGTACCAAACTCTTTCCATTAAAATTTTTAATCTCACTTCCGAGGGTGAGTGGTCTAAAGCGGCTCTTCCGAGTTTGATCCTCATGGCCCTCGGTTTTATTTCAGTTGGACTGATTCAAAAAAGGAGCTCCCTATGAAGAAAAGTATTTTGTCATGTCGAAATATTTCATTCTTCCATGGCGAGAAAAAGATTATCCGCTCTCTCAGTTGTGAAGTGACTTATGGTGATCGTATTTCTTTAATTGGCCCCAGTGGATCGGGTAAAACCAGCTTTCTCAGACTCTGTGCGGGTCTTGAAAAACCTTCTTCAGGTGAAATACTTTTAAGGGGTGAAACCGTGGCTTCATCCTCAATATTTGTTCCACCAGGAAAGCGACATATTGGTTTCGTCTTTCAAAACTTTGCTCTTTTTGATAAAGTGAATATACAAAAAAATATTTATTACGGCTGCCAAAACTCTGAACATGAACAAGAGGCGATTCGTCTGATTGAACTTTTTAAACTTCAAGACCATCTTAAAAAGTACCCCCATCAGTTGAGCGGGGGAGAAAAACAAAAAGTAGCATTAGCGAGAAGTCTTGCGGTTAAAACAGATTTGATATTTCTCGATGAACCCTTTTCCAGTATTGATTCTGGTCAAACAAAATTTCTTATCGAAGAAATGAAAGAGCTATTTTCAATCTTGAAAATAACCGCTTTGATGGTGACCCACTCCCCAGAAGAGGCAGAGCTCTTTTCTGATCGAATCATTGACTTCGAAAAGATCAATTCTTAATCCCCCTCTTAAGAGATTGAATTTAAGAGGATAAAGAGTTACACCCTAGCCCATGGCTCTACTCAGTGTGAATGTTAATAAAATTGCGACTCTCAGGAATGCCCGTGGAAAAGACACACCCAACGTCCTTACTGAATCCTTAAAAATATTGAGTTGTGGTGCACAAGGGATCACCGTCCATCCACGGCCCGATGGTCGCCATATTCGCTGGGATGATGTCACTGAGCTTAAAAAAAATATTTCAGTTGAGCTTAACATCGAAGGCTATCCCAGCCCTGATTTTCTAAAAAAAGTAATAGCCATTAAGCCTGCACAATGCACATTGGTCCCCGATCCTCCTGATGTACTGACCTCTAATGCCGGTTGGAAAGTTTTTGGCAATGAAGATCTCATTGTGAAAACGATTACTGAACTCAATAAAAGCAATATAAGAGTCTCCTTTTTTATCGATCCCGCTCAGATTGAGATGAAAGAGCTCCTCTTTCTTCGTGATCAAGGAGCCCACAGGATTGAACTCTATACTGAAAGTTACGCCGATGGTTTTAGCGAAGGTTTGGCCGAAGAGGTTATAAAACCTTATCAAAAGGTTGCTGGTCTAGCCCATTCTATGGGCCTTGGGATCAATGCCGGTCATGATCTCAATAGTGAAAATCTCACTTTTTTCGCTCAATCTATCCCTGAACTTAAAGAAGTTTCCATTGGACACGCCCTGGTCTGTGATGCCCTGAACTGGGGATGGGAGAGAACAGTTAAAACCTATTTAAACTGCTTGTCTTGACCAAATCTTGACAGAGCCCCCTTGCACAAAGGCTCGCATATCAGTACAAATAAAGACACATGAAAAGGACTTCCACTCAATTTCTTAAAGCCTTCGTCCTTGGTGCCATCTTTCTTTATCTCATTCTTTTTTTTATTCTTATTCTCGGCTCCTTTTTCTTAATGTTTTTGAACCCAACCCAATTCCCTTATGGACGGATTTTTTGGCTCTTTATGGTGGGTTTGAGCTTCTCATCATTAGCGAGTCTGTTTTCGTGGCCTCTGTCCCTATCGATTGTGACCTATCTGCAGCAAATTAAAAAACATCGATCTTATAACACTCTTCGAAAGTTGATCCATTTTTTTGCGACACTCCCCTTGGTTCTTTTTTGTTTTATTTTTATTGAAGTGTTTGGGGGAGATTTTTTTGGCAGCTTTGAAGTCTTTTGGTCAAAAAGTTTTGCGACTCCCAATCTTTTTACTCAAGCCATTGCCTTTGCCTTTACCCTCTTAATTTATCCACTCACATTGTTTCCTGTTTTTTCAAAAAATTATACTGTGGCTGAGTTTTTTTCTGAAGTCTCTCGTTCCATTCATCAATTTGCTGAAGTGGGGCTTGTGTCTTCGGTTCTCATCCTTACTCTCACTGTTTTTATTTTGCCCCAAATGGTTCTGCTGATGCTAGACCACTTCGACTCAAAAGAAAATCAGAGAAGTTATGAAGTTGTACAGTCCTTAGGAGGAACGCGATGGGAAAGTATTCACTTGAGTGTATTACAAAATATGAAATCGCGTTTTTTCGAACTGATTTTACGCTTTACCCGAATTTGTTTTTTTGAGGGGCTTATCACTTTTTCTGTGCTTCATTACTTTTTTAATGTGTCTTCAGCCTCACTTTTGAATTGGGGTCTCTCCCTCAGCTCACTCACTGTTCTTCTTTCGACAGAGGGTGTGTTGCAGAAAGAAGTTTATTTTTTGTCGGGTCTTCTCCTCTTCAGTTTTTTTGCCTTCTATTCTTGTGAGAAGTGGCTGAATCTCAGAGGGGTTGAGTTATGATTGCAGCTCAAAAATTAAGACTGGGCAAAGGCCAATCCATTTTGTTAAGTCTCTACTCGCTGGCGATTGTCTGCGCTCTGATTTATTTGATCATTGTGATTCTCACCTTCAAACATATTTTACTTGAGCAGGGTATGGCGGATTTTAAAACCCTCTTGCAATGGCTTAAAAGCACAGTCATTTTTGTCATACCAGCCGTTTTAATTGCAATTCCCTTTGCGGGGTCGCTCACTTTTTTTATTATTTCAGATCAACACCCCATGGGGATTTCATTTCTTAAATCTTTCTTAAAAATCACAGGGGAATTCCCGCTTCTCCTCTTTGGGCTTTTAATTACGCTTGTATTAAGAGCAACGCCCACGGCCGTTTTTTTAATTTATATTCTTTTGGCGATCTCTCGCCTGACAGAAAGATGGGTGAGTCTTCTTGGTGAAGTTAAAATTTTTCATCTTGAATCAGCTAAGTCTCTTGGTCTTAATGTCTTTCAAATCATTTACTATATTTATTGGCGACGATTTTATAAAACCTTTCTCTATCATGTTATTGCAGTGTTTTTTCTCCTTTTAGGGCTCGTCACTCCCTTTGTGGCCCTTGGTTTCTTTGACGAGAATAGTCCTCAACTCATTGCTACCCAGCTTTTTTTCAATCTTAGAACTTCGCCGGATACTTTGAGTACCTTGTTTTTAATCATTATTTGTTTTCATAGTCTAAGACTGATTTTTGATGAGAAAGCCAAGTTTAGTGAGGTGGACAATGTCTAATTCCATTCTCAGATCCGTCGACCTTGAAGCCTGGTCTTTTTCAAGGCAAGTTCTTCATCGCGTTAATTTTAATGTTGAAGAGAACAAAATTCTCAGTGTTATTGGTCCACGCGGGAGTGGAAAATCCACTTTACTACGTTGCCTGAACCGACTTTTTGAAGAAAAGGCTGGTTCTGTCGTGAGTGGTCAGGTCTATTTTGATGGGCAAAATATTTATGAACCCCAGTTTGATCTCTTTGCCCTTCGTAGAAAAGTCGCTATGATTTTTTCAGAGCCAACACTTTTTGAGCATCTCAGTGTATTTGAAAATATTGCTTTGAGTTTAAGGCTTAATCAAGTTGAGTCGGGGGCTGAAATTGGTGTTGCGGTCGAAAAAGCTCTGAATAAACTGGATCTCTGGGAACCTCTTAAAGACTCCCTTCATAAAAGTCCGGCAAAACTCTCTCTGGGTGTTAAACAAATGTTATGTCTGGCAAGGATCATGGTTCTCAAACCCAAAGTCATTCTTTTGGATGAGCCCACCTCAGTCTTGGGATTGCAGTACACAATGCTTTTTGAACAGTTTATTAAAGAGTACTCTAAAAAAGTAACTCTGATTATGACCACCAGCAGTCGTAAACAAGCAGCGCGAATTTCTGATCGCACCGCTTTTATGCTCAATGGTGAACTGATTGAAATTGGAAAAACATCTGATTTATTTATGAACCCTAAAGATCATCGGACAGAAGACTTTTTAACAGGAAGATTTGGATAGAGGAGCTATGGACACACTCTTACAGCAGTATTTAAACGAACTAAAATCAAACCTCTACCAAATGGCCTCCTGTGTAGAAGAAGCGATTCTGCTCTCCACCAAGGCTTTAGCTAAAAGGGATTTATCACAAGTCTCACGTGTTTTTGAATTGGAAAATGAAATCAATGAATTTCATAAAAAGATTGATCATGATTGTTTTAAGCTTCTGGCCAGACAGTCTCCAGTGGCCAGTGATTTAAGACTGATTATTGTAGCGACAAAAATGAGTGTTGATCTTGAGCGCATGGGGGATTTGGCTTGTAGTATCTCGTATTCATTAGAAAAATATTTATCCTTCTCGCCAGTCACAATGGCCAGTGAAATTCCAAAAATGTCAGATGTCACTCGGCTTATGATCCGCAAAGGATTAGATGCTCTGATGCAAAATGATAAAAAAATGGCGCTTGAAGTTTTGACCATGGATCAGACGGTCGATGATTATCGAGATCGTTTGGTGCTGGAGATTAAATCAGCTTTAAAGTTGTCGAATACAACCCTAGAGGCTCATTTAGAACTTTTTACGATTGTTAGAAATCTAGAAAGACTAGGAGATCATGCCACGAACATCGCTGAAGAGGTGATTTTTTTAATCAGTGGTGAGGACGTTAGACAGGAAATGATGAATGTTAAAAACACAAGGCATAAAGGAGAAGGTCATGAATGAGTCTATTTTAGTGGTTGAAGATGAAATGGATATTGGTCGTCTTTTGCAAATGCAATTAACCAATATGGGCTATCAAGTAGACCATGTGCTTTCTGGAGAAGAAGCCTTATCCCTGCTCAACAAAAAAAATTATCAAGCGGTTATTCTTGATTGGATGCTACCGGGCTTAAGCGGAATTGAAATCTCTCAGCTCATCCGAAAAATTGATACCATGAAAAATGTGGGAATTCTGATGTTAACAGCCAAGTCGGATCCACAGGATGTGGTTGAAGGTTTAAATGCCGGGGCTGATGATTATATGACCAAACCTTTTAGCGCTGATATTCTTAAAGCTCGGATGGCCTCTCTCATACGCCGCTTGAATCGTCAAACTGGGGGCGACAATCAAAAAAATACAAATTACTCACAAGAAAGTGATGAGGTTCGTGTTGGGCCCCTGAGAGTCTCTTTTAAAACCTATAAAGCTTTTCTCGATAATGAACCGATGAATCTCACTCCTTCGGAATTTAAGTTACTCACCACGATGCTTGACTACCGAGGTCGTGTTTTAACCCGTGCTAAATTGATTGAAGAGGTTCAAGGTGAAGGAATAACTGTCATTGGCCGCACAATTGATACCCATGTTTTTGGACTCCGCAAGAAACTCGGTCCCCATGGTGATATTATTGAAACCGTTCGCGGAATCGGTTACCGAGTTAAAGATGATATTTCTTAAAAATGTTCGCTCCATCAGTTGGAGTGCCTTCCGCTGGCTTTTCTTTTATTCTATTCTGGGTCTTCTGTTTATTGGCACCACCTTAAGAATATATATCCATCGTCAATTGAATAATAGTGAACTTGATTCTCTTCAAATCATGGATAATTTAGACAAAACTTTGGTTGTCTCTTTTTGGTTTTGCCTCCTTTTTGCAGTCGTTTTTAGTCTTTTATTCATTCGAATTTTTTTCTCTCCCTTAGATATTCTTATTGGCAAAGCCAAGTCGATCAAAAAAGGTCAGTACAAACAAAAAAAGAGCAATGTCATCAAAGAAAGTCGTGGGGAGTGGTATTTGCTCGATCTTAATCTCAATAAGATTTCAAAAGACCTCAAACGAAAAAAAGCAGAAATTGAAAAAGAGAGGGGAGAGCTTGAAGCTATTATTACTGCCGCCAATGATCCGGTTTTAGCGATCGATTCGGACATGAATATCCGATACTACAATGCTCCTATGGCGCTTTTTTTCGATCAAAAAGAAGAAGGGCATTGGGGAAAGCCACTTAAAGAAGTGATTCGAAATCACAATATCATTGAGGGTTTTGTAAAAGCCCTTAAAGAGAATAAATCCCAGTGGCTGCAAACCACTCACGAACTTTCTTCCGACTCAAGTTTACATTTCTATAAAATTTCGATCTCGCCTTTTTTTGATGAGGGGAAACATAAATCCCATGGAGCTGTCGCTATTTTTCATGACATTACGGAGCTTAAAAAACTTGAAAAAGTGAGGGTTGATTTTGTGGCTAACGCCTCTCACGAATTCAAAACCCCTCTCACTTCGATTCAAGGCTACCTCAATATGATTAAGGACTCCTGTCGAGAAGTTAAAGGCACAGAAGAGGCATTTCATGTGGTTGAAAATAATCTCAATCGGCTCAATCGGCTGGTCTCTGACCTTTTACAACTTTCTAAAATTGAATCCACAGAGATTCAAAATCGTATTCATGTTGATGTCCGGGCTCTGACCGAAAGTGTTATTGAAGATCTCAAAGGAAATCTGGATGAGAAACATCATCAGCTGACAGTGAAATATGAAGTGGAAGAGTTATTGAGTTTTCCGGATTTGATTGAGCATGTCCTGATTAATCTTTTTGAAAATGCGATCAAATACTGTTCCCCTCATTCTGATATACGCATTCATTGGGGCCTCAAAGACAATATGGTGTTCCTCAGTGTTAAAGATAATGGTCCTGGAATTGAAAGTTATCATCAGAGTCGAATTTTTGAGAGATTTTACCGAATTCGGGATGATAAAACCCAGTTTATTAAAGGAACAGGTCTCGGTCTTTCTATTGTTCGTCATGCTTTGCAAAAGCTCGAAGGAGGGGTGGACTTAAAAAGTGCACCTGGAATGGGCAGTGAGTTTATCTGCTATTTCCCGTATATAAAACCTTAAAGAAGAAAAA
>JBGSSY010000226.1:0-14721 GCA_041736775.1 Bdellovibrionales bacterium | reverse complement strand
ATTGTCAGCATTTATTTCACCATTTTCCTGAAAAGCATCTTCATCCCTATGTTGAACCCGCGGGTCCAGCTTTGGCCTTTTTTTAGGGCGTACTCATCGTATATCACAGTAACAGGGACTTCTTTATATTTAAGTTTATTTCTCATTGTTTCTGAAAAGAAGTCTGCAGCGTGCTCCATTCTGTCGGCAGTAATGTTTATCTTTTTGGCAGCATCTCTTGAAAGAGCCCTGAAGCCACATTGGGAGTCAGTCACCTTTATCCTGTAAAACACAAAAACCACAAAAACGCCGAGCTTGAGCACCGCCGATTTTTTCAGTATCCGCCCTATGGAAAATTAACCGCGATTAGGCTTTCTGGCCTGCGCGAACAAGAAGTTATTGCTGAGGCTCACGCCCTTGCGCACTATCTGAGAGAATTGATTTCTCAATTCGACAGCCTTAAACAAGCCAAAATTTTAGGACCAACTCCAGCCCCACTGTCTCGAATTAAAAACCGCTACCGCTACCATCTGTTGATTAAAGCCACCGACTATAAGGTGATCAACTTCATTGGCAGCAAAGCTTTTTCTTTTATTAAAGAAAATTTTAAAAAATCCAAGGGCACCCTGGATGTTGATCCTTACACCCTGCTTTAGTTTTCAGAATTCAGAAAAAATCTTTCGCGAATGTGTTCATTATGCAATGATAATTTTTATTTACTCACGTTTTATATTTTTTCTCTACTTCGCGTTGAAACCTCTTTTTTCATTAGTTTTTTATGGACTCGTCAACAGAATTTGGGTTTTATTTTAGGCCTAAAGATTGGTTTTTCATTTGGTATTACAAAATTCAAAAAGATGTCTTAATATATCGATACGATGAGTGATTTAAGTAATAAAGAAATCTCTGATTTAACCACCTGTCAAAACTGTGGAGTGAAGAGTCCAAACCTCGTCACGGTTGATTCAGGACTAAAGTTGACGTTGGCCAGTAGTGGTTCCACTGAAATCCCCAGCCTTGTTTGTGGAAATTGTTTAAAAACTTTAAAAAAGTCCGCCAGCCTTGGGTCACAACTTAAAGCAAAAGAAGAAGCCAAAATCCATCACCTCAACAGCCTTTGGAAAGTCCGATTTGACGTTGTTAAGCAGGCACGAGCTAGTTTTCAACATGGTGAGTATGCCAATTCAGCCATTCTTTATGAAAAATATCTTAAAATTCTCACAATGGCTTTTGAAAAAGAGAAGACGGATCTTGTTCCTACTCAGTTCTCTGACAATCCAAAAGAAATTACTATTATCGTGTCGGTCCTTTGGGACTTGATGCTGATCTATGATTCCCATATAAAATTTGCTGATAAACAAAGGGAGTCGGCTGAAATGCTGGCCAAGTTTCTGCGGTTCTCACCGATGTATAACACCATTGTCCGCAAAGCCGAGTTACAGGTTCGACAGGGTAAAAACGCCACCAACTTTCGTTATCTGTTAAAGCTTTGTGACAGCAGTGCCAGTCGATGTTTTGTGGCCAATAGTGCCTTTAATACTCGCACTGATCCTACCGTAAGACTTCTTTGTGAATTTAGAGATCAATACCTTAAGCAAAACACTTTGGGACGAGTCTTTGTGATGAACTATTACCGTCGCTCTCCTTCAGTAGCCCTTTTTCTGGATCAAAATCCAAAGCTCAAACCTCTGGTGCGCTCACTCTTGCGCGCAGTGGCAAGTCTTCTCGCCATGATTTTTAACTTGCCAGCGAGACCAGATTCTTCAAGTTTATAAGTATGGAATCCTCACAAAAACTTAAGAAGTCCTACGATCACGTTATCATCGGTTACAATTTTGCTAGCCTTATGTTTGCCCGTGAACTTGCGATCAAGAATCAAAGTTTCTGTCTTTTAGATGCACAACACATCGGAAACACCGCCTTTAAGATGATTCCTTCTCTCGATAAAAAGGTTTTTACTCGATTGCCTATGAACTCACTCATCGATGAATCTAAACTCTCACCCCTTGTTGGTTTATGGGGAGAAATGAGTGCGGCTTCTGGTCCTCCTTTGATTTTTGATAAGGGCCAATTTAAGAGTTTTATGGGTTTTGGCGATCATAAAGTGGATTCAATGGATGCCGTTTCATATTTTTGCCAAGTTCAATACGCCCGATTTCATAGGACACCCGAAGAGGCGTGGTCATCCGCCGAAGCTCTCGTTCAAGAACATTTATTTCTCGATCAAGAAATCACCGATATCAGTTATCACACCGGAAAAGTTGAAAACGTCACTCTGAATGGAAAAACTATTGTGAGCGGTGAGTCTTTCCATTTTTTTGATCGCCTTCCCTTTCTTTTTGAAAAAATTGGTCCTGAAGTCAAAAAGCTGGCCAGCCAAATGGGGAAACTGAAATGGTTCTCTAGCGTCAGTCTTATTATTCATCACCTCAACCCTCCCGCCACCTTTGAAACTGATCAACTTTATCTTCTTAAAGGGGCCAAAGAGCAGGCTTGCCTCGGAGTTTTTAGCCGTTTTGGAGACGAAGTGATTTCACGCTGGGAATCTTATTTGCCAGCCGAACTCACGGTCGACCCCGAAACAACGGGCATGACCTTAAGAGAAATTAAAAAACAGGTGCGACGGGCTTTTTATCAAGAGAACACCGATTCTTCAGACCCAGAACACATTATGATCCAAAATCAGGTCTTTGCCGATATGGAGAAAGCTGATTTAAAAACTGGAAAAGTTAATAATTTCAATAATTTATTTGTTTATACTGCCCTCAGTGGGCGTGAATTTGGTTGGGCGCATGATGGGTATTTAGGTTTCCATGCCGCTCAAGTCTTTGTCAGCTCCGAAAAAAAGGATGCTGAATCCCTAATCGATGTTGCCGCGCCAAGCGCTCCATGCTAACTACACGACACTGTTAAAAGTTTTGATTTTGTCCCCCATTATCTTTTGATCTTTGGGAACAAATAAGGATTTTTAGCAGTAATTCACACCCCTTAGAACTCAACTGGTGTTCCCTATGGAATTCTTGCTGAGGGGGAGGTTTAACCAGACAGGAGGACTACATGGTTACCATTAAAGACATGCTCGATTCGGGCGTACACTTCGGCCATCAAACACAAAGATGGAATCCAAAAATGAAACCCTATGTTTTCGGCGATCGCGGTGGCATTCACATCATCGATTTGCAAAAAACATTGGAAATGACAAAAACAGCTTTAGCTGCTGTTGAAGAATACGCCGCTCAAGGCAAAAAAATGATTTTTGTCGGCACTAAAAAACAAGCTGTTGAAGCGGTTCAAGAAGCGGCCAAAAGAAGTGGTCAGTTTTATGTGACCAAAAGATGGCTCGGCGGAACACTCACTAACTTCGTGACCATTAAACAAAGTATTGATCGCCTCAAAAGAATCGATCAAATGCGCGAAAAGGGTGAGCTTGAGTATTTTTCTAAAAAAGAAAGATCCAGCATCGAAAAAGAATATATCAAACTCAATGATTACCTTGAAGGTATTCGCGACATGAAAGAACCCCCTGGGATGATCTTTATTGTCGACGTCACTAAAGAGCATATCGCCGTCAAAGAAGCGCAAAACCTCAATATGAATGTTTTTGGAATTTGCGACACCAATTCAGATCCCGAAGAGATTGAATATCCTATCCCCGGTAACGATGATGCTATTCGATCGATCAAACTTTTCTGCGCTTTGATTTCTGATGCTTATATTGCTGGAGCTAAAAAGTGGGAGCAAAAGCTTCGCACTCAAACAGATAAAAAATCTGACGTTGAAGCGGAAGTTAAAGAAAAAGAGAAAAAAGTTGTTAAAGCTGTTGAGACTAAAGCCGGCCCATCGGTTGTTAAGGCGAGCAAGGGTCGTAAACTTGTGGCCGCTGGTACTGCTGATGAAATTGAAATTTTACATGAAGTCGAAGTTGAAGCGTCATCTATTGATGTGGTTCCCGCTGAAGACGAAACCCCGGTTCAAGAGTAAGGAGATCGATACATGTCTATTAGCGCACAAATGGTAAAAGAACTCAGAGAAAGAACAAGTGCTGGTATGCTGGATTGTAAAAAAGCCCTGGAGGAAACTTCAGGGAATTTTGACAAAGCGGTTGACTGGCTTCGCGCCAAAGGCCTCAGCAAAGCGGCCAAAAAATCCGGCCGTATTGCTGCCGAGGGTGTTGTTACTAGTTATATTCATGGTGCTGGCCGAATTGGTGTTCTTCTTGAACTGAACTCTGAAACAGACTTTGTTGCTCGAAACCCCGACTTTAGAAAATTAGCCGACGACATCTCTATGCATATCGCCGCCACAAATCCATTGGCCGTTTCTGTCGAAGATGTTTCTCCTGATGTGATTCAAAAAGAACGAGATGTTTTAATTGCGAAAAATCGTGAAGAGGGCAAAAAAGAAGAAATGATCCAAAAGATCGTTGAGGGCCAAATTAAAAAATGGCTCGCTGAAAGCTGCCTTATGGAACAAAAGTTCGTAAAAAATCCCGACGTTACTGTTGCTGATCACCTTAAATCGACGGCCTCTACAATTGGTGAAAACCTTGTCATTCGTCGCTTTGCTCGTTTTGAGCTTGGTGAAGGTATTGAAAAGAAAACCGGTAACTTCGCTGAAGAAGTGGCCGCTGCGATTAATAACTAATCGGGGAGAACTCTTGCGTGAGTCTACCAAAGTACAAAAGAGCCCTTCTTAAAATCAGTGGTGAAGCCCTTGCCGGACATGAAGGTTATGGGATTAACGTTGATACGATTAAGCAAGTGGCCAATGAAATTAAAATGGTCAACCACCACAACATCCAGCTGGGTGTTGTGATTGGTGCCGGCAATATCTTTCGAGGTGTTGCCGCTGCGGCCAAGGGTATGGATCGAGCCAGCAGTGATTATATGGGAATGCTTGCAACTTGTATCAACGCTCTCGCCCTTCAGGACGCTCTTGAAACATTGGGTGTTGAAACTCGAGTTCAATCGGCGATCTCCATGGCTCAAATAGCAGAACCCTACATTCGACGAAAAGCCGTTCGACACCTTGAAAAGGGGCGAGTGGTGATTTTTGCTGCTGGAACGGGAAACCCCTATTTCACCACAGACACCGCCGCTGCTCTTCGTGGCATGGAAATCAATGCTGAAGTCATTCTTAAGGCCACAAGTGTTGATGGTATTTACGATAAAGATCCCAAAAAGTTTAACGACGCCAAACGTATGGCATCAGTCACACACCATGAGGCCTTAAGCCAAGGCCTTAAGGTGATCGATTCAACGGCAATTAGTCTTTGTATGGATAACAACATGCCCATCGTGATTTTCAAACTTATGGAAAAAGGAAATATCCTTCAAGTCCTTAAAGGCGAAACTGTGGGTTCAATTATTCATTCATAAACGACGAGGAGATTTATGGAGTTTTCTCAACTCAAAACTGAAACTGAAAATAAGATGAAACAGGCTGTTTCTGGATTAGCTGAAGAATTTAAAAAAGTTCGCACCGGCCGCGCCCAAGTTTCTATGCTCGATGGAGTCCGAGTCGAATATTACGGTAACCCTACTCCTCTGAATCAAGTGGCTTCGATCAGTTGTCCCGATGCGCGTAGCTTTTTAATTACACCCTGGGAAACATCCGTACTTAAGGCGATCGAAGGAGCTCTTGTAAAAGGTGATCTCGGTATGGCTCCCATCAACGATGGTAAAGTGATTCGATTGAAGCTTCCTGAACTCACTGAGGATCGTCGCAAGGACATGGTTAAAAAAACCAAGAAGATGGTTGAGGATGCTCGGGTGGCTGTTCGCATGGCCCGTCGTGATGCTAATGATCTTTTAAAAAATTCTCTTAAAAACAAAGAAATTAGCGAAGATGACAGTAAGGCCCATCAAGATATCATTCAAAAAATGACGGATAAATATATTGAAGATCTTGATAAGGTCGCCGCTGAAAAAGAAAAAGACATAATGACTTTATGATGAATACGACCCAATCCCCTCAACATGTTGCCATCATCATGGACGGTAATGGTCGCTGGGCCAAGCTCCGCGGTCGTGATCGTATATTTGGTCACATTAAAGGGGCTCGAGTCGCAAAAAAAATCGTTGAAGCGGCTGTTGAAAAAAAGCTTTCCGCTCTGACTCTCTATGCCTTCAGTGAAGAAAATTGGGGGCGCCCCCTTGAAGAGGTCAATTTTTTAATGCGGCTTCTCGCTCGCTACATTGTTAAAGAACGAGCGAGCCTGGTTAAAAATAATATTCGCTTTCGTTGCATTGGCGATCTGAATAAAATTCCTGGAAATGTTCGTAAAGAAGTTGAAAAGTCCATGGTGGCCACAGCTCAAAATACCGGACTCGTTCTTACTTTTGCTCTCAGTTATGGCGGTCGCCAAGAAATCACTCAAGCGGTTCAAAATATCTGTGCCCTCGCTTATGAGCATAAAATTTCACCTGAAGATATCACTGAAACATTTATTTCTAATATGCTGCAAACCTCTCCCGTCTCGGATCCTGATCTCTTAATCAGAACCAGCGGCGAATGGCGACTTTCTAACTTTTTGCCTTGGCAGTCTGTTTACTCGGAGCTTTATTTTACCAATGTGCTTTGGCCCGATTTTACTCTCGATGACTTTGATCAAGCTTTTAAAGCTTTTAAAGCCCGAGAGCGCCGTTTTGGCAAAGTGGACTCCCAACAAAATCATTCCCAAGAAAAAACAGAAAATCCACCCTCTTCTCTTTTATCCAATTAGGATGGTTGTTTGATGTTTGTCCGTGCACTTTCCGCTCTTCTTGGACTCGGCCTTCTGATTGCCATTGCTTATTACTTTTCCATCACTGGCCTTCTGGTCATTTGTTCTCTGGTCACTTTTATCGGCTGCATTGAATTTTCACAAATGATCGAGTCCAAAAGCCGAGTCATTCAAGCACTTTTTGTTTGTATTAGCTTTGCTTTTTATCTCAGCTTTAGTTTTTACTCCCAATCAATACTCGTCTTTATCAGTTATTTTGTTTTTCTCACCACCTACTTTATTCTCGGCTCCAAAGAAGAAATTTCGGTTCGAATGAATAATCTTTCAATGTGGACCGTGGGCATTCTTTACTGCGGAGTCTTTACTGGCCTGGTCAGTCTGGGCCTTGAACGGTCGGGCTATCTCTTCTTTATCACTTTGCTGCTGGTGAGTTTCATGACCGATACCTTTGCTTACCTCGGCGGAAGACTTTTTGGTAAACACCCTCTCGCCCCCATGATCTCTCCCAAAAAAACTTTAGAGGGTTCGGCGTTTGGACTTCTTGGTGGCTCAATTTCTGCAACCTATTTTGTTTTCACACAAAAACCTGATGCTTCTCTCACCGTTGTTTTTCTTGCCTGCCTGATGGCTTCTCTCTTTTCTCAAGTCGGAGACTTGTTTGAATCTATGCTGAAGCGCCACTGCGGGGTTAAAGATTCGGGCCAAATTATGCCCGGTCACGGTGGAATTCTTGACCGCATCGACGGGCTTCTTTTCGCAGCTCCCATTATTTATCTTCTTGTTTTTAATTTCTTAGTTTAATTTTTTTGGAATTTTGTTTTAAATTTTTTGAAATTTGTTTTTAGAGTGACCTCAACGGGGCACAGCTCCTGCTTGGCCAGCATCAGCCCCTTTGGGGCTGAGCGCGTCACGCTTGCTGGAGCCCCTTTAGATGTCACCCTAAAAACAAATTTCAAAAAATTTAAAACAAAATTCCAAAAAAACTAAACTAAGAAATTATGACGGTGGCGATTGAGAGTTTTAATAAATAGCCAGCAGAAGGTTAAACTTTTAGTGAAGAACACTTTAGAAATTAATTTTGTGAGAATTAAACTTCTTCTGTCTTTTTGAACTTGGTTTTGTGGCGGACATCATAAGGGGCTCCAGCAAGCGTGACGCGCTCAGCCCCAAAGGGGCTGATGCTGGCCAAGCAGGAGCTGTGCCCCGTTGATGACCGTCACAAAACCAAGTTCAAAAAGACCGACATTGGGAGAAGGTCCGACGGTTGGGTCTGAATTTAAGTGGCGTGGGGGATTTCGGGTTGAGGTTGGGGGGGTTGGTTGTTAGAATTCGTCTATGGTTGAAAGTATCACTTCATTTTTAAATCAGGGTTTGGGTTACATCGTTCCAATGATTGTTCTGCTTGGACTTTTGATTTTTGTTCATGAGCTGGGGCATTTCCTGGCGGCAAAGTATTATAAGGTCAGAGTTGAAACTTTTAGTTTGGGATTTGGTCCTAAGCTTTTTAAATTTGTTTGGGGTGAGACGGTTTACTGTATTTCGGCATTGCCTTTGGGTGGTTACGTTAAAATGTTTGGCGATGAGCCAGGTAAAGAAGTGAGCGAAAGTGAGCGCAGGGTTTCTTACCTTCATAAACCTGTGGGTCAGAGAATTGTCATTGTTTTAGCGGGTCCGCTGATGAATTTGTTCTTTGCGGGATTTCTTTTTTATTTCCTGGCTCAATTAGGTGACAAGGCTATAAGCCCAATGGTTGGAGAAATTGCTCCTAACACTTTTGCTTTTGAAAAAGGCTTTAGGCCTTATGATCAGATTCTCGCTATCAATAATCTTGAGATACAAACTTGGGATCAGGTCCAAAAAGTGATTGAAAAATCGGCGAATAAAGATCTGGAATTTAAAATTCAGCGACAGAACGAGACACTCAATATGACTGTCACTCCGGCTTCAAGTGACAACGATAATCTCTTTTCAACAGCTGACCGTATTGGGAAAATTAAAGGACTCAGTCCACAACTTCACTTGCCCGTAGTGGGTGTCCATCACAACAGCCCGGCTCACCTTGCTGGGCTTCGTCATGGGGATCGTATTCTTGAAATTGAAAATGAAAAGTTGGAATGGTTTAAAGATATTGAACCGACATTAACCGAAGCCCTTTATTCTGGCCCCCCAGAAACCAAACTTAAGATTCGTCGATTTAATAATATTCGTGACCTTAAAGACTTTAAAGATCTGACGATTCGAGTTCGAGGGGATGAGATCAAAGATCAAGATTTTGGTCTCTTTATTCCTCAGACGGTCGTTGCCGAAGTGCAAGAAGACAGTCCGGCCGCCAAAGCTGGGATTATAAAATCAGATCAAATCATTAATATTAATGGGCAAAATATTATTTCCTTTGATGATATTGTTAAACAGGTCAGCACTTTTAAGCCCGATGGTGAACCACTCTCTATTGAGGTTTTGCGCGAAGGCGAGAGTCGAACTTTTTCTATTGTTCCATTTATGAATAGTCTTGAGGGTCAGTACGGTGAAACGGAGAATCGATTTACAATAGGAGTTGTTCCCTCATTGTTTGCTGTTCCCCACACCTTTCTTTGGAAATCAACCAGCTTTAAAGAGTCCATCAGTCGAGCTTGGGATCAAACTTATCATTGGACGAAAGTGACACTCCTTAGTTTTGTGCGGATTGTGCAAAACCGAGTTTCTTCAAAAAACATTAGCGGAATCATCTCCATTGGCCAAGTGGCGCAACAAAGTTGGAATATTGGTCTTAATGCTTTTGTTAAAATTATGGCTATTATATCGATCAATCTCTTTGTACTCAATCTTTTGCCCATCCCCATTTTAGACGGTGGACATCTCGTTCTTTTTACATTGGAGGCGATCAAAGGGGCCCCGATAAGTCTTAAGAAAATTGAAGTGGCTCAACAGATTGGTTTTTTAATAATTCTTTTTCTGATGGCCTTTGCCCTATTTAATGATTTTACAAGACTATTTGGCTCTTAATTTTTAAAGAATTGAGTCCCTTGAAATCCAAACAGAGTTACGAAAGAATTTATGCAATTAGCAGTCAATACTTGTGAAGCCCATGGCGAAATGATTTTATTCAAAGATCAAAAAGTCATTGCCACTCAATGTTGGGAAAAAGAATTTTCGCACAGTGAAGTTATTTCTGAATACTTTCAAAAGCTTCTCGCGTTCTCATCTGTTAAGCCCAATGAGATCAAAAAAATAATCTGTGTCAATGGCCCAGGAAGTTTTACTGGAATTCGAGTGGGGGTTAATTTTGCAAAAACGCTTTCATACTCATTCGGGATTCCACTTGTTCCCATCAGCACCCTAGAGCTTCTTGCACTTCGCTGTGATGAGAGAAACAAGAAAATATTAGCCTGTGTCGACGCACAGAAAAATTCAGTATTTCTTTCTCAATATGAATATCAAAACTCTCGACTCACTTCACTTTGGGAAAACAAAGTGGTTGAAATCACTCGTCTCGCTGAGGTGATTCGTGAGCCCCAAACCCTTTGTGGAAGCGGACTTGAAAGATATAAAAATCGAATCAGCCCCGATGTCACAAAACTTATTTTACAAAAAGAAGAGTGGAAAAAATCACAACTTAAAGATCTTTTAAATTGGAATTCTGATCTTGAATTATCTTGGGAAAACCTTCATCCACTCTATGTTAAAAACTCGAGTGCTGAAGAAAAACAGAAAGAGAATTTAGAAAAATCACAAACTCGACCTTAGTCTTATTTACGCTTTGCGTTTTTAATTTTTTAACACATCTACCTATTCTTGTTTTCATTGTGCTAACCTTAATACTGTATGTCGGCACAAACGTGGAATTATTATGAAGTTTTAGAAGTTGCACCCGATGCAACTCAAGACAAAATTTATCAAGCCTATGTTCACGCCCGAGAAACCTACTCTCTTTCAAATCCTAATCTGTTTCAAGTTTTCTCCGAAACCGAAGCCCTTGATTGGATCAATGTTATTGAAGAGGCCTACTCTGTCATTGGACATCCAAACACTCGTCGTAACTATGATACTGAAATTTCCAGCAAGGGCCTCAACAAGGGGTCTACTCTTTCATTGGTTCCAACAGAGGGTCTAACACCATCAATGCCCCTTCGTGGGTTGGATAAAAATTCCAATGAGGCCGTGACGGCGGGTCATTCGACCACTGCGTTTAGCCAGTACAAAGTGAACAATCAAGTTGAAGATCAAATTAAGAACCAAGAGATTTTTGACGGGCTTTTTTTAAAAAAAATCCGTGAATATAAAAACATCGATCTCACAGAATTTTCTAAAATTACCTGTATCGCTATTCGACATCTTTATGCCATTGAAAATAATAATTTCTCTGTACTTCCGGCACCCGTTTTTGTTAGAGGTTACGTGATCCAATACTGTCGAGTCTTGGGTCTACCCGAAGATAAAGTGGTGACCTCTTTTATGTCTTTATTAAAAAATGGATGATTTTAAAAAAAATGCTAGAGTCGCCGAAGCTCTCAGTGGGCTCCGACTGGATGTTGCGCTTGTCCAATGTGGACTTCTAAATTCCAGATCCCATGGTCAAAAACTGATTGATGAAAAGAAAGTGTGGGTCAATTCTCGTCATGAAAAGGCCTCTTACAAAATGCAATTGGGTGATCTGATTGAGATCCAAGCGGAAGCTCCTCGAAATATCGAGCTCACTCCTTATGATTTTCCTCTTGATGTTATCTTTGAGGATGACGATGTGATTGTTGTCAATAAACCCGCAGGCCTTGTGGTTCATCCCGCCTATGGACATCAGGCTGACACTCTTATCAATGCCCTTCTTCATAGAAAAACCCAGCTTTCACCCAATAAGGATGAGTTTCGACCAGGTCTTGTCCATCGTATCGATAAGGGCACCAGTGGTTTACTTGTTTTAGCGAAAAACGAAAAGGCTCATCATCATTTGGCGAAACAATTTTTAAAAAAAACAATCCATCGTCGGTATTGGGCCCTTTGTTTTAATGATAAAAAATTAGTTCAAGGCACTCTTCAGAGTTTTCTCACTCGAGATCCCAACAATCGTCAGCGCTTTACCTCCTCTGCAGAAGAAAAGGGGAAGTGGGCCGTCACCCATTACAACACCCTCAAAGAAAATAATATTTTTCGCCTTTTGGAACTTCGACTGGAGACCGGACGAACTCATCAAATTCGAGTTCACCTTTCTCAGGCTGGAAACCCGATTGTGGGAGATGAAGTTTATAATGGAAAGAACAAGGCCAAGAGTTTAAAAAACCAAAATCTTAAAAAGTTGATTCTTGAAATGCAACGTTTCGCACTTCATGCCAGAGAATTGGGTTTTAATCATCCGACGACCCATCAGAATTTGAATTTCTTGGCTCCTCTTCCGGCCGACTTAAAAGAACTTTTTGAGATGGGAGGCTTCAGTGAATTTATCCACTCAACTCTTTAACCAGCTCGCCTCTTTGGGAGAAGTTCATCAAGGAAAAAACTCTCTCATCTTTTTTGGTCATCAAGGATTTACTGAAAACCATTTTAATCATTATTCATTACCCTATTGTACAATTAAGCAGGTTCATGGAAATCATATTGTGTCCGCAAGTTCTTCTGCCCTGACTGCTGACGGGCATTTTTCATCGCAAAAAAAACTCGCACTTCTAATTAAAACAGCCGATTGTATGCCTGTTATGATTGAGGATGAGAATCGGGTTTGGGCCCTTCATATAGGCTGGAGAGGATTGGCTCAAAAAATTCTCTCCAAGGCTTTTATGACTTCTCAGTTCAGTCCGTCGGCCACCCTTTGGGTAGGGCCCCATATTCACCAAAGTCATTTTGCACTTGATCAGCAAAGTATTAATTCACTTCTCAAACCTCACCTCATTTCTTGGAAAAATGCTCTAGAAAATAAGATCCTCGTTTCTTCGCCCCATCAGAAAGATCATTGGCTGGTTAACCTCGTTCAAATTTTACAAATCGAGGCTACGAAGCTTGGCCTCAGAAATATGACCCTCTCTGACGGCAACACCTTTACAAGCCATAAACACTACTCACACCGAAGGAATCGTCACCAGTCACGACGAAACCTCTCTTTCATTCTTAAATTATAAGCTTTGTGGCTATCTAGTGTTGACTGACTTTAATCAGCTTTTCATTTTCTGAATCAAATGAAAATATATTGAGTCTTGCTTTCATATTCTTATCGAGGGAGGGTAAAATAATTTCCGCGGCACCGTCTTCATTAATATCTTTGAGAAAAAGATTGTGTCTTTGTTGGCCAAACTTGTAATAGGCATCTTTTTTGTCGGTCAGAGTATGGTGGTCAAGAAGCATTATTTCATCGTTATTCACTCGGTAAAGATCGATTGTCAGTCCTTTGGGTGATAGAGATTTAACCAGTTTATAGCTTTTGTTGGCCCGACTCAGCTCAAGTTGTGAAAGGACTTCTTTGTTCTTATTAAAGAAATAATTTCGCGTTTGCTTTCTTATCGTCGGATTCAGCAAGAGTCCCGAAATAATAATTGAAAATAGAAATAAAAATCCGGCCCACTTCATGAGAAGATTATAGCAACAAAATGGCTCTAAGCCATTATAAAACATCAATCAGCCAGCGCTCATGCCCTCTTAGAGAAAAAAGGAGTTCTCTTGGGTTTGCTCGTTTTTCCGCTCAATGGATTATTGTATGATCATTTAGGGAGAACCATTCTGGTTTTTATTAAGATCACGCCAGGACTTTCCCGCTTTCATCTTTGGATCGAGCTGAAATTTTTTAACGGCCGCGAGATGATCTTTGTAGTTTGTGGTGAACACGTGGGTTCCGTCATTACGGCTGACAAAATAAAGGAAGTCCGAGTTTTCTGGGCTCAGAGCGGCCTTCAAAGAAGCAAAACCGGGGTTTGCAATTGGACCTGGTGGCAGACCATTAATAACGTAGGTGTTGTAGTCCGTTCTCTCTTTAATATCTTTTTTTCGAATATTGAGGGTTTCGCGACCGGTTTTATCCATAATACCGTACAAAATGGTTGGGTCCGTTTGTAGCCTCATTCTCTTTCTCAAACGGTTGTGAAAAACCGCTGAAATTGTGGGGCGTTCAAAGCTTGCTCCTGTTTCTTTTTCAATAATGCTTGCAAGTGTCACCAGTTCATGGCGGTTCAAATGGGTTTTTTTGAGGTTCAACTTTTTAATTTGGCTCAGAAATTTATTGACCATGGAGCTTATGATCACCCGTTCTCCATCGTTTTTTGAAAACGAGTAAGTGTCGGGAAACAAATAACCCTCTAAACTTCTTCTCTCTTCGCCAATGAGCTTTTTGATAAAGGCTTTATCTTTTACAAGTTTTAAAAAGACTTCTTTTCGACCAATTCCAAGTGCGTCGACTTGACGGGCATACTTATAAATGTGGTCCCCTTCAACAAATGTAATTTTATAGCGATGGGTTTTGCCGCTGATGATTTTATCGAGAACATCTCGGTAAGAATCTTGAGGCTCAATAAGATATTCACCAAACTTGAGTCGAGAAGCATAACCATAATAACGCCCCAGTTTAGTAAAAAGCTCAGGATATGTAATGACATTTTTATCCGCAAGATCTTGACCAATAAGCCCAAGGTGGGCTCCTTTTTTGATTTCATAAATGAGAGGTGACGTTAAATTCACTTTTTTTTGTAAGTAAAATTCCAAGGTTAATTTTGTCACCGCAAAAACGACAATCAATAGAGTCAGTGCGGTCAGTATCTTTTTAACCATTTTTTAAGCCTCCACAGACCTATTAAGACTATCCATTCATGCCTGGCAAAGATTTGCTACTATCAAAGGGCGTTTGATCTTCTAGGCTCGCCACCGGGACTGTACAATAATAAACAGCAAAATGAGCTGATGGACGATCATTGCCAGATTTTCCTCGCCCGCCAAAGGGAAGTTTTGAACTGGCACCATTGGTTGTTCTGTTCCAGTTCAATAATCCCACATTGGCTTTTTGCAAACAGTAATCAAAATTGGTGCGATTTTGACTAAACAAAGCCATG
>JBGSSY010000216.1:0-10638 GCA_041736775.1 Bdellovibrionales bacterium | reverse complement strand
GAGCTCAAAATATCGAAAAATCATTGCGCCTTGGCCTGCCTTTAACTGAAAAGGATTTTTTAGTTATCGACGATGAAAGCTATCTCCATGCGGGTCGCAAGGGTCAAGAAAGTCATTTTAAAGTGCTTGTGGTCAGCGATGTGTTTATTGATTTAAGCCGAGTGCAGCGCCAAAGAAGAGTCAATGATTTGTTAGCTCTTGAATTTAAACAAGGTCTTCACGCTCTCTCCTTGCGCCTTCTGACCCATTTAGAAGCTAAGAACCAAGAGATCAAATTTCAGACTCCCTCCTGTCAAGGGAGTCTGGGTAAAGATCATAAACATTAATTTCTATATGATTTATATTATGTAATTAGGTTATTATTTATTCAGATTTGATTCTTCTTCGCTGCTGATGTGCATATTTTCAAACTCATTAAGCTGATCTCTCAGTTCTTGGAGAAGGCTTTTGGCCCTCTGCTGGACGGGAGAATCACTGCGGGCTTGCTCTCCTGCGGGCTTATTGGTAATGCTATCCCATTGTTCCAGAGCCGAATCCAGTTCGTTAAGGGTGTTTTTTAATCGTGAGGTCTGACTTTTCTTTATCGACATGAGCATTACGATCGTAGGAACATTTTGAGTGGAAGACAAGAAAAATTTAAAAATCAAAAAATGAGCATCGCTCTGATTTCATTTGAGATTTAAAAAAGAGGAGAATGAGATGTCAGAAGAAATTATATACACAATGAAGGGTGTTTCTAAGGTCTATCCTCCCAATAAATATGTTCTTAAAGATATTTATTTGTCTTATTTTTATGGCGCTAAAATTGGAGTGCTTGGTCTTAACGGCAGCGGAAAATCAAGTTTGTTGAAAATCATGGCAGGAATCGATCAAGAGTTTTTAGGAGAATCATTTCCTGCTCGTGACTTTAAATTAGGCTTTCTCCAACAGGAGCCAGAAATTGATCCCGAAAAAACCGTGAAAGAAGTTGTGATGGAAGGTGTTGGTCCTTTGGCCGATGATCTTCGTATGTTTAGTGAAATTAGCGAGAAAATGTGTGATGAAAACATAACTCCTGAAGAAATGGAAAAACTGATCGATAAACAAGGTCAGATTCAAGAGCGTATTGAAGCTCAGGATGGATGGGAGCTTGATTCAAAACTTGAACAAGCGATGGATTCTCTTCGCTGCCCGCCAGAAGACTCTTTGATCAAATATCTCTCAGGAGGAGAAAAAAGACGGGTGGCCCTTTGCAGACTTCTTTTGTCGAATCCGGATATTTTATTAATGGATGAGCCGACAAACCATATGGATGCCGAAAGTGTCGCATGGCTCGAACATTATCTTCATCAGTTCCCTGGAACTGTCATTGCCGTTACCCATGATCGCTACTTTCTCGACAATGTCGCCGGTTGGATTTTAGAACTTGATCGCGGCGAGGGCATTCCCTGGAAAGGAAACTACACTTCTTGGCTCGAGCAAAAAGAGAAAAAAACTGCGGTTGAAGAAAAACAAGAAAACAAACGCAGTAAAACTCTTGAGAGAGAACTTGAGTGGGTGAGACAAGGGGCCAAGGGGCGGCAGTCCAAATCAAAAGCTCGACTGGAAGCCTACGAAACACTTCTTAAAGATCCAACACCTGAAAAACTTCAAGACATGCAGATCTATATCCCGGCCGGTCCACGTCTTGGTAATACTGTAATTGAAGGTCGCAATATCACAAAATCTTTTGGTGATAACCTTTTGATTGATAATTTTAGCTTCAGTCTTCCCCGCGGTGGAATTGTGGGAATTATCGGCCCCAATGGTGCTGGTAAAACTACTCTTTTTAAAATGATGTGTGGTCTTGAAAAACCAGATTCCGGTGAAATTATGATCGGTGAAACGGTCAAGCTCGCCTATGTCGATCAAGATCGCTCAACCCTTGATCCCAACAAATCCATTTGGGAAGAAATCAGCGGTGGTCACGAAACCATTATGGTTGGTAACAAAGAAATGAATTCTCGTGCCTACGTTTCTCGCTTTAATTTTAACGGCGGCGATCAACAGAAAAAAACCGGAGTCCTCTCTGGCGGTGAACGAAACCGAGTGAACATGGCCAAAACTCTTCTCTCGGGTGGAAACGTTCTTCTTCTGGATGAGCCCACCAATGATCTTGATGTGAACACCATGCGAGCCCTCGAAGAAGCTCTTCTTGATTTTGGAGGTTGCGTCGTCTGTATCAGCCATGATCGCTGGTTCCTGGATCGTATTTGCACCCACATTATGGCTTTTGAAAACGATTCCCAAGTTAATTTCTTTCAAGGCAACTACACCGAATGGGAAGAGGATTACAAAAAGCGCATGGGCCTTGATACTCTGACTCCACGAAGAATCCGCTACAGAAAATTAAAAAACGATTAATGTTCATTTTCAAAGTGGTTTGAAGGGTAAAGAGACTATCAGATTAATTCCCTGTTAAGACTTACGCCGGCTTTGAAAGAACCGGCGTGTATTCATTTTATTTAAACCTGACTATAACCGCCATCAGCCATGATATCTGCACCAGCGATATAACTGGAGTCCTTGCTGGCTAAAAACAAAGCGACATTGGCCATCTCTTGGGCCGTTCCAAATCGTTTGGCGGGCACCATTCCCATCATGTGTTCACCAAAGGCGGCGACGTCGGCTGCAGCCATTCCCATTTTACTGTAGATTGGAGTTTCAATGGGACCAGGTGATAGGACATTAAATCGGACTTTCGACACTGGAATTTCTGCTGTCCACGAGCGGGCAAAACTTCTTACCGCAGCTTTTGTGGCTGAGTAAACGGATGCTCCTGCAATACCTTTACTACTTACGACCGACGCATTTAAAATCACCGAACTACCCTCATTCATTAAAGGCAAAGCTTTTGCGACGGTAAAGAACAGGCCTCGTACGTTGGTGTTGAACTGGTTGTCAAAAAAAGCGGGATCGATCTCTAAAGTGGGCTTAAATAAAGCCACACCTGCGTTTGCAAATAAAATATCAATTTTTCCATATTTTGTTTTCACCTCAGAATAGAGGCGATCTAAATCTTCGACTTTACTGACATCGGTTTGAATGACAGAGAAGTTATCACCAAATTCAGCTTTAGCCTTAGCATAGGTGTCTTTGCTTCTTGCCGTAATGACGACTTTTGCACCGTTATCTAGAAAGGTTTTAGCTGTAGCTAATCCAATACCAGAGTTTCCACCGGTAATGACCGCGACCTTACCATTTAGTTTTTTTTCAGACATATGTATCCCCTTTGTTTAAGTTTTTGAACTGATCGGTTCAATTTAATGATAGGGAATGAAAGAGGCAAGAAAAAATTGAACCGATCGGTTTTTTATGCTAGATGTTAGTTTATGGGCCGACTTAAATGTTTCAAAAAAGAGGATGTCTTAGACAAAACAGTGCAACTGTTTTGGAAGCTGGGTTTTTCAAAAACAAGTTTATCCGACATCGAACAAGCGACCGGAGTGAACAAATCGGGTTTATACAGCGAATTTAAAAACAAGGATGATCTTTTTGCTCAAAGTATTCATTGGTACACTCAAAATTGTGGTCTTCATGAAATTTTATTGAAAGAACCCTTTGGCGAAAAAAATTTAGAAAACTTTTTACTTTTTGGCCCAGAGAACGCAGAAAACAAAGGTTGCTTTGTCGCTAACTCCATCAGGGAATATTCTATCTTGCCCGAAGAGGCCAAAAACGTGATTGCGGGTCACAACCAACAAACCTATCAAGCTGTGATTAAAAATCTAAAAGCTTTTATAAAAGATAAAGATCTAGAAGCTCTGGCAACACTTGTTTTGATCTATAAAGCGGGATTAGCCTTAAGTTCGAATATGGGTGAGGTTAAAAAAATTAAAAAACAAGTTTCTTACTTTCTTAATGGATTAAAAGCCTAAGTCATTCTGGGACTTGATTAAATAGAGAGGTCAAATGATTGCTCCAGTTGTTTGATCAAATACGAGTTCTTCCCATTCTTGTCTTAGACATTCTTTTGCTCGGACTCTAACTCTAAGCTCGTACCGTAGCGGCAGGGGTTACTGAGAGGCCAACAAGTTAGTCTCTCAGTTGAAAATGGAATTACTTATTAGAAATAATATTAGATTCAAATGTAAATCACTCTTTTTTAAAAAGCTTAATTTGAACTTCCTGACTCTAAACCCATTCCTTGATCATCAACCGGTTTTGCTCTGTTCAAGCGATCTTGTTGGGAACAAGATAAAACCCCTTTTGTTTCATGAAGATAAACCTCTCCACCACAAATGACTGATGCTTCAGACACCACTTCGCAGGTAATTTTTTTGCGAGTCGGTTTAAATCCACTAGTTTGGATCGCTGGAATTTTATAACTCCCAACAAACTTTTGATCAAAACAACTGGCCGTCCCTTTGCTGCAGCAACGTTTGTAGTCAGATACGATTGCCGCAATTATTTTAACCTCAGACGAACTGATATTTGGATCGACAGTGTCTTTGCCTTCGCTCACATAGTTTTGCATTTGTTTGCCAAAGTACTCTCTGCAGGATTGATTAACATCAGATTTTTGATCAGCATTAACAACCAATGAGAAAGTCAGGCTTAATAAAAAAATTATTTTATACATAAATACCTCCGCAGGTAATTATATAATGTTTATTTTTGGGAAGTACGAACAACTGATCTCACTTTTTAAATCTCAACCAAAGGCTTGTTCGTACCCATTTGAACCCTCGAAGAGCTCTTCTTTTGGCGTCGTTTAGTAAACCTTTTGTTGTAAGAACCGTTAAATTGAGACATAGAGAATCATTCTTTATCGAATGGTGGTGCTACAGTTTTGTTGGTAAAGAATGTGACTGGCCTCTCGGAGGGAGTTAAAAATAACTCCCATGGTGTGGCTTCTTTGAATGGCGGAGTCGGTCCCATCAAATTGAAAATAAACTTCACGATCAATGCCTTCTATCAACTCAGATATTTCTATAAGATTTTGTCGTCTCACATCTCGAATTGCAGGGTGGGTGAAGTCGATCAGTCCGCTGAAGGCGGCGGACGCGATTAGGGCCCAGCCTGACAGTCTAAAAAAGCGTCTTGTGTTTTTGCCTAACCGAGTTTTTGGGGTGTATTTTTTTGCGTAGAATTGTAATCCAAGTCCTAAACCTGCAGACATCAGTGCATTCAAATTATCAATTGTTTTATCCGCGACCGTATTTAATCCACCTTCCACATAGTTTTTACGAAGTTGTTTTTCAATTTCAATGACAAACTGATGGGTGAGATCTGACGACTCTCCATTTTCATTAAAAAGCGGAATCCAAAAGGGGCTTAAGGTTTGACAGGATTCTGGCTCCCAGACATCAGCCTCTTCAATATTGAAAAGAGAGGGCTCAACACATTTTAAAAGATTGTAGACCGGAGTCTCATCCATAGGAGAAAGGGCCAGAGCCATGCGAACGGATTCTTTTCGAAGGGTTGAGTAGAAAATTGTTTTTAGTTCAACTTCTGGATCAGTCACCATCAGCTGCTCGGTGGTTACGCAGGAGGTTTGAGCCAAGGAGTTCGGGAACAGAAAAGACAAGGAGACCATGATAAGAGATAAAAACAAAGGGACCTCATTTTTAAGTTAATAATGGTTCAGAAGTTCTTAAGTTAGTCGCTTGCCAATAGGAATTAAAGTTTTTTATTGGTTTTTGTAATAGAGTGAGGGTCCGCTTTTGCTTCTGATTTCAGTAGTTTATAGAAGAAGTCATAAATTCACAGGAGGCTGAGTGAGATTTTTTGAGCTCCCGTGCATTAAGGACCGGAAAAAAAGGGTCATTTAAACTGTTCTTAAATTCAGCATAAGTGATGGCCGGAGTGTCATTGAGCCCTCGAATTTGAAAACTCATCTTTGAGAGTTGCTCATCTCCCCACATATCAATGAGATAATCTTCAAGATTCATCACAGTTGGTTTGTTGTTATAATCAAGATCAAGGACCATACCCTGTGAAAGCACAAAAACATGGAAACGCCATTGGGGGTTGTTTCCCCGAGCCTTAAGAGGCTTAAGGAGATCGGCACTCTCGGAAATGTAAGTATAAACAATTTGTAAATCATTATGAGAAGCCAGTCCGACTTGCAAAGCCCCTTGCGCAAGATTGAGAGAGTTGCGAGAGCACCAGTCCGTCATATAATAGTCTTTTTTATAAGTCTTATAGTAAGTCGCAAGAAGGGGATAAAGTTCATTGGACTGTTGAGAGCAATAGTCCGACGTATTGTAGGTTCGGGGAAAAAGAAAATTTTGGCACTGTTCAAAAGAAAAATGGGGGATTCTTTTCTGCGAGTTATTGGCCATTATATTTTCATCGCCGCTGTGATCATGTCCTTTTTGAAGGAGGATATGTCCTAATTCGTGGGCCTCTTCAGAGTATTGAAAACTTTTTGCGCTTTTTCTTCGCTGGGCCGATCGATAGGGGAACCACGCCGTATTATGAAGATGTTGTGCGATGTAATCTTCGGGGTAAACGGCCAAAGGAACTGAACCCCCGTAAGTAAAAGGCTCAAGATAGTCCTCAAAATAAAAAAGTTGTAAGGGAGTGACTTTAAGGGATTTTCGAGCGGCTTCACTCATTCCGTCATAGTAAGGGCTTTCTTTGATAATCTCATCGGTACGAACCAGTTGTTGAGAAGGGAGCCAGCGATGGAAGTAGACTCGTCCGATCCCAAGCCCACAGGTTTGAAAAACCTGATTGGCTTGAATCAGTCGCTCTTCAACCTCTTTTTTGTTCCAAGAGCTTTTCTCAGAGATATAGACTGAAATATCAAAAGTACTTATCTTTGTTGAAAGGGGGGGCAAGACTCTGATCTCGTCAGAGCTCATCTCATGGGCTGCCCAAATAAATTGAAGAGAGAATAGAATCCCAATTAAATACATAACCCCGATGACCCGATCTTTTGTGGCTAAAAAAAGCCAAATTTCCCAATAACTCTTTACCCAGCCCGCTTATAGACCAGAACAACGGGTTAAAAAAGTTCTTTTATCAATTTTTATTTTTTTTGTGGGATTGGGGACGAGAGAGAAAGAAGGGCGTTTTCAAGGACCTTAAAACTCTTTTGCAGAGAGGCAAAGTGCTCCAAGTTAAATTTCTGGGGGTTTAGATCGGGGTGAGAGGCCTTAAGAAGTCGACGGTATTCTTTTTTGACCAAGTTCAAAGTAAAGTCTTGAGTCGGGAGTTTCGCTCCGATTTTTTGGAAGTCGTGGAAGGCTTTTTGAGCTTCGGGATTGAGTTGTTGAAAAGAAAAGGGGGTCATCGGAATCTTCTGCGGAGGCAGACTCGTCACTCTTGTAGGGCTGACAATAACCGGTTTTCGTTTGAAGGGATAAGCCTTTTCAAGCGGCTTTTCCGCTTTTGGTTTTCGATCAAAAACGAAGTTTGTGAAGTTAAAAAACTGTGTTTGAAACTCAAAAGTTGGGGTTGCCGAAGGCCTTTGGGGAGGGTGGAGAGGGGGTGGCTCGGGGGTGTTGCCCATCTTTTCCCTTAAAATTTGCTCAAAATCTCGCCCTTTAGCCATACATTCTTATCGGATGATGCGGTTTTTCCTTAATAGGAATAATTTGCCCTTTCCCCTAGGGGAAAGGGTGTTTTTTGCCGAGGGAAATCAGTTTTCTAACTTCGTGAAACGTAGAACTGTATTGGGGTTGCTGTTAAAAATCAGATTTTTCAGAGGGGGAATTTTCCGAGTGTCTTTAACCTCTCTTCGAGGGAAAAAACTCGGATTCTCTCGGAGAAAAAATAAAAAAAAATAAAGTGTGAATAGTTTTTGTTGACTCGCTCTCAACTTATCTATGAACTGTATGAGAAGTAACAAACAATAACTAACCATTAGCAATGGGGGATTCCATGGCAAAAAAGAAAGCCGCAAAGAAAGCAACAAAGAAGAAAGCCGCTAAAAAACCAGCAGCAAAAAAAGCCGCTAAAAAACCAGCAGCTAAAAAAGCAAAAAAAACAACTAAGGCTAAAGCTGTTAAAAAAACAACTAAAGCTAAAGCTGCTAAAAAAACCACAAAAGCAAAAACTAAGCGTAAGCCTAATGCTGCTTTTATGAAGCCTTTAACTCCAAGTGCTGATCTTGCAGCAGTTGTTGGTACAACTCCGCTTCCAAGAACACAGGTTGTAAAAAGTCTTTGGGCTTATATCAAAAAACACAACCTTCAAGATTCTAAAAACAGAAGAAACATCAATGCTGATGCCAACTTGAAAAAAGTTTTCGGCAAAAACCAAGTTTCTATGTTTGAAATGACTAAACTTGTAAGCAAACACCTTAAATAAGTTTTTTTGTTTCCAGTGGGATTTTGAAAAAAATCCTTTCTTCAAAGGAGCCCTCGCGGCTCCTTTGTTATTTCTGCATCCCAAGGGCCAAAAAAAGAACTGCAAGACTTGATTTTTCCTCTCTTTAGCCTCAAATTGCAGAAGTTATGACCGTAAAAACAGCGAGCGACATTAAAGCCATGGAAAAGGTTTGCCAATTGGCGGCCCAGACTCTTCAATACGTGACTCAGTTCGTGAAGCCCGGAATTACAACCAATGAACTGGATAAAATCGTTTACGACTATACCTTAAGCCATGACGCCAAACCGGCCCCGCTCAACTATCTCGGTTACCCAAAATCAATCTGTACCTCGGTCAATCATTGCATCTGCCATGGGGTTCCAGATGATACGCCCTTAAAAGAAGGGGATATCGTTAATGTGGATGTGACGACTTATAAATACGGTTTCCACGGAGACACTTCAGTGACCCTTTATGTAGGAGAAGTCTCAGAGAAAGCCAAAAGTATAACTGAGGCGGCCCAGGCTGCGATGTACAAGGGGATTGAAGCTATCACCCCCAATGGAACGGTCGGTGATATTGGCTTTGCCATCAACAAATTTGTCACTCGTAAAGGCTTTCATGTGGTGAAAGAAATTGGCGGCCACGGGATTGGAAAAGAGTTTCATGAAGATCCTTTTGTTCCCTCCTTCGGTCATAAAGGGAAAGGGCAAAAACTGATCCCCTTTGGGGCTATTACGGTTGAGCCGATGATTAACGAAACAGCTCTTCCCATTGTTGAGTTCCCTATTCCCAACTCTCGACACAGCTATTACGAAACCAAAGATAAAAGCCTTTCGGCCCAATTCGAGCACACTGTGCTGATCACTGATGTGGGTTATGAGATCCTGACTCAGATCTAAGTTATAATCCCCTCTATGAGATACGAGACCCTCACCAGGATTTAAGATTCTGATCTGAAGTTCATGAAATCAAGAGTCGAAGATAGGGAAGGTTCTTAAAGCCCCGCCCACTCTTGAAAACCTTGATTCCTCATCGCTCCATGCTGATATAAGACTCCAGTAAAATACTTGACCAAGGAAGCCTAAACTGTTTGACTTGGTTTTCTAAAAATAGACATTCTAAGAGGTGAAGTATGATAGGAGAAATGATGACCCAAACAATGAGCACTCCCAAGACAAAAACTGGTGCCCCTGATTTTCGCGTTTGCAAAGAAGCGATGGAAAATCCAAAGGTTTTCGAAGATTTAGCCCGTTGGGGACGAGAAGAAATCAAAATCGCTGAACAGGAAATGCCAGGTCTTATGGCTGTTCGTAAAGAGTATGGTCCATCACAACCTCTTAAAGGCGCACGCATCACGGGCTGTCTTCACATGACCATTCAAACCGCAGTATTGATGGAAACTTTAACTCACCTTGGAGCCGAAGTCCGTTGGTCGTCTTGCAACATTTTCTCGACTCAAGATCACGCTGCTGTCGCTATGGCTGCTGCTGGTATCCCTGTTTTTGCTTGGAAAGGCGAAACAGAAAAAGAGTACGACTGGTGTGTTGAACAGAGTGTTGATGGTTGGGGCGAAGAAGGTTTTAACCTAATCCTTGATGACGGTGGCGACCTGACCAATCTTATGCACACTCCAAAGTATGCAAAGATGATGGAAAAAGTGATCGGTATCTCTGAAGAGACCACAACCGGTGTTCATAATCTTGAGAAAATGTTGAAAAAAGGACTTCTTAAAGTTCCTGCCATTAACGTCAATGATTCTGTCACAAAATCAAAATTTGATAACCTTTACGGCTGTCGCGAATCATTAGCTGATGGTATTAAACGCGCCACGGATGTGATGCTTGCTGGTAAAATCGTTGTTGTTGCTGGTTATGGTGACGTGGGTAAAGGTTGCGCTCACTCTTTGAAAAGCTACGGCTCACGCGTTGTTGTCACTGAAATTGACCCCATTTGCGCACTTCAAGCTGCAATGGAAGGTTTTGAAGTGACAACTATGGAAGACATCGCTGCCAAAGCTGATATCTTTGTCACTACGACTGGTTGCTGTGACATCATCACTGAAAAGCATTTTAACAAAATGAAAAACGGTGCCATCGTTTGTAACATTGGTCACTTTGATATCGAAATCGACATGGCTTGGCTCAACGCCAATTCAGAGATGAGAGAAATCAAACCCCAAGTGGATATTCATCGCATGAAAAACGGCAATGAAATCATCGTCCTTGCAAAAGGCCGTTTGGTGAATTTGGGCTGTGCCACAGGTCACCCTTCTTTTGTAATGAGTAACTCTTTCACAAACCAAGTTCTTGCCCAAATGGATCTTTTCCAGAACCGTACAAAATACCAAGACATTGG
>JBGSSY010000210.1:0-5292 GCA_041736775.1 Bdellovibrionales bacterium | reverse complement strand
CGGCCGTTCATGGTTTAATGTTTGAACATGCAAAAAAACAAAATAAAAACTGGCACGAGATTTTTCATTTTGTTAACGACGCTGGACACTGTGAAAATGGTCTTTATGCTTTAAAAGCGAACTACCAAGTGGCGGGTCTTGATCTTGAAGCCCTCAAAGGATTTCGTTCTTTGCAAAGTCCTCTCACCGGTCATGGTGAAGCTCATCTTTTTCCTGAAGGTGTTTATATCAGTAACGGTCCTCTTGGCTCGGGTCTTCCCCAAGCCCAAGGCTTAGCGGCGGCTGAATCTTTATCTGCAAAACCGAGAACAACCATTACAGCAATATCGGACGGTGCCTGTATGGAGGGAGAAGCCAAAGAAGCTTTTGCCGCTATTCCGGGTCTTGCGGCTAAAAAACAAATGGGTCCCTTTGTTTGTTTGATTAGCGATAACAATACAAAACTCTCTGGCCGAATTGACGCTGATTCTTTTTCTATGGCTCCCACATTTCGATCACTTGAAACTCTGGGATGGCAGCTGACTTACATTGAAGAAGGACATGACCTGGAAAAAGTCTATCAATCCATCGAAAAAGCCATAGCTCAAGCACAAGCCCATCCCGAAAAACCTCAAGCTTTATGGTTTAAAACCATTAAAGGTAAAGGAGTGGCGCAAACCGAAAAATCAGCAACTGGTGGTCATGGCTTTCCATTAAAAAAAGCCGATCAAGTTCAAGCGTTTGTTGAGGAAATTTACTCCTCTGATAAAACGCCTGAAGTTTTTGTTCAGTGGGCTCAAGAGCTTTTAAGTTTTAAACCACCACAAGATCTCACCGAGAAAATCAGTGGAGAGCGTACCAAAATTCAAACCGGGGTTAGCCAGGCCCTTAAAAATATGTATGCAAAAAATTACCCCATTGTTTCTATTTCTGCAGATCTTCAAGGCTCGACTGGTGTTGAAGGTTTTAGAGCTCAGTACCCTGAAGCTTGTTTTGAAGTGGGTGTGGCTGAATCAAATATGGTCAGCATGGCGGTTGGACTTTCAAAACAAGGTTACATTCCGGTCGTCGACACTTTTGCACAATTTGGTATTACCAAAGGCGCTCTTCCGCTGATCATGAGTGGACTCTCTCAAGCACCGATTATTGCTTTTTATTCTCATACCGGTTTTCAAGATGCAGCCGATGGAGCCTCCCATCAAGCATTGACCTATATATCAATGGTTGCTTCTATTCCCCATGTGGATGTGATTTGTTTAACTTCCAGTGATGAGGCCCAAGAAATTATCTCTCAAACCATCGCTCAATTTGCAGCCCTTCGTAAAGCGGGTGAAGTTCCCAATTCTACTATTTTCTTTTTAGGACGAGAAACCTATCCTGCCACCTTCAATAAAAATCTCACTTATCGATTGGGTGAAGCACAAGTGGTGAGTGACAATTCAGCTCAATTTAAAAACTCAGTGACATTGCTTGCTGTCGGCTCTCTTCTTGAAAATGCATTGATTGCGCAAAAAGCTTTGGCCGAAAAAAATTGCGGCTCAATTGTGGTCAACCCTTCATTGGTGAATAAACCCGATTTAAAAACCATAACTGAATGTTTGAAAAAAACTTCAGGCCAGGTTGTCACCATTGAAGATCATAGAATTGTGGGTGGTTTTGGAGCGTTGGTGAGCCATGCTCTGAATTTAAGTGGTGTTGAATTCAATATGAAAAGCTTAGGGATCAAAGATCATTTTGGTCGAAGTGCTTACACCTCAGACCAACTTTATGAAATGTATGGTCTTGGAGTGAATGACATTATTGCTGCAGCAGAAAGTTTTTAGACTTTTTCTTTTTCAGTAGTTTTAGATCGAGAAGCTTCGTTGGCTTTGCCATCAAGCTTTTCGTTAGCGACTGAATCTGTCACATCGGTTTCGAAGTCTTCGTTCATCCCTTTTTTAAATCCTCGGATGGCTTGTGCAAGAGATTTACCGAGCCCAGGGAGTCTTGAAGGAGCTACAAAAAGCACCACAAGTATAATTGCAATTATTAATAACTGACCGCCGCCAACACCCATAAGTCCTCCTTAAGCTGTTTCGAACAACTTAATATAACACGTTTTAAGAGTTTTTTTCCACTTATTCGTCAGCGCTTCCAGTATTCAGATAGCCAAAAGTGAAGGGTCGGATCGGGCAAAAGTTTATAAGCTGCACTTAAGGTAAGGGCTGGACTCATACTTGTGCTCTTTAAAAGGTGGGTTTTGTAACGATCACGCATTTTATGAAGATCTTTTATCTGTTGAAGCTGGCGAATAAAAGAAAGTGTATTAAAAAATAAGTCCTGCTCGACGCGAAACATTCCTAACTCGTCTTTCATCGTGATCATAAGAGACTCTGTCTGTTTTGGCTTTAAAGTGAGTCGTTCGTAAAACTCGGGAGACTGGGCAGAGATTAATGAAAAAAGAAGAACTGAATAGAGTTCATTAGGATTGGATGGATCAGAGACAAAACTTAAACCCCGGTTAAGGCTTTGACTGAATACATCTGAGTCCCCGTGAGTCAGAACATGATCCAGTGTGGGACTTAAATATTTTAAAAGATTGAGATCATGGGCTTCCCATAAAAGATTGGTCGCTGTTTCAAGTCTTAAAAACTTTAAAAGTTCCTCACGCTTTCTGGGAAGCACTGAAAATTTAAGATGTTCTGCCAGTTCAAAAATGGCACCTCTTAAATTTTCTTCAATACTGAAATGTCCTTTATGAGCAAAACGAAGGGCTCGCAACATTCGTAATGGATCTTCTTGAATTCTTTGTCGTGGTTCACCGATCATACGAATCATTCGTGATTCAATATCTTTAAGTCCATCACAGTAATCGATCAGTTCCATTTGAACTGGATCATAGAAGAAACTGTTGACGGTAAAATCTCGCCGTTTGGCATCTTCTTCGGCCGATCCAAAAGTGTTGTCATTGGTAATTAGACTTTCATTTTCTTCAGCAACTTGTGGGGCCTGGGCGCGAAAGGTTGAAATTTCATACTGCTCTCCAAAACGCTTAACAAGAACCAGCTGAAATCGGCGTCCAATAATATGTGAGGGGCGAATAACCCGGTTAATTTGTTCGGGAGTCGCCGATGTGGCGATATCGAAGTCTTTGGGAGGTAAACCAATCAGCAAATCCCTAACGCATCCACCCACAAGGTAGGTGGTGTGATTGTGACTTTGGAGCTTTTTAACTATTTTAAGAGCTTCTTGGTCAATCCAGTCTGGGTTTAGAGGTAGAGAATGCTTCACATCAATCTTTCAAAGGCATAAACCTATGTCACCGTCACAAAAGACACTTCATTATCAAATTATCGGTAAGGACTCACCCTCAAAGTTAGTTTTTTTACATGGGATCATGGGGCAGGGACGAAATTGGCAAAGTATTGCTAAAAAATTTTCCTCTCACCACCAATGCTTGATCTTTGATCAACGGGGTCATGGCCAATCTTTTAAGCCTCCATCGGGCTTTGCGCTCACTGACTATGTTGAGGACCTTAAAAACTTACTGCTTGAGCTGGGCTGGAGTTCACCGGTTAAGCTGGTCGGTCATTCTATGGGAGGGCGAGTCGCTCTTTCCTTTGCCCATCGTTACCCCCAGTGGGTCGAAAAGCTTGTTATCGTCGATATTGGTCCATCCTCGGATTGGTCATCGATGGAATCCATTCTGGCAAAACTGTATTTTGTTCCGGTTCCCTTTCAGAGTCGTCAGCAGGCTCGCAGCTTTATGGAGAATCAATTTTTAACTCGTTTTAAAAATCCCATGGTGATGGAGTTTTTCTATAGCAACTTAACTGAACAAGAGGGGCAATTTTCTTGGGTCTTTGATCCCAAGGCTATACAGCAAACCCTTGAAAACTCTCGTTATAAAGATTACTGGGCTGAATTTAAATCACTCTCAATGCCGACTTTGCTTCTGCGCGGCGATCGGTCTGAAGATCTTAAGCCCGATGACTTTGTTCAAGTTCTCAAAAACAACAATCACATCGAGGGAATTGTCATCCCCGGTGCAGGCCACTGGGTCCATGCCGAGAAACCCTTAGAAACCATTGCGGCTATTGAGGGGTTTTTCAGGATTGCGGAGACCCCAGAGCAGTGATACTAATGTTCAAGCTTAAAAAACAGCACGTCCCCTGTCAGAATTGGGGTCTTAACAACAATTTCTATCAGACAGAGCTCAAATGGATCTAGGTAAAGAATTTACAGAATATAAACTTGATGACCATCTTATAAATACATTGAATCAATTGGGTTTTACCCGCTGCACACCGATTCAAGAAAAAGCCATCCCTTTAGTTATTACCGGTCAAGATGTAGCTGGGTTAGCACAAACCGGGACCGGAAAAACTGCGGCTTTTTTGCTTCCCATTTTTGAAAGAGTTTTACGCTCTGAAAAAAAGAGCGATGATGAAGAGCTTAACGCTCGGGCTTTTGTGGACTGGAAACCCAATAATTTTAACCTTGTTTTAGTTCCAACCCGCGAATTGGCTGAACAGGTGAAAGACTGTGCCCTTGATTTTATCAAAGGAACAGAACATCGCTGTGTGGTGGTTTACGGTGGAGTTCCGATTGAAAAACAAATCGAACAACTTGGAAAAGGTTTTACTTTTCTCATCGCTACACCGGGTCGTTTGATCGATCTTTATAAAGAACACAAAGTGGACCTTAAACAAGTGCGCTCAGTGACCTTTGATGAAGCGGATCGAATGTTCGATATGGGTTTTAAGGATGATATGAAATACATCCTTCAGCGAATTCCAGAGAAACGTCAGCTTCTTCTTTTTAGTGCGACACTTAATCTTGATGTTTTTAATGTGGCTTATCAGTTTGGTGCTAACCCGGTTGAGATTAAAGTTTCTCAGGATCAAATGACCGCTGATAACGTTGAAGATGCGATTTATCATTGTGGGCGCAGCGAAAAGCCCGGACATCTTTTGGGACTGATGAATAAATTAAAACCCAAACAAGTGATTATTTTTACCAATTTTAAAAACTCGGTAGAGCGAATCGCAGAGTTTTTGAATAAAAATAATCATAAAGCCGTTGGTATCTCGAGCCTTCTCACCCAAGCCCAGCGCCAGCGAGTAATGACTCGCTTCCGTGAAGATGGGGGAGAAAATATATTGGTTGCCACCGACGTAGCGGCTCGCGGTCTTGATATTCAAGGTGTCGACCTTGTAATTAATTATGAACTTCCTGATGATGCTGAAAATTATGTTCATCGTATTGGTCGTACTGGACGAGCTGGTGAAAAGGGGAAAGCCTTTAGTTTTGTTTCTGATAAAGACGTTGAAG
>JBGSSY010000156.1:0-10965 GCA_041736775.1 Bdellovibrionales bacterium | reverse complement strand
ATTTTGAACGGGATTTGACACTACTGGGGTTTGTACAATAGCCGATGTCTGTTCATCATTAACGAGGCTTCCGACACTGGTTTCATCAATCAATTTGCCATAGCGTGCAAGATCAAGAATATTGCGATTGCTCAGTTGTGAACAACTCAAAGTCTGACCACTTCCAAGGGCAACGCCTTCGCAATTTTTTTGACAGTTATTGATAGTGTTGCTTACGACATTAATAAAACCTCTGACCAGTGGGGTCGTTCCTTGTTTTTGTGTGATAGTGCTGAGGGGAATACCTATAACATTGGTGATTTCATCATTGATTTGCCAGTATTGACCAACGGCTTCTCGATTCAGAATTTGTGTGACCAGGGAGAGATGTTGTTTGCAGAGTGCCCCTGTGGCATTGGCACCCCATGAGAGGTTGGCCGTCAGCCCAACAGAGACAATAAGGATAAGTTTAGACAACCCGTTCATAGCAATCCTCCAAATGGAGTCCTGAGACTCCTCAGTTCAGATTTGCAAGCTCAAGGCCCTTTTTGCCCCACTTTAAGACGATTTCACAAACGGGTCAACAAACTGCGCTTGATAGTTGTCAAAAAAATCAACACCCTGTTTACCCATCAAGATCGGGATGAGAAGACAAAAACAGACCACGGCTCCTGCCTAACCTTAATTTCGCCCTTTGGGCGAAAACGCATCCGCTTTAAGGAGGTCTGTTTTTGTCTTCTCATCCCAATCTTGATGGGTAAGACCTATTTGATTTAAAAGGTTTTAAGAAAATAGATTGCTTAACTTTGGCTTGAGACTCTTTGATGAGACTCTGGAGAGCGTGACGCGCTCGCCGAAGGCGACTCCAGCGAGGGCAGGAGCCCGTTCTCATCAAAGAGTCTCAAGCCAAAGTTAGGCTTATTGTATAAAGACAACCATTCAAAAAAATGGGCCTCCGAAATAGGCTTTAAAAGGTTTTATGAGAAAAAAAGAAAGTTTTTTGAATCCAAATTGGCTTTGCTGACGTCTTAATAGTAAAAGACCCTCAAAAAAGGATGGATTGTTATGAATTCAGTATTATGCCGCATGATAGAAAAAAGTGACCGTATTGTGGCCTTTATCGTTTTATTGACCGTTGTATTCACTTTAAAGCCCATTGTCGCTTTTGCAGCGGATGAGCCGTCCTCTAAAAGCCAAACTCAAACTGAAGTTACGGCCCCTGCGAAGTCTTCCAAATCTAAAGAAAAGATGAATATCAGCATCAGCTACGACGAAAAAAAAGGGCTTGAAGTGAAGGGCCTTGAGGAGCTGAAAAAGAAAGTGGAGGGGCTTAAAGAGTTAAAAGCCCTTAAAAACTTGGAAAACTCTGAAGACCTCAAAAAACTCGAAGAAGAAATTGAAGCAAGCCTTAAAGGAATTGATAAAGTCGATGTTCAATTTTCAGGAGATGTGGGTGAGAAAGAAATAAAAAAACTTGAAAAAGTGGTTGAAGTACTTCGTTTCTCTTCCCCTTGGTACATTATGATTTCTATGGCACCTTTTATCTTTGTCTTAGCTGTCATTTTTCTCATTTTCTATTTCAAATCACGATCACGAAGAGAAACCTTAGCCACCCTTCGCCTCATGATTGAAAAAGGTCAACCAGTACCACCCGAACTCTTAGCCAGTCTGACCGGTGCCGAAAAATCTCCTCTTGTGACACCTCTGCAGACGGGAACAAATAAAAGCTTTCTTCTTTCTGGCTTAAAACCGATTTTTTGGGGCGTTGGTATTACTTTATTTTTTATTTTTGCTGAGTTCGATGCTGTTGAATGGTTTTTTGGAGTCATTTTAATCTTAGTGGGACTCTATCACATGACCAAATCCTACTTGATCCGTGAAGTTCAGGCAGAAAGTGTTAAAGCTGTTGTTACTCAAGATGAAAATTCAAAGACTGATAAAATCTAAATGTCCACCGAGAGCGAATGGATCGCAAGGGTTCTGATTGATAACGATCATAAGGCCTTTGCGATGATCCTTAACAAATATCAGTCACCCATAAGGTCTTTATTTAGAAAGCTGACCAGTGGGGACTTAGCCCTTGCCGATGATTTATCACAGGAGACTTTTTTGCTCGCTTATAAGGGACTCGCTCAATATCAAGGTGGAGCACAGTTTTTAACTTGGCTCTACAGCATTGCAAAAAATGTTTTCTACTCACACTTAAGAAAAAATAAAAATAAAGAAAGCAGTGCTGATTTTGAAGAAGAAAGTTATCAAATGACCACAGACGTTCGAATGGATCTGGAAAATTGTTTAAAGATTCTTAAGCCCCAAGAGCGTTTGATCCTTTGTTTATCCTATGCCGAAGGATTGTCCCATCAAGAGGTTGCTGATATGATGGAAATGCCGGTTGGAACGATTAAAACAATTATAAATAGAAGCAAAGAGAAAATACAGAGTACAATCAGTTTACGACCAGAGAGGTCCCAATGAATAATAAAGATTCTTTCGATCAACTCTTTGACCAAATGATGGCGCCCGAAAAAATTGAAGACGCTGGATTTAGCCCGCGAGTTCTCAGCTCGCTTCATACTTTAGAGGCTTCTCCACAATCCCCTTTTTCATGGAGATTGATTTTCTTAAGTCTAAGCGTAATGGCGGCTTACTTTTATCTTGGATGGGACCTGGTTGTTTATCGTCAGTTTCTCATGGGTATTGAACTGACTGAGATATTAGCTCAAGTTGGGATTCCTCATTTCACAATCTCATTAAGCCCAACAACACTAATGGCCATTGCCGCTTTAATAATTTACGGCATCAGCCATCAGTTCATTCGCCTCACAAAAGACATTTGAAGTTACCAAAAATCTGTAAAAGAAGTCTAGTTAAAGGGGCTTAAAGCGACGATCCACTTTGATGACTCCTTCTGGGAGATTCAGTGGCGCCTCTTCAGGCCAGACTCCGATGGAGAGTGATTGAGTCGCGTAGTTTTTCTCTATCTTTTCAATCAAAGTCATAAGATCAGAGATTTTTGCCTTCTTTATCAATTCAATTTTCTCGGCTCTTTTAAGACGTGGTGCTTTCTTTTCCCAATTGTCATAAGCTAGGCTCCATTTTTGGTTATGGCTTTGGGGTGGATTTTCCAGTTGAGTCAGTAACCCTGCTCGCATGGATTCAAAAGACTCTGGGCTTATCACCTTAAGTTTTGAAATTAATTTTGGCATCCAAGCTAGAGTTTCATCATAGAGTTTATTGACTGCCGAATCGGACTGAATATAGAGGTAGATCAATCCACCATTTTTAACAGTCAAAGAACTTCCACCGACAGCATAGGCCAGACCTTTTTCTGTTCGCATAGTAGTAAAGTATTCTTGTCCAATAAATGTCGATAAAATATCAAGAGCACCGACTTCATTGTCATTGAGATCAGATAATGTAAAGTTGTAAAGAAATCCAAAGTTCTCTGATTTTACTTTTTCAACGGAGATCAAAGGCTGATTTAAAGAATTTTTTGGAAGAACAAAAGGTGCAGGGTTGGGTAAAGTCAGCAGAGAAGTTTGACTCACCCATTGTTTTTCAATCAGCTGTGAGATTGTCTCTGTTAGTTTTTTATCGGTATTTCCTATGATGATCAATTCAACAAAAGATTGATACAAAAGTTGATTGATTTCTTGATTAATACTATTGAGATCAATTTGAGAAATAAAAGGGGCAATCTCATCAAGCCCCATATCTTCATACATGTTGAGAGAGAGAACAGAAAAGGCCGCATCCAGTGAATCACGAGTCGCTAATGCCATAATTTCTTCATTGATACTTTCTTTAGCCAGAGTCAGGAAAACCTCATTATTCATCGGCTGAGAAATTCTTTTGATCATTTGTTCAATAAAAAGGGGAAGACGATTCGTCGGGCCAGTAAAGTTAAGGGTCAAGCCACCGGTGTGTATATTAGCTAGAAAATTGTAATCCGCTTCATTACCTTCATATTTAATTTCATTAACAAATTCAGTCAGAGTTCTTAATGCAAGAATGCGTATTGCCCATTGTAGCGGATTGAGACCAATTTGAGCTGAGTTGAGTTTGACCGTCACTTGGGTTTTAGGCACATCAAATTCACGATCTTCCATAATAGAGCTATTAAAACTAGCCTTTGACTTTAAAGGTTTGATTTCAGTTTCTTTCAATGTTGTTAAAAAGGGATTGACCTCTAAGAAGTAGGGATTCTCTTGGGGAAGAATCATCCCACTGGGAATCGGTCTCTCCGACTTTAATGCAGTCACGAGCTCGCTTTCAACCAGACTTTCTAAAGAATAAAAAAGTTCATAATCTTTATCATAGAGGGGGCCAGAGACATTGGGTGAAGATTCAACAATGAGAAGATTTTCTGGTTTAAGTTGCTCAAGAAGATCACTTATTTTTTTAAGATCGGCTTCTTCAACTAAGCTAGACCGTGCAAAATAATCTTCATTAGGAAGTTCTTTCATTCCTCGTGTGATTTGCACGGCATAATCATCACTTGATAGATAAGGGGCCTCAAGAAAATTTTTGGCAAAAAGTTCTGTTTGTTTTGAAATACGGTAGTCCGGGATTCCTTCACGACGAATCAGATCCAAGTAAGAGAAAACTTCTTGGATGATAAAGTCTTTTTGCTCTACACCTTTTTGAGTGAGTCTCAAGTTGACAGATAATACATTAAAATTTTCTTGGTCTCCGCCAGAGCTAGATAAAGAAAATATCAACCCCAAGTCTTTAAGATAGCTGGTTAAACTTCCTGCTACTTCTGAGCCAACAACAGAGCTTATAAATTGCAAACTTTTGCTTTTGTAGTCTTTATCGTAAGGAAGAATAAAACTAATACTCATACTGTTGGTCGGAGAAAAAGATTGAACAGAGATTCGTTTCGGTAAACTTTCTTTTTTAAAGACATGATCAGGCACTTTAAATTCGGTGGCTCCGGTGTTTTTTATATTTGAAAAAGATGTTCTTGCCCATTTTTCTAAAGTTTCAAGACTCTGAGGCCCGATGAGAGCGAGCTTCATGTTGGTCGAAGAATAATGCTTCTGATAAAACTCAAGGGCGTCTTTTCTCTCAACTGATTGGAGTGAGTCAAGACTTCCAGGGAAATACCAAGAATAGGGGTGCTCAGGATTCATCGCTAAAGTTTGAGCACGAAATCCTCTCCAGCCATCATTTTCAAGTATTCGTAAATACTCTTTTTGAATAGCATCTTTTTCTCGGGTGACATAACGGGGATCAAGAAGAGGAGAAATAAAAAACTGAGCAAAACGATCAAGGGCACCTTCAAAAGCGACACCCGAAACGGAAAAGAAATAATTGGTGTCGGTTCGGCTGGTAAAAGCATTTGAGCTTCCTCCATTATCACCAAGGTACTTTTTGTAGGCATCCACATCTGGATATTTTTCAGAACCTAAGAAAAGAAGATGCTCTAAAAAATGGGCAAGCCCACGTTGATCTTTGTGTTCAGCCAATGAACCCACACCCACATTCATGGAAGCAAAAGCATTGTTATTTTTTACATCTTGAATCAGAGTCACTTCCAACCCGTTTTCCAAAGTGATTTTTTGAGTGGGCCGCGGATCTTTACTTTTGCGCTGTTCAACAAGCTGATCATAGTCCAATTGGCCTTCAGCCAGGGTATTCGAAGAAAAAAAGAAAAAGACGACAAAGAGACCCCAAAAAATTCTATTTTTCATACACAACCTTAAATGAGTGGGTGGAAAGTGTGACACTGTTTTAAGTCGCGCAACGGCTCTCAGCAATGTCTTTAGCTGTGTCCTGTAGAAATGACATATTTGTCTTTAGTTTGGACAATCAAAGTCGTCTTTTGTTTTTTTGGGTTCAGTCTCTTTTATGAGAGCGGGCTCCTGCCCTCGCTGGAGTCGCCTGCGGCGAGCGCTTCACGCTCTCCAGAGTCTCATACAAGAGACTGAACCCAAAAAAAGCAATAGAGTAAAGAAAATCCAACAAAAATGGGGATTTTATGGTTTTTAGTAACCTTTACTGAGCTGGGTGAGAGTTTTGAATGGGTCTCTATTTTTAAGGGGTGTTTTTGACGAACTGGCAGAAAGAGAAAGCTGGGGAATCACCCCTGGCGGGGTGATTTTCTTTTTCGGCGAGGATAAAGGGGCCACGGTAATCGGGGTAGCGAGTGTCGCCAGGGTAGTCTTGATCTATGAGAGTGAGGTAGAGTCTGTCAGTTTGAGGAAGAGTTTGTTTGTAGATTTCTCCGCCGCCAATAATGAATATCTCTTCAGGCCAAGTGGGAATATTTTTTTGACAAAACTTTAAGGCTGAGTCGATATCTGGAAAAACCGCAACTCCCTCGGGAGCCACGTAATCTTTTTGACGAGTGATCACGACGTGGAGTCGATTCTTCAGTGGCTTTGGAAAAGATTCAAATGTTTTGCGACCCATGACAATAATGTGACCTTGAGTTTTTTCTTTAAAGAACTTCATGTCTTCAGGAAGATTCCATGGCAATCCTCCTTCTGTACCGATCACATTATTTTGTGCGAGAGCCGCGATATGAGAAAGAATCATATGGCAACCGGAGCAGAAATTCTCGGATGGGGATCGTAATCAGAGAGAACAAAATCTTCATATTTAAAATCAAAAATGTTTTTGATGTCGGGATTAAGGATCATTTGCGGTAAAGGTTTTGGTGTTCGACTCAATTGTAAATGAACTTGATCGAGATGATTGAGATAAATATGAGCGTCACCCAATGTGTGAATGAATTCGTGGGCTTTAAGTCCGCAAACCTGAGCGATCATCATAGTGAGAAGGGCGTAACTGGCAATATTAAAGGGAACACCTAAAAACACATCGGCACTTCTTTGGTAAAGCTGACATGAAAGTTTATCGCCACTGACATAAAATTGAAAAAAAGCATGGCAGGGGGGAAGGGCCATTTTATCCACATCTCCAGGATTAAATGCCACTACAAGATGACGGCGAGAGGTGGGATTTTTTTTGATTTGCTCGATCACATTTGAAATTTGATCAACACTTCTTCCATCGGCCGTTTTCCAAGAACGCCATTGGGCCCCATAAACCGGTCCAAGATTTCCATTTTCATCGGCCCACTCATCCCAAATAGAAACTTTATTTTCTTTGAGATACTGAATGTTGGTATCTCCGGTGAGAAACCAAAGCAGTTCATGGATCACCGATTTGAGATGAACTTTTTTTGTTGTGAGAAGTGGAAAGCGGTCCAATGAGTAACGAGACTGATAACCAAAGACGCTCAGAGTTCCTGTTCCAGTGCGATCTTCTTTTTTTTCGCCGTGCTCAAGAATATGTCTCATTAAATCGTGATAAGTTTTCAAAGGAGACTCCTTTAAGGGAAACGACAGAGTGTTTAAAGCCAGAGGTTCAATTTCAACCTCAACTTAGAAAGAATAATATCAGTCGGGTGAGGCCTTAAAAAGGAATAACACCGCACTTAAAAAAAAGACCCCGACAAATTCTTAAACTCTTTTAAAGTTGTATAAACTCAGCCAAGTGGGGCTAAAGAGTATAGAAAAAGATTAATTATATTAATGACTTAAATTATAAGGCGGGGCTTTAAGAATTAATGAGCGAAGGGTGACAAACGAGGGTTTAAGCAATATACCTTAAGCCTCAAGCCAGTTTTTAAGGCAAGTGAGATGTTTGATTAACTAACTCTCACTAAAATCAAGATTTGGGGAACCCATGGAGATTCGTGATCCTATTCACGGTACCTTAAGCATTTCAAGACCAGAGACTCTTGTTCTTGATTCACCGGCCTTTCAACGTCTTCGCATGATAAAACAATTGGGCTTTTCTGAATTCAGTTTTCCAGGCGCCACCCACTCTCGTTACATCCACTCTTTAGGAGTGTCTTACTTGGCCGGAGTGGCCTTTGATTTTATTTTTAAAGACTTTGAATTCAGTACCCCCGAAAAAAGAAAAAATCTTCGACAAGTTTTACGCCTTGGTGCCCTTCTTCACGATATTGGTCACGGACCTCTCAGCCACACCACTGAAGAAGTCATGCCTCTCCTCAAAGAACTTTCTGTCAAAGTTTATAGCCAAAGGGTACAGACGCACGGACAAGGTTCTTTTATTGATCAAAGCCAAATCAAATCCAACCATGAAGATTTCACTATAAAATTTGTAACCGACTCCCATCTCACTGAAATTTTAACCAAAGCCTTCCCTGATTTCGAACCTTACCATGTGGCTTGTTTGATTGATAAACAGCTCAGTGACAAAGATGACTTTTTTAAAGATCAAGGGCTCAACTTTCGCTTGATCCTCAGCCAAATTGTCAGCTCCGAAGTCGATGTTGATCGTATGGATTATCTTCTGCGTGACGCTTACTTTTGCGGTACAAGTTACGGAAAAGTGGAACTCAATTGGCTCCTAGGAAATTTCAAATACCATATTCAAGACGACAACGTTCATTTAGCTCTTGATCGCAGAGCCCTTTACACCTTCGACGATTTTTTACTTTCTCGTCATCATATGTATCTGATGGTTTACTTTCACCATAAAAGCATTATCTATGAAGAAATGCTTTACCGTTACCTGACATCACCCGATTGTCTTTATAAACTTCCTGCCGATATCGAAGAGTATGTTTCATTCACTGATTTCTCTCTTTACGAAAACATGGCTCATTCCAAAAACCCTTGGGCCAAACGAATCTCCCAAAGAAATTCATTTAAAGTTCTTTTTGAAAATCACGTGAGCAACGAATCTCTACGCACCGAAAAAATAAACAACATTCTCAAAGAAGCGGGAATTGAATCCATTATTGCGAGCTCAAAATCACGCCTATCCAAATACCATGGTCTTCTTCCCCAAGAAGAATCACCCAGCATTTTTGTGGTCGACCCTTACGATCCCCATGGCCAACCGGTTTCGATAGAAGCTTGCACAGAGATTTTTCAAAAATACGAAGGCGCACGTATCATTGAACGAGTCTACGTTTCACCAGAAAATCTTGAAATGGCCCAAGCCCTTCTTAAAAAACTCAAATTCTGATTTTTCTAATTTAAGTCCTCGTTGCTTAATCTTTTTCAAAAGCTGACACATTGTCTGAGTCGCTTATTCGGGATGAACTCCATTTTCTCAAATTTAAACATAAAAAGTCTCTTATACGTCTCATTTCAAACTACAGGAACTAAGAAACTAATCTCCCACCATGGAAAGAAACTTCTATGAATCCTAGAATGATTTAGCTAAAATAGTGAATTAAGGGAACTGCTGCTGACTTTACGTTTCAAAGAGGATGAGAAGGTCGGCGACAACGGGGGATCAATTAAAAAGTTCAACTTTTTATTAGGAATTTTTGTACTCACCATTTTGTTTCAAAATTGTGCTGGAGAATTGCAAAAAAATTTGGTTTCATCATCAGAGTCGTCAAACTCATCCAATGACACAACTGAGGATAATATTTCACCAGTTGAACCCGATCAACCGATCGTGACCCCTGAACCAGTCTTCACCGCAGACTTTGACCCTAACCCGACTCCAAATCCCGAACCATCACTCAAGGCTGGGGAAAGAGTTTTCTATGTGGACTCCCTTTTAGGCAATGATTCTTTCAACGGATTATCTATGAGTACTCCTTTTCGATCGATAGTTGCAATCAATCGATTGTCTTTGAAGCCAGGAGATCGAGTCTACTTTAAAAGAGGACAGACCTTCTCAGGAATCAAATTGTATTTAGAAGATTCTGGCTCCAACGAGAATCCCATCGTTTTTGGTGCATACGGAAATGGTACTCTACCTGTATTGGATGGAAACGGTATTTTCGATTATGGAATCCAAGCCATTGACATTGACCATATACAAATACGTGATCTTCATATTCGAAATTTTCTGAAACAAGGGGTGTCGTTAAGACGCGCAATCGACTGGCAATTTTATAATGTCATGATTGAGAATACTGGCTCTGAAGGTTTTGAAGGTGGCTTCCGCTGCTATGAAGTACCTGTGCCCGGAGGTGATGGCTTTCCTGCTTGTAAAAATGTACGCTTCTTTAATGTGACTGTTCAAAACACTTTTGGCGATGGGATTGTAATCCATTACTCTGAACAGATTGTTGTCGCCTACTCGCGTGTAGTCCGCAGCAAAGGCAGCACAGCTGATAATTTACACATTAACTACTCTCGAGATCTGGACATTGTTGGCAATTTTTTGTCTATGGCTGATTCTATAGATAGCACTAAGGGTAATATTTGTATTTGTACCACTTACCCTTCAAAAGTCTTTAAATATAATCGGGTTAAAAATAATATATTGGAGGCTGGAAATTTTGGCATCAGTGTGGCCGGCGAAAATGTCCTGATTATTGGGAATGATTTCATAGGCCATAATAAAGAAACATGGGCGGCTGGTGTATTAACAGCCGAAATGATTGATACCAAGAATATTATTATCGAGAAGAATCTTTTTCACTCTGGTTCATTTGCTGTAAATATTAGTAATAATTATAGTGAGATTTATACTAGATCGGGCTATCGAATTGTTGGGAATGAAATTATCTCCCCGGCTCGTGCGGCCATTACTGTTAAAAATGCAATTAATGTTATTGCGGCTGGTGATGTGGAATTCAATTCGCTTTATAGCCCAGTAGGTGCGCCCCTTTTTATGAATCAAAGTCAGCTAACAGAGAGATTCAACACCGTGTCGATAACCAAAGCACCCGATATTCAATTTTTATCCCTACCAAACGCAGGAATATCTCCCTAGATTCAGCCGACCACGATTTAACTTTTGATACTGCAAAAGAAAATCTCAAACAACATACTGAAAATATAAAAACACTTGTAGATAATATGAAGCTCGTGTGTTCCAACGTCCCGTAGTTTCTGAAATAGAGGGATTTTACTATCGCAAAATTGCTTGCTGATTCGAAAATACACAAAGTCACCCCAATCCCCCCCATGAGTGCAACTCTTTTTTTAAAGTTTTATCCCAGATCAGCGCTTCCATTGAGAGTTCGTGTAA
>JBGSSY010000138.1:0-12117 GCA_041736775.1 Bdellovibrionales bacterium | reverse complement strand
GACAATTTCCATTGTTGGAGGGGGCTTGGCCGGCTCTGAAGCCGCCTTGCAATTGGCTGAAATGGGCTACTCTGTGCGTCTTTTTGAGATGAGACCGGTTAAAATGACTCCCGCCCATAAAACGGGGAACTTGGCTGAGTTGGTTTGTTCTAATTCCTTTGGCAGTGTGGCCAGTCACTCGGTTTCAGGGCAGCTCAAATGGGAAGCCGAAAAAATGGGTTCCTTTATTCTTGATGCCGCTCGCGAAGCCAGTGTTCCTGCCGGTCAGGCACTGGGAATCGATCGTGCTGTTTTTTCGTCTCTCATCACCCAAAAAATTAAGAACCATCCTCGAATTGAAATTATTTCTGATGAAGTCACTGATCTCGATCAAATACCTCGACCCGCGATTATTGCGACCGGTCCATTAACCAGTGACTCCCTTTCCCAGTCTTTGCTCCGACACTTTAATGATGAGTTTCTCTATTTTTTTGATGCCATTGCGCCGATTGTCGATGCGGACACAATTGATATGACCACAGCTTGGGTGGGTGATCGTTTTGGCAAAGGAAATGGTGATTACATTAATTGCCCCATGAACCAAGCCGAATATATGCAGTTCATCGAAGAAATCAAAAAAGCTGAAAAAAATGAGGCCAAAGAATTTGAGAAAGACACTCCCTTCTTTGAAGGTTGCATGCCTATCGAAGAGATGGTGAGGAGAGGTGATCAAACACCGCGTTTTGGCCCCCTCTCACCCAAAGGTCTTATCAATGCCCATAACGGTGAACGAACTTACGCCGTTGTTCAATTGCGCAAAGAGAACCGCGAAGGCACTTCATACAATATGGTTGGATTTCAGACCAAGCTCAAATACTTCGAACAAAAAAGAATTTTTCAAATGATTCCCGGCCTTGAACAAGCTGAGTTTTTAAAACTCGGTAGCATTCACAGAAACATGTATATCAACTCGAGTTATAAACTCTCGAAAGATCTCTCCAGTAAAAAAGACCCCCTTTTATTTTTCGCCGGCCAAATCACCGGTGTAGAAGGTTACTTTGAAAGCACCTGTATCGGTCTTCTTGTGGCCTATTTTGTAAACGCAAAACTTTCAGGAAATGAATTCACCCCACCCCCAAGAGAAACCGCCCTCGGCGCCATTCTCTACGCACTCATTGGCGAAGAAAAAGATCATTTTCAACCCACCAACGTCAATCTCGGTTTATTCCCACCCCTCGCCAAACGCTACAGCAAACGCGACAAACGCGACCAAATCGTCAAACGCGCCCGCACCGAATTCACCCAGTGGGCAAAACCCCTTTCTCCCCCACCCCAAACCACCCCTTTCATCGAACAAATGGCCCAACAGCTCTCATCACTTTCTTAATAAGAATGTTTTTGTATGAGCATTCTTAACAAGAGGACCTTTAAAAGATTGGTGTTATAGATTTTCAATGACTTAATCTTAAAAAAATTATGATATTGAATTAAGTCTCTCGTGTAGAAGTTGATTCAGGCATACTCACTTATATTTATATTTATATTTATATTTAAATTTATATTTATATTTATATTTATATTTATATTTATATTTATATTTATATTTTAAATGACTTGGAATCAAAAAAATATCTAGACATATTTTTTTTATTATTTAACCTAATAAACAATACGGGGAGAGAGTCTATGAAGAAATGTGGTTTCTTATTATTGTTGTTATTTATAGGTGTTGCTTGCGGGAACAATACAGATTCAAACAACAACCCTACCAATAATCCCGATGGACCTAAGCTCACAAAAAAAATACAAGCAGGAGATAGCCTTTTCTTTTTATGCCCTGACACCCTTCGCAGAACCGAGTTAGAGTTAACATCAGTATGGCAAAATAATTCATCAACATGGTTGGTATCTCTTAATGAATTTGATCGCTCTGGAAAATTAGTCTTTGCAATAAAAAATCTAGTGGGCAAACCCGATTCCATTGAAAGCCTACATATGAATATCAATCAAGGATCAACTTTATTTGCCAAAGTTTCCCAAAATGGCCAAACCGAAGCCATTTACAAAGACAGCAACCGCATCTTAAACTGCACCTTTGAATAAATCATCAAATCACTAACAATAAATATCTAGAGCAATCTTCTTGTCATATCCGTTTCTTCTCGCAATCGGGTTCTTCATGGACTCTGGCAAGCGTGACGCGCTCGCCCCCAAAGGGGGCGATGCCAGCCAAGCAGGAGCTGTGTCCATGCAGAACCCGATTGTGAAAATCAACGGATATGACAAATGAAACGAAATTTATTCCACAGTGACTGATTTAGCTAAATTACGAGGTTGGTCTACGTCGTGCCCGAGTGCATCCGCCAAATGATAAGCCAAAAGTTGCACTGGAATTACAGAAAGAAGGCCACTCAACATCCAAGGTGAATCCGGTATAGAAAGATAATGTTCACTCATTGATTTCAGTGCTTCATCCTCTCCGGTTCCAATGGAAATGATTACCCCACCCCGTGCTTTTGCTTCTTCTAAATTGCTAATGGTTTTTTCGTAGTATTTATCTTTGGGACAAATCACGACGATAATCATTTTGTTATCGATTAAAGCCAAAGGACCATGTTTCATTTCACCAGCGGCATAACCTTCGGCATGCATGTAAGCGAGCTCCTTAAGTTTCAAAGCCCCTTCCAGTGCGATCGGGTAACTGTGTCCCCGTCCTAAATAAAGAAAGCCCTTATAATCTTTGAGTGTTTCTGAAGCTTGATTAAAAAATGTATCATAAGCGAGAACACCTTCCATCATACTGGGTAATGAAAGTAATGATTCAACCGCTTTAGCCTGTTCTTCCAAACTCATTTCATTACGGTCAACGGCAAGATAAATCGATAAGACATTAATGACGGCAAGAGTGCTTAAAAAGGCCTTTGTGCTGGCAACACCGACTTCAACACCAGAATTCATATAAAGGTGAAGATCAGATTCTCGATCAATCGTTGAGCGCTTGGTATTGCATAGGCTGAGTGTGAGAAGTCCCTGTTCTTTGACAAGTCTTAAGGCCGCTAGAGTGTCAGCTGTTTCACCACTTTGGGAGATAAACAATGTTGCAGAATTTTTTTCGATCACGGGTTCGCGGTAGCGAAATTCACTGGCGATATCAATCTCTACAGAAACTTTTGCAATTTGCTCAAATAAATACTTGGCATAAAGAGCCGCGTAAAAGCTAGTTCCACAAGCGACAATATAAATTTTATTGACCTCGCTCAAGCGTTTAAGGGCTTGAGGATTGGTCGGTGTCATATCAAGTCCAAGCTTTGAAAAGTCCACCGTTTTTTCATCGAGATTGATATAGGGGGCAAGGGCCGAGGCCACGGCACGGGGTTGCTCAAACATTTCTTTGAGCATGTAATGCTTAAAACCTTTTTTGTCGGAAGTAGCGATTGTGACATCAACAGTTTCAACACGGGGCTTGATTTTATTTCCTTGAAGGTCGAAAATTTCAAACTCAAAGCCTTTGACTTTTACGATTTGAAAATCATCAAGATAGACCACTTTTGAGGTTTCTTCGACAAAGGCTTGAATATCAGAAGCTAAAAAGATTTCTTGTTCGCCAATCCCCAATAAAAGAGGAGGACCCACTTTAACGGCAATAATCGTGTCTGGCTCAGACTCACTCACCACCAAAATGGCATAAGCCCCACGAATTTTAGGAAGAACCGTTTTTACAGCTTCAAATAAACTTTCACTCTCGTCCAATTGACGAGCGATGAGATGAGTCAGCACTTCGGTGTCGGTTTGGGATTGGAATATCGCTCCCTGTTTAATCAAGTCTTGCTTAATCTCTGCGTAGTTTTCAATAATTCCATTTTGCACAAGACTAACACCCGCCACACGATGGGGATGGGCATTCATTTCTGTGGGCGTTCCATGGGTCGCCCAACGGGTATGGGCAATACCAATTTTACCATTGAAATTAATTTTTGAAATTTTCTCTTCAAGACCAGAAAGTTTGCCAGCCGCACGGTGGAGTTGAAAACTACCTCCGTCATAAATAGCAACACCGGCACTATCATAGCCACGGTATTCTAATTTTTTAAGACCATTGAGAAGAATTTTTTTGGGTGTCTGAGGACCGTAGTAACCAACAATTCCACACATTATTTTTTACCTCTGAATTTTTCAGCATAACCTTCTTTGTTCACTTGTTTCGAGCGAGCAATGGCTAAGGAATTTTTAGGAACTTTTTGATTAATGGTTGAGCCTGAAGCGATAATGGAATCATCACCAATCTCAACCGGAGCAACAAGTTGGGAGTCGGAACCGACAAAAACCCGATCACCAATCTTCGTAAAATATTTCTTTTTATCAGCCGCATAATTACAAGTGATCACACCACAACCAATGTTGCTGTCTTCACCCACCTCGGCATCACCAATGTAAGTCAGGTGGTTGGCTTTTGATTTTGCACCGAACTTCACATTTTTCATCTCAACAAAATTACCAATTCGGGCTTCATTACCAATGATCGTGTCAGGTCGTAAACGCGCATAAGGGCCTAGGACGACTTGGTCTCCCACTTTTGCTTTTTCAAGGTAAGATCCGGCTCGGACCTGTACACTCTGGCCAATGATAGAATCTTGAATATAGGCCTGAGGCTCGACCACACAAAAAGGACCTATGACGGTTTTACCTTTAATGTAACAACCGGGATAAAGAATGGAACCTGAACCGATCTGTACCGTCTCTTCAATGTAAACATTTTCTGGATCAATGATGATGACCCCTTGATCTAAGAGTTGAAAAGCCTTTTCGCGAAAGATCGCTTTTGTCGCAAGGGCCAGCTCTTTCTGAGTGTTCACTCCAAAACCCATGGAAGGGTCAGTTAAATGAGCCTCAACTTTTTCATTGGATTCAATCATCAACGAAACGAGATCTGTGAGATAATACTCCCCTTGCTGATTATTCGGTTGAACTTGGGGAAGGTATTTTTCAAGAGCATCACGGGTGACAAAATAAATGCCCGTGTTTACTTCTTTAATCTTTTTTGTTTCTTCTGAAGCATCTTTCACTTCGACGATAGCACGGAGTTGACCTTGATGACGCACGATTCGGCCGAAAGCAGCTGGGTTCTCGAGTTGGGTGCTCAGCACCATCAGTTCAAGTCGAGAGTCCATAAAATGTTGATAGGCTTTTTTAAGGCGAGAGGCAGAAACCAGCGGGTGATCACCATTGATAATAAGAATGTGGTCACCTAAGGTTTGGGGATCAGCACTTTTAACGGCGTCGGCCGTTCCTTTTTGCTCTTGTTGGCGGCAGCAGATGAGTCCCTGGGGCTCAAGCATTTGTCGGAGTAAGGCTTCGCCATAACCAACAACCACCCTTATTTCTTGCGAACCACAATTTCTGACGGCTTGGACCACGCGATTGATCATCGGTTCTCCAGCCACGGGATGAAGCACCTTGGGGAGGGGTGAATTCATACGAGTCCCCTTGCCAGCAGCAAGTATAATTGATGAAAGAATGGCCATTTTTACTCCCAGTCCTGTGTCTGGTGAATTTACTGTTATCGCCTGAAAAAAGCAACAAAGCCTCTGGGACCACTCAGACCTGTTGTTGAAAAAACACAGTCACTGTGTCAACCTGAGTTTCAAGGGACAAAAAACATGATCGCTGCGAATGCCGTATTTATTTCTGACCAAAAAATGGATCTCTCTAGTCACGGCATCGACTGCATTAGTTTCAATGAAGCCCCTTCCTATTTAGCCCGCAATCATCCTTCGGTGATTGGCACCCAAAGTCAGATGCAAAATTTTGCACAAGTAAAGAACCTACTGGAACAAGAAAAAAATAAAAATACTCATAAAAGATTTCTCATCGTTAATACGGATTTAGATGCTGAACATCTGGTGCAACTTCACAATAGCCTCAAAAACATGTGGGTGATCGAACAAAATACAGCTCAACCCTTGCATACCTTTTTTGAACAAGCCTTAGATCAATTTTACGAACTGGAACAAGGCAAGAAACTGGTTGAATTGGTCAATGAAAAAAACGACGAGCTCAAAAGACTGATGCTTCAGCTTGAAGAAAAAGTTGAATCTCGACAACAATTGCTTGAATCAACCAAACAAAAAAACACCCGCGCTCGACAACGACTCGAGTTACTTAAAAAAACATTGGTTCAGATCTACCCGGCGACCTCCATCCATGAAATCGAACATGGAATCAGCGAAACCCTCAAAAAAGAGTTCTCTATATCTTGGGTGAGTATTCGTCTTGCCAGCCAATCCAACCTTTCAGAGAAAAAGGATGAAATTAAATTTTTTCAAGTGCCTCTTAAGCTCGATCAAAAGGATTTTGGTCATCTGCTCTTTTTTAAAGAAAAGAATGAACCCTTTGACTCTAAAGAAAAACGGTTTCTTACCCAAGTGGCTGAGGCGGCTTCGATGTCGATTGAAAGAATTTTTCAGTACGAAAAAAGTCAGGAGCTCAAAAGGCAATGGGAAACTACATTTGATGCGATCTCAGATCCCATTTGTTTGACGGATATTGATTTTAATATTCTCAGAGTGAATGCCCAGTTTCTTAAAAAAATCAGGGCCACGCACGAGAGGGAACCTATTGGCCAGAAGTGTTATGAGTCTTTGTTTCAACGATCACAACCCTGTGAAGGCTGTGATCGCGGGAAAGCCTTTAAAATTCGAAATATAAAGAACAATAAGTCCTCTGATGTATATGAAGTTTACAGTAATAATCTAGGAAGTACTGACCAAGCTGTTTTTTTTCAAATGTACCGAGATATTACCCAGGATCTAAACCTGCAAAGACAAGTGATTGAATCGGCCAAAATGGCAGAACTTGGTACAATCAGTAGCAGTATTGCTCATGAACTTAATAATCCCATCGGTGGGATGCTTAATTTTGTTCAACTGATGAAAATGGATTTAACCAGTGAAGAAAACTATTATTCAGATATTCTTGAAATTGAAAAAGGAATTTTTAAGTGCAAGAATATCGTTAAAAATCTTCTTGGCTTTTCGCGAAAGTCTTTCCATGCAGACTTAGCCTCGGTCAATCTCAATGAAGTGATTGAACAAGCGATAAAAATCACCGAACTCAAAACTCGCTCCATCGGAATTACAATCAAATATCAACCTCCCACTGAAGATTTCATTTTGCCGGGTCGATACAATTTACTCACTCACGCTGTTCGAAATATTTTGCAAAATTCTGAAGAGTCGTTGATTGAAAAAAGAAAAAATCAAAAGAAGTTCTCTGGCCAAATTGATATCACTTTAGAATCTAACAGTGAGCAGTTCATCATTGGAATTTGTGACAACGGCGACCCGATCGATGAGAAAGATAGGTATCGAATTTTTGACCCCCTCTATACGACCAAAGACCCAGAAACCAACTCTGGTCTGGGTTTGACCCTAGCCTTACAAATAGTCAAAGAGCATAACGGGCACATTGAGGTAACTATCAGTAAAGACAAAAAAATGTGTGTTCAACTTATCTTTTCCAAGCCCCAAGGGCAGTCTGGGCTATCGACTTTTTGACTTCAAAAATTTGACACTGTCAAAATGTTTCCTTAACCTGACATCAGTTATTGAACTTAAGTTTTTCATGATGAAAAGCAAGTCTCCAAGGAAGGATCGCCACCCAATGAATCTGTCTAAAATTCTTATTGTTGATGATGAACAAACACTCCGCGCTGCTCTGTTTAGAATTTTTAGTCGAAAAAATTATAATGTGATCACGACTGGCACCATTCGCGAGGCCGAGTCTGTCATAACCACCAACTCCGAATTGGAACTGGCCATCGTCGATGTCAAACTTCCGGATGGTGATGGCATAGAGCTTCTGACCACTCTCAAACAGAAATACAATAATATTCCGGTCATTGTTTTAACCGGTTTTGCCAGTATTGATGTGGCGGTTAAAGCGACAAAAATGGGTGCCTTTCATTTTATGACCAAACCTTTTAATATTGAAGAGCTGGTCTCCATTGCTGACAAAGCTCTCTCCCATAAAAAACTTCTTTCTGAAAACAGCACTCTTAAAAACCAACTTCAAAATCGCTATCAATTTGATAATATTATTGGCAAAAGCCAACCTATTTTGAATGTTCTCAATATGATTGAGAAAGTGGCGGACACCGATTCGACTATTCTAATCACTGGTGAAAGTGGTACGGGTAAAGAACTTATTGCTAAAGCCATTCATTATAACTCTTCTCGAAATGATAAAGCATTTATCCCGATTAATTGTGGCGCAATTCCTAGTGAACTTCTTGAGAGTGAACTTTTTGGTCACGTTAAAGGAGCTTTTACCGGAGCGATTAGCAATCGTCAGGGTCGTTTTGAGCTGGCTAATAAAGGAACATTATTCCTTGATGAGATCGGAGATCTAAGTCCTCACCTTCAAGTTAAACTTCTCCGTGTTCTTCAAGAAAAACGATTTGAACCGGTAGGAAGTGCAAAAACCATTGAATCTGACGTTCGCATTGTCGCTGCAACCAATGTGGATATCACTCGTGCGGTTAAAGAAGGACAATTCCGCGAGGATCTTTTTTATCGATTGAATGTTATCCCCATTAAAATTCCTTCTCTGCGTGAAAGAAAAGATGACATACCTATTCTTCTCACGCACTTCATTGCTAAATTCAATCGCTACAAAGGGATTAATATTACTGGCATTAACCCAATGGCTATGGAACGTCTTATGAACTACCCTTGGCCCGGAAATATTCGTGAGCTCGAGAATTTTGTTGAACGCATGAGTATTCTCAAAAAAGAAGGGACCATTGAATTATCAGATATCCCTCACTACTTCGAAGATGGTCCTTCTGAATCACAACTCAATAGTCTGATGCTCGATATTCCAGAATCGGGTATCGATTTTAATACCGCTATTGCGGCATACGAGAACCAGTTGATTGTGAATGCACTGAACAAAACTGGTTGGAATCGCAACCAAGCCGCTCTATTGCTCAGACTCAATCGAACCACTTTGGTTGAAAAAATTAAAAAGAAAGGTCTTAAGCCAGAAGCCTCTCTTTAAACAGAGGAACTCAAAATTTTTTCAAATGTTCATTCAAAGCTCTCTGACTGAGAGCTTTTTTTTTGCGACTTAAACTTTAGAGATTTTCTTTATGAGTCTTAATTATTTTTTAATCCAAGTCAGAAGTTCAAAGGGAGAATAAAACTCATGAGTGGGCTTTAGAGAATGGGGTAATTCATGGGGATTTTTTTTCCATTTGGCATGAATCGATAGGCAGCCCATGAGGTTTGCAGGTGCAATGTCGTGATGATGATCTCCCACCATCACCATCTCATGAGCCTTTGCCCGGTAGTGACGCTGAATCTCCATCAGGCCGTCCTGTTCCGGTTTATTCTGAGGAACACAAGTTCCCGTCACTATTTTTTCAAAGGCATCAGCGAGGCCCTGTTTTTTTAAAATCAAAAGGGTGGATTCTCGATCACGACCCGTCCAGATTGAAACCGTATTTTGTCTTCGATCAAGAGTTTCAATCAGCTCTCGAATACCATCAAAAGTTTGGATTTCTTCAGCGACAGCGGTACCAATTTCTTTGAGTCTTTCAAAAGCATGGGGAATATCTTCTGATGGAATATAGCCATCAAAAATTTGATGGGGATGACGGTGACGAATGGTCTCAATAAAATCCCGCTCCATCCTGCGTCCAAATGGCTCGAGAGCATAATTAATACAGCGAGTGAAATAGCCATCACTATCAACAAGGGTACCGTCAAAATCAAAAATCCAGTGTTTCACGGCTTTAAATTTGCCATACACTGCCCCTTTAAAACAACCCCAAAACCCTGTCTCAATTTGAGAAAAAATCAGTGAAATTCGAATAGGTCCAGACAGTCGTATAAATTTTAGCAACTTTGAGGGGGGAACCTGTCCTGAGATGAAATAAAAGGGGGGCTTTGTGGCCCCAATCTTGCTCTCTTAAAGGCTTATGAAGCAGACCCATTGGCTCTTGATTCTAACAACCCTCCTGATGAGCTTTACCGCTCAGGCTAGCCTTGCTTTACGCAGTAAGAATTTTTCACCCCTGCGCGCGACCAAATCCGCTAAAAAATTAGTCAATTTTAGCCAACAACAACTTAAAAGCCCACACTCAAACGATCTGATCTCCTACGAAGACGTCAACTCCATAATCCCCACCGACGTGACTGAGGCCGATAATGGTTCAAACATAGGCTCAAAAATATTTCAAAAGTCAGCCAAAAGAATTATGGATTCATCCTTTATTAAAAATAGCTTTTTGTTTAGAGCTGCAAAAAAAATGGAAAATAGTGCTCAGATGGGTGTTTCAATTAAAGAGGCAAACACCAATCCGGCGGAAGAAAATATTGAACATAAATTTAATTTTAATATTGAAGCCTTCAAACAAGAAGCCTGTATTAAGTACACTGGTTATGTGGATTCAAAAATTGAATACAAAGCCGGAGAGAATACTTTGAATGTTTCATTTGAAGAGAAACTTTCTGAAAATTCAAAAATTGCTCTTACCCATCAAAATAATCCCATCGAACAAAAACAATTCCTTCAATATGAACTGACTTTTTAACTGCCTGCTTGATGGGAGTGACCAATGTCTTTTCGAAACTGCATTCCCTTCCACTTCACTTGACTGAGTTTCTGATAGGCCTTTTCAAGAGCTGTATTTAAATCTTTTCCTATACCAATCACATTGAGAACACGTCCACCTTGGGTGACCCACTGGTCATTCACCTTTGCTGTTCCTGCGTGCAAAAAGTAGCTGTCCTTTGTACTCAGATCAATGGATAAACCCTCAATCACGGCTCCATTCACAGGTTGGTTGGGGTAATTTTCTGAGGCGACAACCACACAAGCACAGGCTTGATCCAGCCATTTCAAATTGGGTATTTCACCTTGAGCAATTTTTAAAAAAACCTGTCCCCAATCACCATCAAGAAGTGGCAAAAGAACTTGGGTCTCGGGATCCCCAAAGCGCACATTGTATTCAAGAACTTGCGGGCCATCGCTTGTTATCATCAGACCGATAAAAACCACGCCCCTATAATTAAAACCCTCTTCACTGAGGCCTCTGACTGTTGGCTCGATCACTCGCGCCTTAATTTTTTGCATCAGTCCCTTGTCAATTTTCATGGGTGCGATCGTCCCCATTCCTCCGGTATTGGGCCCCCTATCTCCATCGAAGAGCTTTTTGTGATCTTGAGCCATGGGAAGTGCCTCTTCTTTTTCTCCGTTAGTGAGAATAAAATAACTCAACTCATAGCCGGGTTGAAACTGTTCAATAATTGCGGTGTCTCCCGCTGTACCGAGAATTCGTTCTTCAAAAACCAATCGCGCCGCATTCTCTAACTCGGAGAGATTCTTACAGATAAATACACCTTTACCTGCAGCAAGACCATCTGCTTTAAAAACATAAGGAGGGGTAAACAATGAAACGCAGTCTAAGAGTTCTTGGACGTTGTTGACCTTTTTGTAAGGAGCCGTAGGGATACCGTATTTGACCATGAACTCTTTGGCAAAAAATTTACTGCCTTCAAGCTGAGCGCCTCTCTGATCAGGTCCAAATACAAGAATATTTTCATGGCGCAAAAAATCACTCAGTCCAGACACCAAGGGGTCCTCGGGTCCAATCACGACCAAATCGATTTTGTTCTCTTTGCAAGCTTTGAGAACCTCTTCATTTTTGAGCGAGTAATGACTGAGGACAGTGACCTCAGGCTTCATGGCTTCACGACCTGGAAGAGCAAAAACTCTTTTTACACTTGAGCTTTCAAGTAAGACTCGAGCCATTGCATGCTCTCTACCACCCTGGCCAATAACTAACACGTTCAAAGGACATTCCTCTCGTAAAATGGGATTCTACAAAGGGGGTAAACTGATTTGGCGATCAGGTCAATCCCCGCCCTTTTCTTTGCTGGGTTAAGATTGGGTATTGTTATATTTCCATGGTTTGCTGGACTGGGTCTTTTTCGGTGACACCGTTAAGAGCCCTTGAAATAATAGGCTATGTTTCATTTGTTGTTCATTTTAATATCTTTTGGGCATGCACTCGAGCTTCCTGCTCTCATGAGTCCTTCTGAACAGCAACGAGTGCTCGAGATTGTAGGACTTGGT
>JBGSSY010000137.1:0-7523 GCA_041736775.1 Bdellovibrionales bacterium | reverse complement strand
GAAATTTCCAAGAGTTGTACCAATTAAAACCCAGTAGAAAGTGTTTCCAAGGACGACCCCCAGCCAATATCCAAAAGCTGAAATAAACCCAACATAATCACCAAAACCGGCTTTGGCGTAGGCAAAGACACCCGCATCAATATGGGGTTGGCGCTCGGCTAGTGTTTGAAAGACCCTGGCCAACATATACATGCCTGTGCCGGCAATGGACCAGGCTATCATGGCCCCAAAAGGGCCCGTGGCCATTCCAAATCGGCCTGGTAAATTAAAAATTCCCGCTCCAACCATCGAGCCAACGACCATGCCAGTGAGTGCAAAAAGAGAAAGTTTTTGAGTGCTTTGACTCATGGTTGATCACCTCTGTATTGAGCCACCTTAGGTTAATTGTTTTGAGGAGACAACAGGGGTTGTTTATTAGGGAAAATTTTATCAAACCTATGGCCAAAATTGGATGTGGGGAAAATTCACTCATTTAAAAGTCTTTTCGATCCTGACTCAACTGATGTCTGTCTTATTCCGAAGACAGAAAATCATTTTTTAAATTTAAAATTGTGTTTAATAAAATCAACCGGTATTAAGTATTTATGCTCAATTTTCTTGTGATTTTAATCATTTCAAATTTATTTGCTTTGCAAAGCCTGGCAGAGACTTCTGATGTGCACTCACCCTCCATTAAAAAATGCGTAATCGCACTCCATGGCTTAGCGCGCGGGCCGGATTCTTTAAAAGCGATCTCTACCCAATTGAGTCAATACGGCTATGATGTGGTTTTAAAAGCCTACCCATCGACCAGAGAGCGAATTGAAAATCTGAGTCCCGTTGTCGGTGAAGCACTTCGTGATTGCGAAAAGAGAAATGCAACCCATATCTATTTTGTGACCCACTCTATGGGGGGCATCTTAGTCCGACACTTTTTTCAACAGAACCATCCCCTTCTGAAAAATTCAAAGATTAAAGCCATAGTGATGCTTTCTCCCCCCAATCATGGCAGTGAGATTGTAGACGCCTATAAAAATGAAGCCTGGTTTCAATGGTTCAATGGCCCGGCCGGTTCACAACTGGGCACCGATCCTACAAGTTTACCCAATCAATTAAAACCCATAGCCTTTGATATTGGTATCATTGCAGGTAATGTCAGTAGTGATCCTTGGTTTTCCCACCTTTTTAGTGAGCCCAATGATGGGAAGGTTACCGTGAGAAGTGCAAAGCTCTCTGAAATGAAAGCCCTTCTGGTCGTGCCTCACGGACATACTTTTATTATGAACTCTAAAGAAGTGATCGATCAAGTTCAACATTTCTTTGATCACCAAACTTTTGCAAAATGATTTCTGATCCCTTTGCAAAGTCCTCAAATCCCAAGATGCGATCCCATTGAGCTAACTTGTTTGCTTTCTTCACAAATTTCATTTTTACGTCTTGTTTACAAAACTCATTAAATGAGGGATAAGCCTGATATGACTCAGGCTGAAAAAGTATTGGTTATTCTAGGAACTTCAAGAGATGAGTCGAATACTCTCAAGGCCCTCTACTCGGACCTTCCCTTTAAAAAGTTTGATCTTGTCGAACTTCACAAGAAAAAAATACAACCCTATGATTACGAACATCGTCACAATGATGATTTTTTAAAAATTTCCCAACAAATGCTGGATGCTGATATTATTGTTTTTGCCACTCCGGTCTACTGGTATTCTATGAGTGGAACATTAAAACAGTTCTTTGATCGACTCACTGAACTTATAACAACTTCGAAAGAAATCGGACGCGGGTTAGCCCACAAGAAAACTTATTTGTTAGCGACAGGGTCAGATCTTGAAATGCCCTCTGGCTTTGAGATTCCCTTTCAAAAAACCAGTGAATATTTTGGCATGAACTATCAACAGGCTTTTTATAAAGTTTTTTAAAGAGGAAGAGTTTTTATGAAATGGGGAGAGATTGAAATTAAAAACTGGAGTCAACAGCAAATTATTAAACGGTCCTATCAGGAAGAGGTCGTGAGTGTTATCCAAAACTTGAAAGAAGACTTTTCCATTCGACAGTATGGCGCTCTTTCTTTTGCTCCGGATCGCTACCCTCTCTTTCTCATAGAATCAAAAAACTTTGATCCAAGAAAAAAAACAATTTTGATCACGGGTGGTGTTCATGGTTATGAAACCAGTGGTGTTCATGGCGCTCTCGGTTTTTTTCAAGAAATGGCTGGCGTATTTCTTGATAAATTCAATTTCATCTCAAGCCCCTGTATCAGTCCCTGGAGTTATGAAACGATCAATCGTTGGAATCCTCGAGCGATAGATCCAAACCGATCCTTTTATTCAAATTCTCCAGCTGAAGAATGTGAACTCCTGCTCAATATTCTTAATCATCTAAAAATAAAACCCTTCGCGCACTTTGATTTGCACGAGACAACCGATACTGACAATACGGTGTTTCGACCGGCCCTTTCTCAGAGAGATGGGGTTCCACAAGATCTTTGGGAGATACCAGATGGGTTTTATTTGGTGGCCGATACCCATAATCCACAACCCGAATTTCAAAGGGCCATCATCGAGTCCGTTAAAAAAGTGACTCACATTGCTCCCAGTGATGAAAATGGATGTATTATTGGCGAGCCTCTCTTGCAAGAAGGTGTCATTCTTTATGATGTGAATAAGCTTAATTTGTGCGTCGGACTCTCACCCGCCCCATATACAACAACCACTGAAGTCTATCCCGATAGTCCCAAAGCCACACCTGAAATTTGCATCAGAGCCCAAGTCTCAGCTCTTGAAGGTGGATTAAAATACTTATTAAAAGGGTTGATCTCATAAAAAAAGAACAAGGAAAGGGATTCTTTTTTTCTCAAGAGTTCCCAATCTCTGAGAGTAAAAATTCTTATGTTACAAGCGACCTCTCACCAACAACTTTTTCATTCGTGCTGAGTTTTTTGCTTACTCAATTAATCCCTCAATGAATTTGAGTAAACCAAGCCGCTGTTCCTCTGTAGGAAGTCCTCTGGGTGGCATTTGCTCATCCATACCCGCATGAGGCCCTATACGATAAAGAATTTCTTCTTTTAAAGTTCCGCGCTTATATCCAGTTTGACTCAGCCGCATTTTCATTTGAGTAGGCTGATCAAAAGGGATGTAGGGAATATCACCAAAACCTTTGTCAACATGGCAGGAGATACATCGATTGATGAGTGGTTTTTCGGCTCGCAGTGCCGATTCCGTTTTTTCTTCCCTTAACTTGAGCATCTGTTCTCGAAAAGCCTTAACTTGTGATAAATCTCCCAATTGCTTTAAGCTTTCAGCTTTAACTTGCGAGCATGAAACATTTTTAAAATCTGGATCTTTTGAGAATTCATCAAAGACCGCTTTTCTCATCGGTGGTCGTGGGTCATTGGTCAAACCAAAACGTTCAAATGCGGCAAAACGACCACCGGTTTTAAAATCCATTGACCAATCCTCCGTATCTACACCAAAGGCTTCATACATTAAATTAATAGCTTCAGAGAGTTTGGTGACGGGCCGAACTTTAGGGTAAGGTGTTTTGTAAAGACACTCATCGGTTTCTTGATGATATTCGCCACAGTATAGGTTTACTGCAGCTCCTCTTTCTTCATAATTTTCTTTCAGCGGAGTTATCTCTCTCAGCCACAAAAGCACTTCTTCACTCACATGAAGTTCTTGACCACATTGAGCAAAACCCCAAATCGCCCACTTCACTTTTTGATAAACTTCTACTTCTGCTCGCATCAGACGAGCTAAGCGACGATGATTTAAAACTGAAAGTCGATTGGTCAAATCGCCGTTGATGGTCTTTTCACGTGAATAGTTAGCGTTATAAATGGGATCCAAGAGTTGATAACGGGCATCGTTCGGCTTTATCTCTTGCCAAAATTCTTCTAACCATTTTTCTTCGTTATCAAACTCTTCAATCAAAAAACGTTGCTCGGGGGTATCAAGACCATACTCGTTGATAAAATTTTTTTTAAACAAACGGGTATCATCGTCAAGACTTCCAAAAAAACCAAACCAAGAATTATAAGGTTCCCAATTGGGTCTTGGATCAACATCACTTCGAGAAGCTCCTTGGTGACACTCAAGACATTTTGCAGGATTAGCTTCAGAAAGTTGAGCCTGATCATTTTCAAAACTCATTTCATAGAACTCAAAACGACTCTCCACGTGATCAAAACGCATCATCTCTATATTTTGAAACCCTCTTTGTCGACGATGACCATTAAAACTCATTACAAAATCAGCATTTTCGCTAAATAGAATGACGCGAGGATGGGTGGGACTCGCTTGTTGTAAACTGCGACTGCGATAAGCCAAAACATATTGATTAAAATAATTGGGGTGGTCATTTTTCCAGCTGTTTAAAAAAGACTCTGGATTCTCCCATTGCTCTTGCTTCATTTTCTCGAGAAAGTGATTAAAATCACCGGTATCGACATTGAGTTTATAAGTCAGCTGATAAGTATCGGCAGAAAACAAAAACTGAGAAAATAGCAAAAAAAGGTAAACAAACATTTCCATCCCCCATGGTCACTTATTTATAAATAAACTTAGTCCCCAACGAGAGGATACTCACCCTCGTTCATCTGCAACAGACTTGAGTCAGTCACATTAAAATTAATCCAGCGCCGATCCATGGAACTTTGATTATTATGGCAATAATAATTGCCTTTTGTTGCTGTTGCTAAAACCTCTGTCTCATAAAAATCTCCTCTTTGAGAAAGCAAAGAGTCTGAGGGAGAATGCTGAATACCACCCTCTCCATGAATACGGTGCACTTTCCCGCTGAGGCCGGTATTTATAAATCTTATTTTCACATTTTGAGAATGGGGCTGGACAAAAATTTCTTCAGGAGTACTAAAAGCCGTGTCATAGTTCCAGTCTTCAGACAGACCCACATAAACATTAATAATCGGTCGAACAGAAAAGCTAAGACACCAGCTTTTTTGTGGGTTGCCTACTTTAATAATCAACGGCAAATCTGAAAAGCTAGGGGCTGAGTAAGGAACTATGGCTTTTAAGATGGGAGAGTCAGATAACGATTCAATTTTAATCTCGATCAAACCCAGTGGGTCAACAGAGGCTAAGGATGAGTCCTCAAGCTCAAATGCATTCAATGGTAGTTTGGGTAGTGGCCACTGAATTTGAGATCCTAATGTGGCTTCAAGTCGAACAACTTCACAGTCTTGGGACCAAGAAAAAAAACTAAAAAACAAACTGAACGTAATGATGAAAACTTTAAGCCTCAACGAATTCCCCCATCCACCAGTCAATAAATATGGTCCTCTAAGAAGTTACAGTTGTAACAAATCTCTCAGAGTAGGGTTATTATCCTGACAAAATTCGGGAGCCAAGGGAGTAATGATAAAAACCCTATTTTGAAAAAAATACAGCTGTTTTAGCGACTCGGCTACCGGAGGGCTTAAGTCCCTTATACTCTTGAATCAAGACTTTGGTTTTGAAGGACTTTATAGCCCGACGAGGGACTAGAGGGTTGAATTTTAGATTATTGCTTTAAAAGTGTTCAAGGAGTCATCAAAGTAAGGCCGGAAGGGTCACTGAGGACTGAATATTTTTCCCCTAATTACTGGGAAGTAGGTTATATTTACAGTTCTTTATGTTGGTTCGCTTCATTCATCGTTTTCTCACTCAGCCTCTTTATGTGCTGATCATCTTGCTCCTCGTTTCAGGTGGTGCACTTTATTTTCAGTACAAAGCCGATTTAGAACCTAAAATCACAGCTGATTTCTTTTTCTCTAAAGAGAGTGGTATTTTCTTACAAAATCAAAAAATTGGATCTCGCTTTATTCTGAGCGACTCTATACTGATCGCCGTTCCGACCTCAGATCTTCGAAATGAGAATTACCTTAAGTTTATCGAAACATTCAGTAACGACTTAAAAAAAATACCAGGTATTAAATCGGTTCAAAGTCTGACGAGCGGCCCTCCGTCGCTTGATTCAGCCCTCAATAATCCGCTTTGGTCACGTCTGCTTGATACAAAAAGCGGAAAGAGCTCAACTATTCTTTGTTTCGTAGATTTAAATAAAATTCACAGCATTGTTTCTGAAATCGAAAAGTTAAAAGAACAGAGAAATACATCGGGCTATATTATTTTTCTTTCTGGTGTTCCGTACATCATCGAAAAAATGAGACAAATGCTCAGTCATGATATGAAAAATTTTTTAGCGGGCGCTGTCTTGATCAGTTCTGTTGTCCTTCTCATTATGTTCTCTTCTCTCTTTGTGACCATCGGCTGTCTTCTTTCTGCCCTTTTCGCTGCGACCATGACTCTCTTATTTCAACAGTATTTAGGAATCTCTGTTGGAGTTCTCACTGCCAATTTAGGGGCCATTGTTTATGTTCTAACCACTTCCCATATTGTTTTTCTCACCTCAAATTGGCGTAACGACAGTCACAAAGACCTCAACCTGAGAATTGCTTCTACTTTAGTCACGACCTTGCCAGCCTCCTTTTGGGCCATGGTCACCACTCTCTTTGGTTTCCTCAGTTTGGTCATGGTTGAAGCTGAGCCACTCCGCCAGCTCGGTATTGGGGGAAGTCTCGGCACCCTCATCGCTTTTTTATCTTCTTATCTCATATTTCCTATTTTCTTACGTTTTTCCAAAGTGGTTCAATCAAAAGCACAGTCAGAAGATTTTTATCTTCTGCCTCTACCCTATTGGCTCGGTCTACCCCTGGCTATGAGTGTCTTAGGCGTTTCCCTTTACTTTGGGTACAAAGAATTTTCTCATCTCAATACTGATCCCTCTCTTCTCACCTATTTTAAATCAGACCAAACAATCTACAAAGGCATCTTGCAGGTTGATCAAGTGGGTGGAAGCAACCCCCTTAACTTTGTTATAAGCCAAAAAAATAAAAAAACTCTCACCAATGGTGAATCTTATGAGGCATTAAAAAATCTCCATCAAGATATCGAGTCTCATCCCGTTGTGGGCTCAGCTCTCTCGCTCTCCGTCTTGATGGAAGAAACTCAGGAGCATTGGCTGGCTCGTTGGCTCCCCTGGGGAACTGTAATGAGTGTTTTATCAAAAGAGAAGTACTCACAAGTCGCCCGAGGATTTATCACTGAAGATTTCAAACAAGCTCTCTTTGTTATTCGCATGAAAGAAAGTGCCGGTGTAAAAGATCGATCAAAAATGATTAATCAGTTGATGGCTAAACCTAAAAAACACGGTTTTAATTTAGATTTAGTGGGTGGAAGTTACTATATGCAAAGTGAGCTTTCAAAAAATATAGTGGCCAGCATGAAAAATGGTGTGACTTCTTTAGTTGTTCTTTTTTGTTTAATTATTTTTGCTCTCTCCTTCTCCTTCACGAGTACTCTCTTTGCCAGTCTTTCCTTAGTTTCATTGGTTGGCGCTATGGTTGGCGCGATCGGATATTTTAAAATTCCTGTGGATATTATTTCGTCGCCTACTCTTAATATTTGTCTGGGCATTGCTGTTGACGGAATGATTCATCTCATTATGGACGTCAAACGACAATCAGAAGGTCGATTCAAAAG
>JBGSSY010000117.1:0-2508 GCA_041736775.1 Bdellovibrionales bacterium | reverse complement strand
CTTTTGACCAAAGATCATCAAAAGAAGCTCCGCCGAAAACAGTCAATCCACGACCGGCTTCAAGCTCTGACCGTGATCCATCTGTGAACACGACGTAGGCAAGAGCGTCTCCACCAAAAGTAAGATTAGCACCCGCTAAGGGGTGAATTTCTGCACTCAAAGAAGTTGAAGAAAAGAGTGAAATTAAAACTGACAAACTTATTATTTTAAACATCATTTAACGCCTCTTCGGTTTCATTTTCTTTTCAGATTTTGCACAATAGTTTTTTTCATATTGGGGGACTTTAAAAAGTTTTGTTTTAACAATTTCATTTTTAGCAAAACCCTCATTAACAAAAAGAAGGGACGCGTCTGTTGTCAATTCTTGTGCGGATTTATCAAGGCTATCCAGTATCTTTTTTTGCTCATCTGAACTGGTGGCCCAGATGGCATCACCCACAAGACCCGCACCTGTCCCAGACTTTAGAGAGCTAAAGTCTGATCTCAAGTAGTATGTTTTGCCTGAACCCACTTTGAAGGTGAATCCTTCAGTCTCTGTACCTAAAGATTTTAGATTCACCTTGTGGCTACCTGGATCGAGAAGAAGAGAAAAGTAGCCACCGTCGGCAACCTCTCCAGCCACTTTGCCATCTATACAGAGATAGGGGCTTCCAGCACTTCCAGCAAATTTGGGAACTCTGTAAACGTAGACTAAGGCTTTACTTTTATTGAAGTCCTCGACTTGTGTAAACTTATCACCCAGGTTTGCACAGCCCAAAGATCCAAAAACAAAAAAAGACAAAAGGACTTGAACTCGTTTCATTAGATCACCCCATTTTAATATTTTGAAAACGGTGCCAGACACGATCATGAAAGACAAGAATTGATCCTATGGAATGAGTTTTGATGCGAAGCGGGTTCTATTGTCTATTTTCTATTCTCCATTCTCTAAATTTTGCGCAAAAGGGTTTTGTGCTGGTAATGGGAGATCGGGCGGAGAATGGAAAATGGAAAATGGAAAATGGAGGAAATTTTGCTGCGCAAAATTTGGCGGAGGAGGGGGGATTCGAACCCCCGGTACAGGTTTACCCTGTACGGCTGTTTAGCAAACAGCTGGTTTCAGCCACTCACCCACTCCTCCGAATTTTTGGCTGGTTACAAAACTGCCATTAGAGGGTGGATAATTCAAGCTCTAGAGATAATTTTCTGGGAAAAGCTCGCGCTCTACACTCTCAATGACTGTGTGAATCAGTTTTATATGAATCTCTTGGATTCGATCACTGGTTTCGGCGGGAACGATGATGGCAAGGTCTGCCATATCTTTAAGTTGTCCCCCACCTTTTCCCAACAAGGCAATGGTCTTCATTGATTTTGCCCGCGCCGAATGAAAAGCATTAATCACATTCTTAGAATTGCCGCTGGTGGAAAGGCCGAGAAGAACATCACCCTTACGTCCAAGCGCTTCAATTTGCCGAGAGAACACGGCTTCAAATCCATAATCATTGGAAACGCAGGTGGTGTGTGAGGCATCGCCAAGTGCGAGTGCCCCCAGGGGCCTGCGGTCTTTGCGGTAGCGACCGGTGAGCTCTTCCGCGAAGTGCATCGCATCACAATGGGAGCCACCGTTGCCACAGGCAAAAACAGTCCCCTTGTTTTTATAGGTATCAATCAGAATTTGGCTCATTTGATAGCATTTTTCGAGATTTTCAGAGTCATTGATGAAGCGGCTGAGTACCTCTTGGGCGTCGATGAGGCCCGATTTCCAAACCGATTTTAAATCCATAAGACTCCCTAAAACTTACATAGGCTTAGCATTTTTCTAAACCCTCACTGACCAGATGACAAGGGCTTGTTTTAACCGACAAAATGACTTAAACCTACCTCCGCGTGCGCTGGTAGCTCAGCTGGATAGAGTACTTGACTACGAATCAAGTGGTCGGGAGTTCGAATCTTCCCCAGCGCGCCAACTTTAAGGGCATACTTGAGTTGTGCCTTTAAAGTTGGTCAAAAATCTATGAGCACTAAAGTTCTTATAAAATTGGTTTCTCTTCTCACCGCTTTGACTTGCACTCTTGTTGCTATTTTTTGGCTCAATCAAGGCCATATGAGCCAGTTTTGGACCAGCCTTGGTTTTAAAAATCAACATCTCAACTGGTGCGAAGAGAGAGTCTCAAGTCTTTATTTTTACGAACAAAATGCCAAACTCTACGAGAAATCGGGAGAATGGTTCTGGCAAGGACAAACCGAAATCCCCTTGGATTATCTTCGGGTAGAAAAGTGGTTTGCCCAGTATTGCCAAATCCCTTTTGAAAAAGTGGAAGCCCCACTCATAGCCACCCGAGGCATTCCTGTTTTTGAAGCTCTCTTTTTAGACAATGAGCGACTCACTCTTTATACCGATACGGATGGAACTTTTCGTTTTCGCGATGAGTTTTTTAAATCGGAAACTTTGCGCCAAGCCATCAAAGAACTGCTCGCCTTTGCCCCTAAAATCGAGTAACAATTAAAAAATCACTTTTGTTCAGGAGT
>JBGSSY010000088.1:0-15614 GCA_041736775.1 Bdellovibrionales bacterium | reverse complement strand
CCCTTCCCCTGATTGATTTAAGGTAAGGATCGTATCAAATTGACGCACATAAGTGGTCAAAGTCCCTTGGGAATTAAAGGTGGTCAGAATCGCTTGGGAATAACACGGTTTCAGCGACCTCATGTGTTTGTCTAAATAATATTCAGTCATGAATCTCTTCCATGGATGTTGATTGATTTTCTAATAAAGTTCAAAGAAATCAGTGTCTTATTATGGCATTGACTTTGCTCTTAAATATCATGAACCTTCGACGCTCTAAGGAAATGATGATGACCTTCTCTCGCTTCAGTTTGTTTTTAGTGGTGTGTTTTTCTTTTTCTCAAACTTGGGCTGATCATGAAGGAGAACTTGTAGCAGCTCCGGTCATCACTCAGGTGACCTATGAAGAGAAAGTTACCGATCATATGAATCGCAAAGTGGTTCAGTCCAGTGATTCTCAGTATCAAGTGATTTCAAAAAAAGTCTCTTGTTTGAATGAAGTTGAAAAGTTAGTCAAGATAATGGCCAACCATGACGATGGAAAATATTTAGCTTGGGAAATGGAGTCTGTACTAGAAACCCCATCTCAGGCCGCTGGTTTTTTTGTGGAATTAAAAACATCAGGTTTAAATTATGAACCCGAAGAAATTAAAATCACTTTGACCGCTGATCGCAGCCGACTTACACCTTATTCAGATGCTAGTGTTTCTCTGGAAGTTGGTACCGATGGCAATTGCGATAAGGACACAATCTATCGCGCTCTTTTTGATTTGGTGGGATCGATTCTAAAAATATTAGAAACTCCCTCTTTTAGAATTTAGTAGAATTTTGATCCCATTCTTTGAATCTCTGTCTTTTGGCTTCTCTTTTTTTAGTTTTAAGGAGAGCCCGCTTGACCCGGTTTCATATTCAAACCCAACAAATTATAAATATTGTAACGTATAATACCGATAAACTCATGCAGTGTTCGATCCATCAGAAATAAATGAGCTGATAAGGGGATTTGACTTTTAAACCCTGTCACAAAGTCGGCAGGGGCCCCAATGGTAGGTCTTTCAAAATGACGAAAATAAAGTTGAGCTCTTTTAAGATGAAGACCAGAAGACACGAGATAAACAGAGGTGGGTTTAAGCTCATCAATTATTTTCGAGCTATACATCGCATTTTGAAAGGTATTCAGACTTTTGTCTTCAACAAGAATATCCTTCTCAGGTATTTGAATAGACAGGAGATCAAGCTTCATCACCTCTGCCTCTGTGATTCCTCTCTTTAACGGATCGCCACCAGAAAGAAGGAGAGTGCATTGAGTCGAATGTTTAAGACAATCAAAATAAAGACGGGCTCCTTCAAATAACCTTGGATAGCCAAGGCTTGCAGTTTTAACTAACTGATTTTGGGACCAAACTTGTGTCCCGATACCAAGGACAACAATCAAATTTTTTTCAGACCACTTTGGTTGTAAATTGTAGGGTTCTGATTGGATATTGTTAAGTAAAAAAGAGGGAAGGGGATGGTATCCGAGACCAATGATTAATAGAAAACTAAAAATTTGAAAGACAATGGCCAATCGATTACGACCCAGAAGCAAAAAAACAAGGGATAGAAACAGAAATAAACTCAAGGTCAGAAGGGACATAGACCTATTATGGGGTCATTTACAGAACAACATCAAGAAAAGTTTTTTCGTTTGTTATCCTACTCTATTGACCCCGGTGAAATTATGTTGAGTAAAAATAAAAAATATCCAAAAATGGAGCTATTAAAACAAAGTTACCCCAGAGAAGGGTTTGTTTGAGCCGATCTTAAACCTGTTTGGCGGGAATTGTCCCAAAATGAGAAATCGTCAAATTTCTTTTTAACCCCATCAGGGCTAATCAATGACTAGAGATCAGAAACGTATTGTGGCCTTCCGGCCAGGTATAAACATTGCAATGTTTCTGAGTGTCCTGGGGGATTTTATGAAAGCTTTAAATTCAAGAATGATTTTCTCTTGTTTATTTTTCGTTGTTCTTGGTTTTCAAAACTGCGGTAAGATCTTCTCTGTTGATTCGCCTTCGGAGATGAGCGCATCGAGTGAAGGCTTAAATAATCCTATAAAAGTCAGCTCTCTGGATTCTATCTTGCAAAACAATCACAAGGTCGATGTTTTAGATTATTTTGTAAGCTCAAATATTTTCAGTGGCTTTACTAATCAGGTCTTTTTTAAAAAAGAATTCCAAAGTCCTAACCTAGTTCTCGTTTCAGCGATTAAATTCAACGATCCTAATAATATTGAGATCTTTACTGCTGACAATGATTTTATTTATATACGTTATGAATCCACACCGGAAGTCTACGGGGGGATTAAAAATTCTGTTAGAAGATTTGAAGGCACTCGACCAAAAGAAAATATCTCTGGAGTCTCGTCCCATATTGGCAATCCGTTTATGGGAGCGATCTGGACAAAACGCTTCTTAGATCCCAAACAAATCAATGTTCCAATTTTTGTTGCCGGTAAAGTCGATCATCACAACTACAACAATAACACGATTTTGCCTGGAGCACTCTCTTCTGAATATTTGCCAATGTATATTTGGTATAACTTTAAAAAAATACATACAAAAATTCCATTCGTTTCCCTAGAAAACCAGACCGACCATAAGTTGGTTATTTCACAGCAGTGGTCAAACTGTAATACGGAACAATACGAATACGCCATCGGTGTTGGTTATGTCGGATGGAGAAGTTTAGTCTCTCTCCACCCCGATTGTTCGACCTTTGTTAATGGCCATCAGAACTCAGAAAAAATTCAATTTAAAAACTACATGAGAGAGGGTCAAGATGAGCTTTATGTTGTTGTTCAAGGAATGGCATTATCCGAGGATATCGACATTACCAACCAAAAGTCTCCTGCAAAACCCTCCTTCACCACGGCCGGGATATTTTTGGATGATTTTCCATACCGTTATACGACTGACAATCAACTTCTGGCAATTTTAAGATCTCCAGAGGTCATCGAAGAAGGTATTGCATCTCCCAACAAGCCTCCTCTAGAACAATCGACACAAACTTCCAGTGAGATGAAAGTGCGAGAACTGTATTTAACACACTTAAATCGAGTAGCTGACGCCGCCGGCTTGGCTTTTTATAAAAACCTTTTAGAGAGTGGTACGGCCTACTCAATTATAAGAGATGACCTTCGTATGAGTGTAGAGTGTCAATTGGATTGCTTAAAATCAAACCAAGAGCGTATAAAAAACCTTTATCTGACTTATTTGATGAGAGAACCAGATACATCTGGATTTAATTTCTATCTTTACAGTTTGGTTTCGGGCATTAAATATGAAGTCATAAGAGACGACTTTAGAAGAAATAAAGACTGTAAAATAGATTGTTTATAGTTTTCAAGAAAATGATGAAATAAACTCTTTCAACAACAGATGAATGATTCTTTTGTTTATTTATTAAGATCTAATTAGTTCAGTTTGTTAAAATGCAATTTATATTTGAGTTCGACCTCGTCTTCGATTTTGACTCCTAAAAGTGCAGGTCGATCAACATTAAAGTCTGAAAGTAAAAATTTAAATTTTCCAGAGGTCCTTATTTTCTTTAGAGTCTTTTCTGGATGAAGGATTACGTTGTTATAAACTTTCGAATGTCCGGCAAAATCAATTTTAAAAGTGGCTATGACATCGCTTTTTGATCCTATCGGAAAATCAATATTAACAACAACCATGGGGTGGATGGCCCCTTTGGTCACTTCAATCATATGTAAATCTCTATTGGTATCACCAGAAATGAAATCTTTTAGGGGAGTAGCCACTAAAAAGTGGCAGGACTCCTGATTACAGAGACCCTTACCTTTGATATTTTTTGAAACACCTTCAACATTTTTTAATACAAACTTAACATGATAAGTGACTTCTCCTTGATTCAAAAACCAGCTGGTCCCTTTAAGTTCACTATCTGTCGCCCATGAGGTTGACGTTGTTATTAATATAAACATAAGAAATTTCATAGAAGTCGCTCCCATTAAAATTCAAAAGAAACAGTTAAAACAGAAAGGGCCAAAGCAACAGCGGTAACTCCGGCTACATCTTTATGGTACTTTTCTAAGCCTTGTAGTTTTTCATCCTTATTCAATTTTTGGGCGGCCATATAACCCAAAAGGGGAGTTAAAATCATACCGGGAACATGAATCCAAGAAAGTCGACGATGCCAGGCGCTTCCTCCGCTGACTTTCATTCCATCAACGGTGGGTGCCATCCATGCGGTGTAGGCCGAAGCACCATAACTTACAGCTGCAAGTCCTGCAAAATAGGCATGTTCTGGAGGAAGATTTCCTTCTCCACCACTGAGTAATGCTAAACCCATAGCTCCTGTAGCGATGAGTCCCCATACCTGGTGTTGCTTGAGATAGAATCGCCTCTCCTCCAGTCTTTGTTGTAACTCTGGAGAAGGTTGGGCCTCTTGCAATGAAAATCCTAGTTCTTCAAAACTGAGTTCGTGTTTATCTTGAGCGAAAAGGTTAGCTGAACCAAACATTGTGGTAAAAACTATAAGCCCTATAATCATTTTTTCTCCCTGTTATGATTTGAACTGCGGGGTTTTGTCTTATGCTATTTTGAGTCCTTGGGGGTATGGTACTTTCTGAGTTGAGAATCTGCTAAAAATCGATTAATTTGAATCGGCACTATTACCTAAATATAATTAATAGTGTTTTCCAATACTTAGGGGCATTGTAATGAAAGTTACCTATAATAAAAATCGTGTAATTATAATGCTTTCCATATTTCTGATGGTTAGTTTCATCTTTTTGGATATGTTTGAAGACTACACTGAGGGTGCTAAATTCTTACATCTTGCTATTGAATTGTTAATGCTTTTACTAGCAGCAGGCATTTTTGTAGTTATTCTAAAAGAATATATGCAAGAGAAAAATCAAAGAATTGATTTGCAGAATTCAGTCGACAACCTCATCCAGGAACAGAGGCAACTTAAAGAACAAAGTCGACTGTACCTCAATGGTCTATCTGAAGTGATTGACAAACAATTCAAGAATTGGCGATTAACTCCTTCAGAGCAAGAAGTGGGTTTTATGCTGCTCAAGGGTTTTAGTCTTAAAGAAATTGCTCATTTGAGAGTGGCTTCGGAAAAAACAGTCCATACCCAGTCTCAAGCCATTTATAAAAAATCGGGGATCCACGGTCGCTCAGAATTTTCTGCCTATTTTTTGGAGGACTTGCTTCCCCCCAAATCCATGGACGTTAATTCAGAAACACAGGCTTTATATCAAAATTGATTGTCTGTTAGGTTTTGACAACAAAGATCAATGACGTAACATAATATAAATTATCAGAGTCGTCTATGTGGTTGATTTAATTTGAGAAACTAACTCATAACACATCTGTTGTCACAATTTATTGAATTGTTGTTGAATCTCTAAAGCTAAGATGAAGGTATGCTTGAACGAACGCAAATGACACTTTGGGGCTCATATCGACCCCTTCCTGAGAAGGTTTCTTTTGATTCACCAAGAGACTGATCTTCAATAGATTTTATTATCTGTTCGGCAGACCAATAGGTTGAAAATGCAAAGGCATGACTATGCCTATTGCTTCCACTCACTGTGGATGAAGCATACATGTCGCCTTTTCTTGTTTCAAATTTCTTATTAAAATCTGCTTGCCCTTTTCTAGTCAAAGAAAAGCCAAGGGCATGTTTTTTGGAGTCAAATTCTTTGATCAGACGATCCCAGTCTTCGCGAGAAGGAAGTCTCCATCCCCTTTTTGAACAAGCAAGATAGGCCGCTGAAGCACTATCAATCTCCTTTTTATTTTCGCAGTGAATCGGCTCTCCATCGCCATAGGATGTACAACCATTAGTATATTGGTTTGAAAGGATTGAGCTCCATTCATAGCCTTGTTTATCAACGTATTGAGTTTTTAAAATAAGTTGAGGTTGTAACTTTACTTCTTCGGGGTCGCGCAATGATGGTAATTGAGTGACCTCAGCATATACCGAAGAATCCATGAGTATGAAGAGAAAATACAGAATTGCTTTTAACAATTGGCCTCAATTTCAAACATCATTTTAGTTGCTCCATTGGTCATATATAAATTCTATCTAGTTAATGAATAAAGTAAAGACTTTCTTGTTTAAGATTTCACCTCTAAATAGGATCAATCTTGTCTCGTTTTTTATTTGAAATCATTCCATTTTTTGACAGATTAGGCTGTCAAATAATCTTGGTCTAGTAGACAAGTGCCATTTTGAAAATTAAAATGAAATGAGTGATCATTTATTGGCTCCTTCTACTCTATTCCTTGTCATCTGTAGCCTTTGATCCCCTTGCTTTTTTGTCGGATAACCAAAAAAAAGGGATTGATGAATATAAACAAGCCATTGGAGTCAATGTCAGTGGCAATGAAAATATTGGTTTATCGGCTTATAATAATCAATTATTAAAAAACAATCGTTGTTTTAAAAAGTTGGCTGAAGATTTCTACTTTGAAATTCGTAAAGAGGATGTCAATTTCGGTAGAAATACGAAACGTCCTCGTCGGCCCTCTGATGCTCCCAGTTTTTCAATTGATGACCGTGTGCTTGATTCTAACAATCAGAGGGGAAAATTTTGGGAAACGGCTTTAAGGTACGCTGGTGGAAATAAAAACTTAGCCATGTCACTTGTTGGAGTTTGTGGCCACGATAATATGATCCCTAACAAGGAAATTCTCTGCCCGACTGAGTATTCTAATATCTACTATCCAGAATCATTAGGCGAAGGAGTTGATATTTCACCCGCTCTTCGTCAAAAGGTATTATTGATTCAAGGGGATAATGGCTCTGGTCTTTATATCCCCTACAAGTACTATCACACTATCGGTGCCGCGAGCACAGCCTGTCTCATGTTACGTCGTGGTGTCCCGGCTGTATTAGCCCGAACTATTGTCACCACAGCTGTTAACGGTTATCGAAGTGGTCGATTGTGTGAAAACTTTCTCTCTCCCCGTTTTTTAGGTTATACATTAGATGATCGTACAAAAATGTCTTTGGCTCTTAAAGACGGGCCACAATCCAAGGTTTGGAAGGAAATAGTAGCAAAAACAAGGGGGCTTTCGCAGAAGTCCCTAGACGTGCAAAGAAAGAAAATTGAAATTGCGCTCTCCCACCTTGATGCCCAAGACTATTTTAGAATTCAATCCCCTATTATGGATGAGTGTCAGAAAACCAAAATGAGTGGACAGTTGGTCTCTTTTTTAAAGTCCTATGGCAGCGGTCAAAAATTTCAGTGCCCTTCATCCATGGATAATGAACGCTGTGGACGATTGAAGCATCGTATACAAACATGGGCCGTAGATCGAGAGTGGACGGAAGCGCAACACCTTGCTGGATTGGATTTTGCTCAAAAAAATTGTCCAGCTGATATTGTTAATGGGGATGAAATTGAAAAGTCATCTTGTGCATTAGTTGAAAATTCAAACCCTGATCGCATAGAAAGTACTTCAAGTCAGTAACCGTCCTAACATAAAATTGACTCAATCTTGTCTGATCTTTTATTTGAACTCACACTGTTTTTGAATTGTGATTGAATCATGATGGTGAGTTCTTGGGTTCGTCAAAAAATGTTTCAGGTCATACACGGCCACAATCTTGTTTATAACCAATGTTGGGAGGACCCAAGGCTTGATCGTATTGCGCTAGAGATTAAGCCGTCGGATCAACTTTTGGTGCTGACTTCAGCTGGCTGTAATGTTCTTGATTATCTTCTCGATGATCCCCTCTCCATCGATGCGGTGGATCTGAATCCTCGGCAAAATGCTTTACTTGAACTTAAAAAAGCGGGAATCAAGTGTCTAGAGTATGATGATTTTTACTTACTTTTTGGCCACGGGCTTCACTTTGGGGCTGAAAAGATTTATCAACAAACACTGCGTAAAGAACTTCCTGATTTTGCCCAAGCTTTTTGGGATAAAAATATAGATTATTTTTTACCATCCACTCTGAATAAGGGTTTTTATTACCATGGGACTTCGGGGTGGGTGGCGCGAATTCTCAGTGAATATATCAGTTTAAAGGGTCTACGTGGCTCAATAGAAAATGTTTTTGAAAGCGAAAATTTAGAGCAGCAATCTCAAATTTATTTTAACGAGTTAAAACCTCATTTCTGGAATGCTTTTCTACGTTGGTTCACTCGTCGTGGGGCTACGATGTCAGCACTCGGAGTTCCCCGTTCACAATTTATTCAAATTGAATATGATTATGTGGGTGGAATGGCGCAATTTATTGAAGACTGTTTAGATGCCGTATTTAGTCGTCTGAGTCTCTCAGATAATTATTTTTACCGGTTGTATTTATTTGGGTCTTATCGACCGGACTGTTCACCTGAGTATTTGAAAGAAAATAACTTTAATATACTTAAATCTAGAGTGGATCGAATTCAAACCCATAACAGTTCAGTTCTTGATTTTCTCACCAATACCAAAAAAACAATTCATAAAGCTACCCTTCTTGATCATATGGATTGGTTGTATCAAAACCATTATGATATTTTAAAAGAACAGTGGCAAAAACTGATTGATCGCTCCCAGGAAGGAAGCCGAATTATCTGGAGAAGTGCAAGTTCTAAAGTTTCTTTTGTTGATCCAATTACTTTAAAAGATGGAAGAACATTGGGTCGTCTTCTCAATTACAATCCCCTCCTGTCTAATGAGCTGCATCGTCTCGACCGTGTCCATACATACGGAAGCTTTTCAATTGCTCAGGTGGGATCACTTTGATGATTAATGATATCAAAACCATCTACCACCTTGTGAAGCCGACTCGGGGTAAAGATCAATCGGAAAGACTTGAGTCTTTTTATCGAGCTCAAAGTGATCACTATGATGAATTTCGAGCCAAACTTTTGCCAGGAAGACAACATCTCTTTAAAAAAATGAATCAGTTTCAACCTCAAGGATTATGGGCTGATTTTGGATCAGGGACGGGTGCCAATCTTGACTTCCTCAGTGACGAGCAGCTCAAACTCTATTCTGAAATTCATTTGATTGATCTTTCCGCTTCGCTTTTAGAAAAGGCGGCCGAAAAAATTAATGAGAGAAAACTCAAAAATGTGACATTGTTGCAACAGGATATAAAAACCTATAATCCCAACGAAAGATACGATGTTGTGAGTTTTTCGTACTCTCTCACCATGATTCCCCAGTGGTTTGTGGCCCTTGAAAGAGCTTATGATTTATTAAAACCAGGTGGTCTCTTTGCCATTGTTGACTTTTACGTGGCCGAAAAACACCCACTCCCCGGCCTTAATCATCACAGCTCGTGGACGAGAAATTTTTGGCCACTGTGGTTTTCTTATGACAATGTCTTTTTAAAAGCGGATCATTTACCGTTTCTTTTAACTCGTTTTGAAAAAATTGAACTCTTTGAAGGACAATTTCTTTTGCCCTATTTTCCCATAGGGCAAGTCCCTTACTACTCATTTTTGGGTAGAAAACCTAAATGATCAACGTTTGGGTTGAGTCCCGCCGTAAAGAGCGTAGAGACCATAATGATCACCATAGGACATCCCCGCTTTGAGCTTGATCAGTCCTCTCACCGGGCCGAGATCGGTGCGATAGAAAACAGGTTTGCCATTTTTAGAGCCTGCACGGGATTCGTAATGCATGACAGAGTCGTAATCATACATATTAAGATACATACCAACAGTTTCTAATCTCACTTTTTGAAAAAAACGGATTAGAGCGGGGTCTGCATTTTCTAAAAGCATGGTGAGGTAATTGTCGCGGTCGTGACGATTGTGTTCATGATGAATTCCAAAGGCATGCAGAAGCTCGTGATGAACCGTACGACGATTCCAGCAACGAAATTTAAGGGGTTGCTCCCCGCCCCAGCGACCAACATAGGACGAGCCACAAACATTTTCACTGGTTTTTGAAATGAAAACATAGTCTTTGTTATTTGCACCCTTCTCTTGACATTTTACATTTGCGAACTCACCCATTTCTTTACACCAGAAGAGAAACTGGCTTCTCTCATTGGCTGTAATCTCTGAACTGAAGCGATAATAGATAATACCATTGGGCCAGAGTCGAACTTGTTTGAGACTGAAACTTTTTGACGACAACTCTGATTCATCAACCAACCAATTTTTTTCAACGATCATGTCATCAATTTGCACAAGATCTTCGTTCAGAACAGCCTCTTCAAAAGAGGGTTGATACTGTGAACAGGAAAGGCAAAAAAGTGAAATCAAGATAAAAGAAAGTTTGTTCATATCAGAGCTCCCAAGGTTCTGATATGACAATCGGCTTAAATTTATGGCAGGATAAATTTCCTCGACTTTTTAGGGACTAAAGACATGTCAGTCTTTAGGGGGCGCCATCCCTGATCCAATCAAGGACCTGTTTAATCTGGTTGTTTGGAAGAACACCAGAGGTCGGCATCGGGCTTTGAGCATCATTCATGCGGATAAATAAGCGTGAATTATTAGGGCTATAAGGAGCAACCTTAATCTGAGTTATAACCGCTTGACGGGTTGAAATATCAAAGTTCCCTTGTAGTGTGGAGGCCGTATCAGCCGCATTGTGGCAGCTTAAACAGTTCTGACCAAAGACTCCTGTGGGAGCAATAAGTTCGGCGAAAGTCGGTGGATCAAAATCAACAACGTCAAGAAGACCGATGGACAAAGAGACAGTATCGGTGTTTTTTAGATCATAGAGAAAAGTGATGGATCCTACCGAAAGATCGCGGGTTTCGGTGGCCGGTACACGACGATTGATGCCATGATAACTGGTGGCCGAACTGACCAGTTCATTATTTATATTAAAACTAATATGAATCAGATGAATGGACTGAGTCCCCGCTCTTAACCTGGGATTTGAAAATATATAACTCTTTTCCCCATTGATTGTTGTGTTGGCTTGAACATCGATGCTGAGCTGTGCGCCGGCAAATGAAAGTCCAGTTGGGCTTTTGATTTCAGTTTCGAGATTCCAAGTTAAAGTTTTTCGTGTTGCCGTAGCGTTCATCAGCTTTACGAATGTTTCTATTTCTCCGCGAGTAAAGGTAGGGTCTTCAGGAACAATTCCATCAAAATAAATATCGTCAACTGCTCCTCCCGCTCGACTCACACAATCATCGGCTTGCTGCTTGATCACATTCCAAGTGTTGTCGAGGGAACTGACTTCATCACTGTGTTGACTTCCTGACCAAGGGGGTTGGTGGTTAGGGTCGATGGCTCGAGAGCCAACAAGGAGATTTCCGCGCACGTTAAAAGCATCAAAGGCAATATCTAGGTTGGAATCGGCGAAGGCTCCATTTCCAGATCCTTGGCTGACGTGACAATTCGCACAGTTGCTGACGAGAAATTGATGATAGCCGTTAGCAAACTCGTCTTTAAGAGCGAGGTTACAAGCTTCAAAAGAGCTGGCAAGACTACCGCCCTCGTGAACAGCACTGCAATTATTAAAGGCCACCATGGCGACAAGGTAGCCACTTAAAAACAAACCCACCGGTATTCTCATGTCACGTCCTATAAGTGTTTTCGCTATTTTCATTCTTCTCTCATCAAGTGAACTTGATAATTTGGTCCAGTTGTGAAGTGTTAAAAGTGCTTCCAATCACTGGAGTGATTAAGTCCATTCTATTATTAAACTTCAAATAATTGGCTAAAACAGCGCAAGAAGCCAATTCTGGACTTCCGCCAGTGATGAATTTGTCATCAGCCGCTTGCCCTGAAGTAAAATGACCAATTTGGAAACCACTTGTGGCAGGGCGAGCTTGTGGGTCATAGGCGAGCATAAAAGCAACACCGGCTTCGCCGCGATCACTGCTCCAAGGTGCAGCGCGATCATCACTGGTGGGAGATACGCATGAACCATCTGAAGTGACATAGATAAAGACTTTTTTTCCAAGCAATGCCGCAGATTCTAAAATTCGACCAATAGTCGCGCCGGCTTCACCGTCTCGTTGATCACCTGTGGTTCGGGTTCCGTTATGATAATCATAACCACCTTGTTCAAGAGCCACGGTACCAGAGACACCAATCAGTGCTGATTTAACCATCGAACCAAAAACCACGGCCTGATTGTTATCGCCAGTGTTATTAGCGACACCCCAAACGGGAGCTAAACTTGTGTCTTGACGGACATCCACTGTTGGTTTTTCTCGTTCAGCCAATTCGACATTTTTATTGGTGGCACAACCAACAAGATTCGCTAACATTCGACCACCACTTTGATTATTTACTTTTTGAATCTGGGATTCACTCAAACGAGTGATCAATCGGAGGAGCGATATTTTTTGCGGTTCTTCAAGATTCGAAAGTGGTCCCGTAGCTCCTAAAGCAAGGGCCCCAGCAATATCGGTGTAGTTGCTCACACGCAGAGGTGTTGGTGGTTTTATTTTCGCGTACATTTGACGAATACCTGTCTCTGTCGAGTTCGAACCGAGATTGGGAAGATCCGTACCCACCAAACCCGCTTTAGCGACCATACCAGAGGCATCAAAAAGATTATCTCCACTATCGTCTCGAGAGCGCACTGGGATAGCTACAAAAGAAGTTTTAGCAAGAGTTTGAGCTGTAGCATTGGCTCGAAGTTGGACAAGCAACTTACTTATGCCTTCACCCGCAAAAGGAACGTTTCCGAATTCGCGATCAATGGGAACGGCTCCGTTTCCAAGACCCATTTTGTTGTAACTAGCAAGAGTCTGTCCGCCAGCATCCATCGGTACATAGTTCGACGCAAGCATGGCTCCACCGGAAAGATTTAAGGTGATAAAGGGGGCAAGACTTAATCCAGAGGCAGAACTTGGGCACTCATCTGACTGGGCTCGTGCCTGTAAAGGTAGGAGCATCCCTGCCAATGTGGGCAGAGTCATCGTTGCTGAAAAGGATAAGACTCCAGCGCCGAGAAGTTCTCTTCGTGTCATAGGTCTTTTGCCGTGAGAAATGCAGTAGTCTTGAAAGTTCTTTTCAACTTTACGACGCTGAATTTCTTGCTCTTCTTTTTGAATTTCTTTTTCTATCTTACGACTCATTTTAGCGCTCCCCTTACATTTCATAGGTCGAAAAAGACGACGCCATAGCTGTACACATATAAACTAATTTATTGGTTTGAATTTGATTCGTATCACCACTAAAATTTCGACCAATATCGACTGAGATTTCATCAAGCTCTTCAACTTCAGGATTTCTCCCCCAACAAGAGCGAGCAAGACGTTTGGCTGTATCGTGGATCTGACTTTTATTAAGACCAGGATTTGTAAAATCAATGGTTTTAAAAATTAATCTCTCAGCGGGTGCTAAGGCTCTCTCTTTATTAATCAGATCGTTACAAACCACAGCCGAAACACTGACCATACTTTTCACCATCGGTTGAGTGAGAGAGTTGGCAAGCCCTTCTTCAGAAATCGAAGATTTAACTTTATTAAACTCAGCGACTGCAGCAGGACTTGGTTTGACCAAGCTCATACAGGACACCAAAGAATCAAGAGTTCGCGAGGCTCTTAAAATAGAAGCAGTTTTAGTATTAGGTATGGCTATAATGTCACCGTTGTTTGACGGAGCCACAGAAGAGCCAGCACTACCACCATTTTCTCCACTCAGAGAGCCGCAATTGTTGTAAGCCACACTCAGAACAAAAAAACTGACAATATAAATCATCCATTGGTATATATTTTTATGTTTTTTCATATTATCTGACTCCAATGCATTCGGATCGAACCGCAACATTTTCAAAAAGTTTTTTAAGATTATAGCCTTCATTTTCAAAAGTTTGGGCGAGCGAATCGACCATGCCGACCTCAAAGTTAGCAACCGGACGTCGACAAACTTCTCGGTAGACCTTTTTCACCATACATTGTGAAAAGGCTTTTGAGTTTGCAACCGCACTGGCGAGCTGTCTGACACCTGAACCAGAAGCCGTAAAACCTCTCCATCCAAATCGACTGGTATTAGACGGACTGACGGCATTATTGACCCAAGTGTCGTCGGTTGTGCGATAACCTGAGTTGAAAGTATTCTCATTGGCATTCAATTTACTTGAAACACCCATGGGGGTTTGTCTCATTCCATTCGCACCACCCGCATTGGGATAAAAGGGTGCATACTTAACAAAATTATCTGAGAAATCGTAGCGAGCAAAAGCGCCGCGAAAACCATCCATCACACTATGACAAGCTTTACAAGTGGTCAGATACTTGGAACCTTCTCCACCTGGAAAACGGTCAATGTCTCGACCCACACGAATATCTGTAGCGGTTGCATCAGCCCACTCTTCCATATTGTTACAAGTGAACTGTTTGAAAGTGTATTCGACAAGTCTTCGGTTTGTCCCAGCAGTAGCATGGGCTTCCATAAAAGCTCGTGAAGTGATGACACCAGCAGAATCAGGATGTTGGGTGACTGAACCACCACTGGCACGAATAAATTGGTTGTTCATTCGGGTCAGTACAGAAGCAAAATCATAATTGTCAGATTCAAGTTGTCGATAATGATTATTTGAAGCCAATACATCAGTGAGAATGTCACGAGCGACGGCCGCTTGTTCATCACCCATGTAAAAGAAACTCCCCGTGAGTAAAAGACGAGCATCCAATTGATCACGAGTTACACCAATAAAGTTAGCGATAAAATCATTAAAGGGTTGATTAATACTTTCATCTCGAGTGGACATGCGTGCGGCAAAGTCTCTCACCACGGTGTTATAAAAACTGGCCTCTTGGGTTGCAATTTCGGCAGCTCCACGAAGGTTCCCTTGATCAATAGCTCTTTCCATCTCAGTAAGAATTGGATTATCGATGGGAGTTCTTACCCCTGCGAGTCTTTTATAGATTTCTAGAGCTAATGAACGGTTAGCTGAAATGGGTCGATCCACTTGGGAGTCTACTTCACTATATGTTTTCTCTTTGATTGAAGAAACAATCAAAACACTTTCAATCCGATAACCATCTTGCTCGGCGTATTGAAAAGTGAGGGTATTAGAGCCTTGATTAAAGTAACCTTTTTGGGTGTTATTTAAATTAATATTAAGAGAAACGGTCGCGCCATCATATCCACTTCCACCGCCCGGAAACAAATTAATAGGACCTTGGCCGTTAATGAGTAAGCGACCCTCACCCGTGTAATCAGGATCGTAAACGTTGATCCTTAAAAAGAGAATGTCTGGGGAGTTAAGTTGCACAGTTGTTGTCGCCTCTGTTGTTACTGCATCTACGGTCAAATTCAGCTGGGCATAGGCTTTTGCAGAAAATGAACAAAGAAATATAAGTAAACAATGGATGTAAAAATGATTTTTCTTGTATAAAGAACTTGTCGAATTCATTAAAACCCCTTGTTTTGATCGTCTTAATTTGAAATGAAATTAATTTGTTAACAATCTGTAAACCACTCATAGAACTGTATGCAGTTTATATGCCTGACTAACTCATTCGTAGTTGCCTAAAGCGATTAAAATCTGACGATAGTTCATGCGCATATCCATTCTGTTGACGTGTCAAAATGAGATGTTCTGTTTGTTATTCCCAAGCGATTCTGACCACCTTTAATTCCCAAGGGACTTTGACCACTTATGTGCGTCAATTTGATACGATCCTTACCTTAAATCAATCAGGGGAAGGGTTATCATGGGGGATTTTACTGTGCGAGCTAAAGA
>JBGSSY010000086.1:0-12115 GCA_041736775.1 Bdellovibrionales bacterium | reverse complement strand
TCGGCTCCTTACGAAGTCTATCAAGAATTTGCGAACCAATATAAAAATCAGCCTAAACTCGTTTTTACTGTGAATAGTGAAGAGATTAAAAGCGCACTCTTAAATGACCAAACTGTAAAGGTGATCCTCACTGACAACCTCACCAATTTTGTTAGTGATTGAACAAAATAATCTAAACGTTCTTTAAAAGCTCTGGATTTCTGCGGTCAGTGGGTTCGTCTTTGGCGGTGAGTTCTTGCACACTCATGATTCGAAAGTCTTTGAAGGGTTCTTTTCGAATGGGGCAGTTATCGACATTGCAAAATCGGCAGTAGAGTCTGCGGCAAGGATCGACGTGAAAGTGAATTTCACCAGGGAAAGGGTATTTGTCAAAAAGGGATTGTTCGTAGGTGTTGGTATGGTCATGGGCCTCTTCGACGGTCCAAAATTCAGGGACAACGACATGAGCATCAATATGATGATAACGTCCCGCTCGCATCACGCGAAGGTGATGAACTTGAATGATCCCTGGGACTCTCACATCATTAATCAGATTTTGAATTTTAACAATAAGACTTTCTTGCTCTTCATCCAACAGTCCTGCAATGGATTTTCTCACCAGAGAATATCCCTCACTGACGAGATGAATTCCCACCACAAGTGCAATCACCACATCTAACCAATAAATCTCCGTCAGGTAGACTAAACCTAAGCTGATTAACACACCGAGGGTCGTCCAAAAATCAGCCATCAGGTGACGACCACTGCCCTCAAGGGCTGGTGAATGAATTTCTCGACCCAATCTGTTCAGATAAAAACCGGTGGCAAAGTTAACAACACCGGTAAAGGCGAGGAGAATAAGTCCCAGATCAAGCGAGCGTAATTCTTTTTGTTCAAAAAAAGCCTGAGCGGCTTCAACCACAATCAAAAAAGCGGCGAAGGCAATCAGTCCTCCTTCAAGACCGGCCGAGAGGTACTCCACTTTTCCATGCCCGTAGGGATGCTCTCGATCAGCCGGTTTGGCAGCATAGATTAAAACAAAAAAACCAATGACTGCTGCAAGAACATTAACAACACTCTCCATCGCTTCTGAAAATAAAGCTTGAGAGCCGGTAATACGAAAGGCGTAAAACTTGATCAGAAAAAGGGCGGTGGCGACAACAATCGCTAAGATCGACATCCACTTGACTCGAGGATCAAAAGGAATTTTACCCATGGGCCCAACCTTTTGAAATCAAACTTTCTAAGAACAGCATCTTTCGAGCGGTCAGTCCAAAATGTTGTCCCGGAAATTCAGAGTAGTTTGAAGCGACGTTTTGTTCTTGTAATAGATGATAAATTTGTCGAGTTCCAAATTGCAGATGGTAATTGTCATAAATGCCCACATCAAGATGAACCTGTTTGTTTTTTAAATGATCCTTATGGGTACGTAAAAAATGGATCGGATCTTGTTTGAGCCAATGGTTCCAAATTTCTAGATTCAGTTTTCCGCTATTGAGATCAATCGGCAGCTGGATAAAGTCGTTTTGAAAACTTTCAGGAGGAGAATAACAATGGGCCATGGCCACCACATTCATTAAATTAAAGAAAGATTTTTTATCTTGAATCTCACCTTCATGAATCTTTTTTTTAAGGGCCGAAAAGTTTTTATATTTAAGCAGCTCGGGGGCCGCTTGATAAATCTCGGGTAACAAACTCATCTCAAAGAGACTGTCAGGTGCGACAGCAAAAGCCATGGAGAAGGGAGATTCTTTTTGTGAAATCAAAGAAAGGGCACCGTATCCACCACTTGAACCACCGACCACACAGGTTTTCAGAGGGTCTGAACTGACAGCAAGGTTTTTAACAACGGCGGGATAAAGTTCTTTTACTATGTAATCTTGATAGTTTCCACAACCATGACTGTTGATAAACTGGGAGCCGCCCCAAAAAGTGTTGGCTTCAACAAAAACGTGAACAGCTTGGGGCAGACGTTTTTCAAAGGTTCCATGATCAATTTTCTGCACAAAGTTGGTGTTGAGATTTTTAAAATAAAAACTTTCAAAGGGAGTTGAGAAGTAGCCACAAAGATGAAAAATAACCGGCCAATTTGTCCCCTCAGTGAGAGGAGCTAGGACATAATTGTGCCGAGTCTGAGGATCGTTGAGGAAATTCTTCTGCAAAGCCTCACTCTCAATCACCAGATTTAAAGCCTTGAAAGACTTCAAACCATAGGAAAGATCAATAGCCTTAAGCTCTTTAAAAACCATGTCTGATTAGGCCCTGATTTGGCAAATTTGTCATTCTCTTTGTGGCCAATTATTGTTATACGTCGATATGAGGTAAAGATGAATCCACTCAAAGACCCATTAAGACAAAAACTCAGCCAAGCCATCACCGAGCAGGTTGAAAAGCACTTTAATTATAAACTCTCAGAGAACGATTGTTTGGTTGATTTAGCCACTGTTCCCAATCGAGAGATGGGTCATTTGGCTTTTCCCTGTTTTAAAATATCAAAAGAGGTCAAATCCAATCCTAAAATGGTGGCTGAGCAACTCGCTGAAAATTGGGATAGCACCAACAAAGGAATCAGTGTCAAAGCGATCGGTCCTTATCTCAATTTCTTTTTTCATCCTGATTTTTTAGGAGAAACTGTTCTTCAATCCATGAATGATGGATTTTATTTCACTCCTCCCATCACAAAAGATCAGCCTTTTCTAATTGAATACTCCCAACCCAATACCCACAAAGAGCTTCATGTGGGTCATATGCGAAACCTTTGTTTTGGCCATGCCCTTGTTCTTCTCTTTAAATACTGTGGCAACAATGTGGTCTCTTGTACTTTTCCAGGTGACGTTGGAACCCATGTTGCCAAATGTCTTTGGTATCTTAAGTATCATAACAAAGAAGCTGTGCCCGCGACTCGTAAGGGTGAATGGCTGGGGCGAATGTATTCATTAGCCCACAATAAACTTGAAGATGAAAAGGGAACAAATCAAGAAGACTCTAATCGAGAACAATTAACTGCTATCCTTAAACAGTTGGAACAAAAAGAAGGTGAATTCTTTTCGCTCTGGAAAGAGACAAGGCAATGGTCCCTGGATTTAATGAATGAGGTTTATCTGTGGGCAGGAGTTCAGTTTGATCAATGGTACTGGGAGTCCGATGTGGATTCTGATTCAATCCAACTGGTCAAAAAACTTTACTCTCAAGGATTGTTGGTTGAAGACCAAGGAGCGATCGGACTTAATCTCGAAGAGGAAAAACTGGGATTTTGTCTCTTTCTTAAGTCTGATGGTAACGGACTTTATTCAACCAAAGACTTAGAGTTAGCGCGCCGAAAATTTGCAGAATATGATCCCCAAGAGAATATCGTCATCGTTGATATGAGACAGGAGCTTCATTTTAAACAAGTGTTTACCGCTTTTGGAAAGCTTGGTCTTGGTGATACTGAAAAATGTCGTCACCTCAAATATAATTTTGTTGAGCTTCCCGATGGAGCGATGAGTTCTCGTAAAGGCAATATTGTACCCATTACTCAACTGATTAATAATATGAAATCCATGATTATCCAAGATTACCTTTCTCGCTATCAAGGAGAATGGAGTTCTGCAGAGATTGAAACCACAGCCGACCAAGTGGCTCAAGGGGCGATCAAGTATGGGATGAACAAAATGGATCCCAATAAAAAAATTGTTTTTGATATGAAAGAGTGGTTGCGACTTGATGGTGAATCGGGACCTTACATTCAATACACCCACGCTAGAATTTCATCACTCCTTAAAAAAATGACTGAAGCACCATTAATTGAACCAAACTGGTCACTTCTGACTCACAAAAGTGAGACTGATCTTATGGTTCACCTTTCCCAGTTTAATTGGGCGATGTACAAATCTTTAGAAGCCTACAAATCCTCTGGTGTTTGTAATTACCTTTATGACCTTGCAAAAATCTTTAATACTTTTTATCACGACTGTCCGATTGGTCGACTGGATGATCAAGAACTCAAGAAAGCTCGTCTCTCACTTGTTCTCTCCACTCAAAAAGCTTTAGCGACTGGGCTCAGTCTTTTAGGAATTCCAGCGCCTGAGCGAATGTAGTTTGAAAAGGATTTTGCTGATTTGAACTCAAAAAAGCTATGGAATGGGCGGCTTTCACATTTAGATTCACGTTCACATTCACATTCGCTTTGAATTTCAATTTTAAGATTAAGCTCGCTTTTGCTGTGACGTTTTTGCGATATTGACATTCTTATCTTGAATGCATGTAAAGGTAATTCTATTTCTACCCTCTTCTTTAGATTGATAAAGTCCATGATCGGCATGTCTGACAAGAGATCGTCCATCGATCAATGACTGACCGTTAACGATAATCGCGCAACCCATGCTCGCAGTGAGTTTCATTTCGTCACCGTTGTGTTTAAACGTATTGGCCTCAAGTACGGAGCGCAAGCGTTCACAAAAGAGTTTCGCTCCTTCTTCAGAGGTTTGTGAGAGACAGATTAAAAACTCATCACCACCGTATCGAGCAGCAAAGTCATGGGTCCGTATATTTTTTTTGATAATTTTCCCCACCTCTGAAAGTACAAAACTTCCAAACAAGTGATCATGATTATCGTTAACACCTTTGAAATGATCCATATCCAGCATAATCGCAGCAATTCCGTGACCATAACGACGACCGCGTTCAATTTCTTGATCCAATTTTTCATAAACCGAGCGCATATTGTAGAGTCCGGTAAGATCATCAATCTCAACAAGACTCTTGAGTTTGAGATTAGCTTCACGCAAGTCGTCCTGTAATTTCTTCACCCGTAGTTGTGCACGAACACGGGCCAAAAGTTCCATTCCTGAAAAAGGCTTAGCAATATAATCTAAAGCTCCCGCATCAAGACCGCGAATGACGTCATCGGTTGTGGTGTTGGCAGTGACAAAAACCACGGCCACTGTATTTTGTTTGCGCTTAAGAAGTTGAATGGTTTCAAGTCCATCCATTCCAGGCATATTCACATCCAGAAGGATCAGATCCGGGCGAAAAGCATCAATGGCCTGCAAACCCTTTGCTCCAGAATCCACTGCTTCAACGGTATAACCTTCTTTTTCTAAGAGTTTTTTAACAATTTTTAAATTGTCGGTATCATCGTCGACCAGCAATACTTTTTCATGACTATCCATCTCTCCATTTTAGTGAGGATCCGCTGATTTATCAGCAAAAACTCCCCTCAAGTGACTTGAGTCTAGGTCCTAGTGTTGCTAAGATTCGCCCATGTCTTACAACCACTCATCAATCGATTCAAAATGGCAGCAGGCTTGGGAAAAACAGCAGGCCTTTCAGGCCGAAGATTTCTCAACCAAACCTAAGTTCTATGCTTTGGACATGTTTCCCTATCCTTCGGGGAGTGGACTTCATGTTGGGCACATGGCCTCTTACACCCCCACTGATGTCATTTCCCGTTTTAAGAGACAAAAAGGGTTTAATGTTCTTCATCCCATGGGATATGACGCTTTTGGTTTACCGGCCGAGCAGTATGCGATTCAAACCGGGGTTCATCCGGCAATCACCACCCGAAAATCCATAGATAACTTTCGACGTCAGCTGAAAAGTTTTGGTTTTAGTTTTGACTGGAGCAAAGAGATCTCCACTTGTGAACCTGATTATTATCATTGGACTCAATTCATTTTTCTTGAGCTTTTTAAACGCGGTCTGGCTTACCAAAAAGAAGTTCCCGTGAATTGGTGCCCTGCCCTTAAAACTGTGCTCGCCAATGAAGAAGTTGTGGATGGTAAAAGTGAGAGAGGTGGACACCCGGTTATTCGTAAGCCGATGAAACAATGGATGCTCAAGATCACAGATTATGCCGACCGTCTTCTTGATGATCTTGATAAAATCGATTGGCCTCACCGCACCAAAGAAGGACAAAAAAATTGGATCGGACTTTCAGAAGGTGCCTTGGTCCATTTTTCGGTTCAAAATCAGAAAAGCCAATTCACAGTTTTTACAACACGCCCGGATACACTCTTTGGTGTTACTTTTATGGTGCTCTCTCCCGAGCATCCCCTGGTGAGTGAAATAACAACGGCCTCACAAAAAAAAGCGATCCAAGATTATGTTTTTGCGGCCAGTTCTAAGTCAGAGGTCGACCGTAAGGCGAGCACTGATAAAACCGGTGTCTTTACGGGCGCTTTTGCCGAACATCCTTTAACCAAAAAACCAATTCCAATTTGGATTGCTGACTATGTTTTGATGGATTACGGAACGGGCGCTATTATGGCGGTGCCTGGACACGATGAAAGAGATTTTGAGTTTGCCCAAAAATTTTCATTACCCATCGTCCGAGTTCTTGAAAGTGAAACTGAACTCCCCTTTATGGGTGATGGCCTTCTTTGCCAATCGGATTTCCTCAACGGTCTTTCAAAAGAGAAAGCCATAACAAAAATGATTGATCATTTGATCAGTAACAAATTAGGTGAAAGAAAAAAACAATATAAATTGCGTGACTGGCTTTTTAGTCGACAACGTTATTGGGGTGAGCCCTTTCCGATTTATCATGAAAAGGGAGAGCCTCAAGCAATTGCGGCGAGCGAACTTCCGGTTGAGCTTCCTGAGGTGGCCAACTATGAACCGACCGAAGATGGTAAACCTCCGCTCGCGCAAAATAAAGATTGGGTGAAGTACAAAACACCCGCTGGAACTTTTGCCGAACGTGAAACCGATACCATGCCGGGCTCTGCGGGTTCGTCTTGGTATTTTCTAAGATTTTTTGACAATAAAAATTCTTTGTTCTTTTCAGATCTTGAAAAACAAAAATACTGGATGCCGGTTGATCTTTATGTCGGTGGCCCCGAACACACTGTGGGTCATTTACTTTATGCTCGATTTTGGCAAAAAGTACTTTTTGATGCTGGCCTTGCGACCACCGATGAACCTTTTAAAAAACTCGCTCACCAGGGAATGTTGCTGGGGGCTGACGGCGAAAAAATGTCGAAATCTCGCGGCAATGTTGTTAGCCCCGATGAGGTTCGTGAAACATACGGTGCAGACGCTCTCCGTTGTTATATTTTGTTTCTTGGCCCCATGGATCGCGACAAACCTTGGAATCCTACCGGTATTACTGGAGTTCGTAAGTTTTTAGAGCGAGTTTGGCGTCACTGTATTGATGAAAATAACCAATTCCGTGGTGATGAGAGCACTCCCTCTGAAACTATTACTAAGCTCACAGATAAAACCATCCATAAAGTGGAAAAAGATATTGAAAATCTCGATTTCAATACCGCAATCAGTTCGCTGATGATTCTTCTCAATGAGCTTTACAAGGAAGATTGCCGTTCGCGCGAAAGTCTTAAAAAATTAATTCTGATCTTAGCTCCTTTTGCTCCCCATCTCTGTGAAGAAATCTGGAGCCTTATGGGTGAAAAGGGGTTTGTTTCCCTTTCGCCATGGCCGAGCTACGATCCTAAGGCCTTACAAGAAGATCAGGTGGCGATTGCTATCCAGGTCAATGGAAAGAAAAGAGGAGTGATTGAGGTCAGCAAAGACACCACAGAAGCGGGTGCCTTGGCCCTTGCCCATGAAATTGATGCTGTAAAAAACGCCTTAAACGGTGTAAGTGTACGTAAAGTGATTTATGTGGCTGGCAAGATTTTAAATATCATTGCCAATTGATGAGAGGATAAAAAAGAGATGAGTGAATGGAATGTTGATCGAGCCAAAGAATTCTACGGAATCCCCACTTGGGGCCATGGCTATTTTGATGTGAATAAAGCTGGTAATTTGGTGGTTTGCCCCAACGGAATTGAAAATCCACACGTTGATCTTCTCGAAGTTACTGAAGAGCTTCAGGAGCGAGGCATTCGCTGCCCCATGCTTCTGCGCTTTCCTGATATCACCCACGAAAGAATAAAACTGATTAATAATTGTTTCTCGACCGCCATGGAAAGCTATAAATACCAGGGGATTTACCAAGGTGTTTACCCGATTAAAGTGAATCAGCAGCGCCATCTGATCGAAGAGATTGTGGACCTCGGCGAAAAATACAATCTTGGACTTGAGTGTGGTTCTAAACCAGAGCTTCTTGTTGTTCTTGCCATGGTGACAAATCCCAATGCACTTCTTCTTTGTAATGGTTTTAAAGATGAAGAGTATATTGAAATGGCAATCCTTTCTCGAAAACTCGGACGCAACACAATTATTGTTGTTGAGCGTATTGAAGAGTTAGCTCTCATTATTAAGGCCAGCAAAAAATTTAATATTGAACCTAAGATTGGTTTAAGAGCGAAGCTTCAGTCTAAAGCTTCGGGTCGCTGGGTGGATTCTGCAGGAGCCCGCTCCAAGTTTGGTTTGACCACCTCAGAAATCTTTAAAGCCTTTGAAATTCTCAATAACGAAAACATGCTCAGCTGTCTTGAGCTTGTTCACTTTCATATCGGCTCACAAGTTCCTTCAATTAAAACCATTAAAAATTCCCTTAAAGAGGGGGCGCAAGTTTACGCTGAACTATGTCGTATGGGCGCTCAACCTAAGTATCTTGATGTGGGCGGTGGTCTTGGTGTGGATTATGATGGTTCAGCATCAACCGATAGCTCGATCAATTACAGTGTGCAAGAGTACGCCAATGACGTGGTTTTTATTATTCAAGAAGTGTGTGAAGAAAAGGGTGTCAAACAACCCAATATTGTGACTGAAGCGGGTCGTTCTCTTGTGGCCCACCACTCGATACTGGTTTTTGATGTTCTTGGTTTAAACCGTGTGGAGCTTGATGAAGCCCCCCCTGCGGTCAACAATCAAGAGCATAAAGTTCTAAGACAGCTTAAAGAAATCTACGAAACTCTCGATCTTGATAATGCCAACGAGTATTATCATGATCTGATCGATATTCATGACAACTCTCTGCAACTTTTTACTTTTGGAATTTTATCACTCGCTGAAAAAGCCAAGATTGATCAGTATTACTGGTCGATTTCAACCCGCATGTGCCGAATTGTAGAAGCCAGTAAGGAGCACTTTGATCTGCATGAAAGTCTAAAAAAACTTCTCTCAGACACTTACTTTTGTAACTTCTCTGTTTTTCAATCCATTCCTGATTCATGGGCCGTTGATCATATGTTTCCGGTCATCCCCATTCACCGACTCAATGAAAAGCCGGATCGCGAAGTGACTCTGGTCGATTTGACCTGTGATTCTGATGGTAAAATTGCAAGCTTCATTGATCTTGAAACTGGTGTGCCTCGCAATACACTTTCAGTTCACTCTTTAAGAACGAATCGTCCCTATTTCTTAGGCGTCTTTTTAGTGGGTGCTTACCAAGAGATTCTCGGCGACCTCCATAATCTTTTTGGTGATACCGATGCGGTTCATATCTCAATTAATGAAACGGGCTACAGTGTCAGTGACGTGGTTGAGGGTGACACGGTCGGTGAAGTTCTCTCTTACGTTCAATACAATCTTGAAAAACTCACGGCCAGTATTCGTAAGGCCGCTGAACACAGTATCGTGGAAGGGCGAATGTCTAAAATTGAAGCCCGCACCCTAATCCGTTATTATCAAGATGGTTTGAGCGGTTACACTTATCTCGAAGAGCCCGAATAACTTTATGGGGCTTTCACTGAAATGGACGTGAAGGCCTTGTCTTTAGTTGAGCAAAAATGATTTAATTATTGAAATGCAGCTAAGGGATTCAACATGAGCAGAATCATTGGATTAATCAGAGCACTTTATGAATGGACACTTCTTTGGGCGAAACATCCTCACAGTGCAAAGGCCCTATCAATCCTGTCTTTTTTAGAAGCCTCCATCTTTCCTCTTCCGGTGGATCCACTTCTATTGGCTATGGGTTTTGCTCGGCCTAAAAAAAGTTTTTATTATGCCTTTTTAACCACTTTTTTCTCGGTCCTTGGTGCACTCGGTGGCTATTACATTGGGGTTTACGCATGGCAATTGGTTTCTCCCCATTTCTTCACTTACGTTTTTTCGCAAGCGAGCTTTGAGAAAGTGGTTATTCATCTCCAAAACGCTACTTTTATTTCCATTTTTATTGCTGGTTTTAGTCCCGTTCCTTTTAAAATATTTACAATCGCAGCTGGTGTTGTGATGGCTCCCTTAGGTCCCTTTATGGTCGCTTCTATTCTTGCCCGTGGCTTGCGTTATTTTATACTCGGTGGACTTATTTATTTTATGGGGGAGCGAGCTCAGAAATGGGTTGAAAGCCATTTTGAAGCTATGACCATTGGTGTTTCTGTGGTTCTTGTTTTAACACTTGTTCTTATGAAACTCCTCCTTTAAATAAAGCTATGACTTTTGATCCAAATTCAACCGGCAATAAAAATAACGGCATCTTTTCTCTTCCAATGAACGAAGAAGAATCCCAATTGGTTTTTCTTCCGATTCCTTGGGAAGTGACCACTTCTTATGGAGATGGCTGTTCACTGGGCCCCATGGCCATTCTTGAGGCGAGTAAACAATTGGATCTTTTTGATGCTCTTTACGGTGAATTCTATAAAAAAGGAATGTTCGCTAAGGAGTTTGATCACGATTTTTTTAAACGCGCCTACCATCTTAAACAAAAAGCTCTGGCCATTCGCGATCAACTTCAAAGTGGTTTAGAGCTCACTCACTCTCAAAAAGAGGATCAAGCAGAAATCAATTTTGAGTCCGAAAAAATGAATGAGTGGGTCTATCGCCAAGCTCAAAAAATTCTTGAACAGAATAAGTTCTGTGCAGCTATTGGCGGTGACCATTCGGCTCCCCTCGGTTTAATGAAAGCTTTAAAAGAAAAATATTCTGATCTCAGTATTCTCCATATCGATGCTCATATGGATCTGCGAGTGGCCTATCAGGGGTACAAGTACTCCCACGCCTCCATTATGTATAATGCGATTAATGAGCTTAATATTAACTCCCTTGTCCAAGTGGGCATTCGCGATTTTTGCCCCCAAGAACAAGACATCAGCCAATCCAATGATCATATTTTTTGCTTTTATGATTCTCAGATCACAGTCAAGCTCGCTGAAAAGCAAAGCTGGTCTGAAATTGTCGACCAAATTATCCAACCCCTCAGTAAACATGTTTATATTTCTTTTGATATTGATGGTCTCTCACCGGATCTCTGCCCAACGACTGGCACTCCCGTTCCGGGAGGTTTAAGTTTCTCTCAAGCAGAATACCTGCTCTATAAACTCTCTAAAACCTCTAAAAAAATAGTGGGTTTTGATCTCTGTGAAGTCTCCCCAGGGAATCTTTCTTTAGAGACTTCATTAGACTCTAAAAAACTCGAAGGTTGGGACGCCAACGTGGGAGCTCGAATTCTCTTTAAATTATCGGGCGCCCTTTTAACCAACCAAAACCAATAAAATAGTCATTTCAAATAAAGTACATCGTTCAGGCGATTCTGACTTTATAAAGTTAGTTATTTATTGAATAACTGTTGAAGTTAATGACTCCTCCTCAGGGTCAGAAATGGGGGTGCATTTCAAATCCTTTGTATTTGATTTTTCATTGTAAATTTTTACTGAATAACTTTTGCCATGTGAGGCTTCAGACTTCGATTCATTTGAATTCACGTAGAGAATATATTGTTTATAACCTTGTTTTGACCAAATATCTCTCTTTTCACTGATGTAGGCCTGAGTACCATTTTTATTGGGTCCACTCTCTCTGACTGTCCAATTTTCTTCAGGCCAGTAACGTGTTTCGAACCCATAAAAAATTTTACTTTTACATTTGATTAAAATGACATTCAGAAGATTTTCACAATTGGCTAATGTCTCGTTTTTACATACTGAATCGTCTGCTGAAGCCGTTGAGAAACCAACCAAACAAAATATAAATACACAAAATATCTTTTTCATATATTTTCCTTTTCGAAAATTCAATGGTTCTCAACTTTATAGGCAAACAACATGCCATCATAGGGAAGTTGGAGATGGTTTTGAGTGTCTCTTAATGAGAAGGCTCATTTTTTAAATGTCCAAAGTTTTGACATCCACGAGAGAGAGAAAACACACCAAAAATCCACAAATTGTGTGTTATTCCCAAGCGATTCTGACCACCTTTAATTCCCAAGGGACTTTGACCACTTATGTGCGTCAATTTGATACGATCCTTACCTTAAATCAATCAGGGGAAGGGTTATCATGGGGGATTTTACTGTGCGAGCTAAAGA
>JBGSSY010000085.1:0-11474 GCA_041736775.1 Bdellovibrionales bacterium | reverse complement strand
GGCCCAGGTTGATCGATTGATGAATTTACCCCTTGTGCAACGCCGATGGAGTGAAAGTTTTGCCAATCAATGGATGAAACTCGATAAAACTCCCCAACTAGAGTCAAATCTTCCGTCGGTCAGAGAGAGTTTAAAATCTCTTTCGAAATTTCAAAATGCCGATGAGTTACGTTTAAGTATGATTGAAGAAGTTAAAGATTATATGCACTTTTTAATTTGGGAGCAAAAAGCAAGTTATCAAGAACTTATGACCAGTGATCTTGTCTTTCCACGCAGCGAAAGCTTGGCAGAAATTTATGGTGTTTCTGCTTGGAATGGCTCTTTTGAACTTGATCAACTGGTACGTGCTCCAGCCAGCGAGAGAGCCGGTTTACTGAGTCGGGCTCAATTCCTTTTTACAGGGCTTAACAGTACTCGCCCCATCATGCGTGGAGTAGAGCTTTATCGTAATTACCTCTGCGGCACCATACCAAGCCCTGCGGACAATTCGACCCCTCAAGGAATTGTGTTTGAAGACCATTTCTCCGGGCGCGAAACAGTTCAAGCAATGACAGAAGCACCTGGCACGTCCTGTGTCTCCTGTCACCAAGGCCTCATTAATCCACTCGCTTTTCCTTTTGAAGTTTTTGATGCCTTTGGAAAATTCAGACAAAATGAATTGATTTACCATCGTGATACTGAAGCCAAAGCGGGAGAGCTTGTTACAACTAAACCTATTGACTCTTCTTCTAACGTTGAACTTCCGACCTACCTAACCGGTCAATACACTGATGCGATTGATCTCATTCATGATGTTGCCCAAAGCCCGCGCGGAAATCTTTGTTTAGATATTAAACTTCTTAGTTTTGCTCTGAAATCACAAGTTTCTATGGGCTCCAATGACTGTGCCATTCAAGACCTTCAGCTTTCTAAAATCCAATCCGGTGGTTCAATAATTGAAGCGATCAAACAGGTGGCTTTACAACCAGAGTTTCTCAAAAGGACATTGAAATGAAATATAATCCAATCACCCGCAGACACTTTCTTCAGGGAGTTGGTGGAAGCCTAATGACTCTTCCCCTTTTGCCTTCACTGATGCCACGAGCCCATGCCCAAGGTCTCCCCAGCCCGAAATTTTTAGTGATGATCGGTTCAGGACATGGTGGTGTTGGTAATGATAAAGATTGGTTTCCAGCGCCGATTGTCGACTCTCCCCTTTCAACTCTATTAACCACAAGAAATTTATTTTCAAATCAACCCACTACAGAAATACCTCATCAATATCGTTATGGATTGCTTCGCAACATGCTTTCCACTGATACGGGCCACCCCGGTGGCAATGTTGATAATGCCGCTGCACGAACTTCTTTTGTACTCGGACAATTTTTTAATCCGGTCATTGACAAAATGAATCTTTATCGAGGAATTGACATCGGCACGTTTTATTCAGGTCACCATCGTGGGGTTTATGGTGGTAATATTCAAGAAGCCGTCAATAATCCCGATGCCGCTGCAAAAATGCAAGCTTGGGCGACCATCGATCAATTTTTGGCAAACTCACCAAAGTTTTATCGATCCGATGAAGACATTTCCACCAAAGTCATTAATCTACGGGGTGGAATCTCTCGCCAAGAAGATGGGTCTCGTCCTCCGGCTATCTCCGACCGTATCGATCGAATCTACACAGCGATTTTTTCTAAGTATGAAAACAATCAATCACCTGCCGTAGTCGCTGAAAGAGCTCGAAAACAATTGCTGATTGATCGAGTCCACGAGGAATATAAACGTCTGACCCAAGGAGCCTTTGGGCCCGCTCGAAAAATTTCTTCGGAGGATAAATTAAGAATCGAGCAACATGCGGATTTTTTAACAGATCTCCAGAAAAAATATCAAAACATTATTAATTCTTGCACAGATGTCACTGGCCCCAGAGAAGCGATTAGTTTCAGCGTCAGCCGTACAACCGAGGGTATGACTAATTTAGCAAGAGTCTATGATCTGGCCACTGATTTAATGGTCGCGGCCTTTCAGTGCGGAGCTTCAAGGCTCGGTGTCATTCAGGCTGGAAACCCTTCATTAGTCTCTGATTATCATGGTGAAGTAGCCCACCAGCTCAGTGATCCTCGAGCGAAACTCCTCAGTGCCCAATCCTTTCGTTGGACTTCTGAGCATATCATTGCTCCCTTGGTACTAAAGATGAATCAAGCCATGGCCACAAATGGAAAATCAGTTCTCGATAATGGGCTTGTCTTATGGACCCATGAGTGTGGTGTTAGAGGTACTCACTCCCATGACAGTGTAGGGCTAGTCAGTTTTGGGTCTCTTGATGGATTTTTTCAAACGGGTCGTTATCTTGATTACAGAAACTTAGAAAATTTTGGGATTTTAGTTTGGAATGAGAGTGAAGCTCGTCCCGGTATTCCTATACAACGTTTTTGGGCTAATATTGTTAGAGGCATGGGCTATCTTCCCCGTGATTATGAAAGGTTTGGTCGCCCTGGATATGGTGATTCAACCATCAATGATTATCCAAGAGGAGATTCCAAACTGAACAAAAGACACATCGCTTACCCTCCCACAATTATGAATAGCTTGAGCGATCTTATTCCGGGTCTAGCAATTGCTTAGTTTGGATTGATGGTTTCAAGCGAAAGGCCGCTTGAAATAGGACAATCGACTTAAGTATTTAATCTTAAATTGAAAAAGTTTTATTCTTTGTCAATTTCAACCGTCAACTCACTGTTTTTGAGTTTTCCTTCAATCACTTGCGTGGTCCAATGAGCAGCTGTCTCTGGAGAGCTCGCTGGAATGGCATGATAAGCTCCTTCAAACATGATTAACGAACCACGTGCAGGATTTTCTTCAAGAAGTGACCAAAATGCTCTTTGGTCCTCTAAGAGTGGAGCTTCTTCAAGTGAGGCTAAGAATAAATGAGTCTTAGGAAGATCACTATTGGCATAATCCTTAAGGTCAAACCATTTTGATGAGCGTGCCATTTGAAATACCCCACTCAAAAAATCGATAAAATTGATTCCCTCTTGAGGGTGCTGGACAGGAGTGATCATCGCCGCCAATGTGCTGTAGATTTCAAGATCATAAAAATGATCCGCACCGGGATTTCCAAACGCCTTTAACGTTGAATAATAGCTGTGTCGAGAGGCACCATAAGCATTGTAGCGACCAGAGGTAACGACTGCTGGTGCCATGAAAATGAGGTTCTTAATTCGTTGTTTCTGTTGAACGGCCAATTGAGAGGCCACGACAGATCCGTAAGATAGACTCACCAACGAAAATTCTTCTATTTCAAGGTGATTCACTACGGCCATAATTTCATCCGTTAGATCTTGGGTTTCTAGTCCTACTTGCTTAATTCCCCAAATCGATAATTCAGTTTCACTAAAGTAAGGAGTTGTTTCTAAAGTCACCAAAGACTCAGGCTGTGTACTGTAGGCCGTCAAAAGGTAACCATAACCTCGACGTTCAAGGGCTGATGTATAATCACTCCAATAATCCAGTGACCAGATTAAACCGTTGAGCAGAACCAAAGTGGGCTTGCCTTCTTGAGGAGCTTGGTAGCGGTAGGCCACCTTGTGATTGGGGGCTAACTCAAAGACACCTTCAACAGAGGCTAAAACCGATAACGGACTTTGCAAAGCCACTAGACAAAATAAAAATATTAAAACTCTCATCAACTGATCCTTTGTTATAAGCTTTGTTCCAACTGTTTTTTCAAAATTTTACCCGAATCCCCTTTGGGAAGTTCATCGAGAAATTCAAATTTTTTCGGTATTTTGTAACGAGCCAGATGAGAGAGACAAAACTCCATAAGATCATCTGAAGTCACCTGACTCGGTTTTTTGGTGACGACAAAGGCCTTACCAACCTCGCCCCACTGGGGATCGTTCACTCCGAGCACGGCGACCTCAGCGATTTCGGGATGTCGACTAATCACCTTTTCAATCTCAGCGGGATAAACATTCTCTCCTCCGCTTATATACATTTCCTTTTTGCGACCGACGACATAAAAATAGTTCTCTTCATCTTGCTTCACTAAATCACCAGTTCGCAACCAACCCTCAAAAAAACTCTGATGAGTGGCTTCTGGATTTTGCCAATACTCGGTCATACACATCGGGCCGCGCAAGAGAAGCTCGCCGATCTCACCTTTTTTTACGTCATTATTTTCGTCATCAATTATGCGAGTTTCCACATAAAAATTAGGCCTGCCGATAGAGCCAATTTTGCTTTCTGCATCCTTTTCACTGAGGGAAAAACAATTGGGTCCACACTCTGTCAAACCGAACCCTTGACGAATAAAAACACCTTTTTTGTGCCAGGTTTGGATCATGTTGAGGGCCATCGGCTCACCGCCAACGATTGCAAAGCGTACCGAAGATAAGTCTGTGTTCCAAAATTTTTCACTCCGAGCCATCATTGATAAAGTGGTTGGTACTCCAAAAAAGACCGTGACCTTTTCTTGCTCACAGAGTTCAAGGACTTTATCCCCTTCAAACTTCGGCAGGATTAAAACCGTGGCACCACGATGGATAAAAGGAGTGAGTAAAACGTTCCAACCACCAGTATGAAAAAATGGAGAAAAGTTGATCGTGATATCATCGCAGGTCAGATTGAGGCTCATTGAGGTGTTGATTGAGTTCCAAAAAAGAATTTTTGAAGTAATGACAACACCTTTAGGAAAACCTGTTGTGCCCGATGTATAGAGAATCATACAAGGTGAAGAAAACTCTCCTTGGTAAGGATACTGCTCAAAAAAATTTCGACTCTCTTCAATCAACGGGCTTAATTCAGCAAAAGGGCTGGCTTGGACTGATACTTTCAGGTTTTGAACGAGTTGAGAAAAATCGGGATCATAATAAAGCCACTTGGCTTGGCAATCCGTCATGACAAAGTCAGCCTCCGGCGCAGAGAGACGATAATTCACTGGGACTAAAATGGCAGTAAGCCTTTGAAGAGCAAAAAAAAGAAATAAGGTTTCTATGCGATTGTGGGCTATCACGGCGACTCGGTCACCAGGGCCAATGCCTTTTTCTTGAAGGGCAAAAGCCATGCGGTTCACAATCTGATAAAAAAATCTGTAACTATAAGCTTTGTGGTGAACGACATCTTTCAAGGCTATTTTATCAGGAGAGTTTATGGACCAGTGTTTCAACCAATCACAATTCAAATCAAGACTCATGTATCAAATCCCCAAGTCAGAGCGAGAGCGGCCATTGACATTCCCCCACCGGACCCCAAGAGAAAGACTAAATCCCCTTTTTTCAATCGATGGCTTTCAACGGCATCGGCTATGGCCATAGGAATACAAGCACTGCCGGTGTAACCAAACTTGTTCATCACATTGTGAGATCGTTCATGGGGTAAACCCAGCGAATCCATGGCAGCGTTAATGGTGTCAATATTCAACTGAGTTAAAAAAAAGCTTTTAATATCTTCTGGCCGTTTTTTAATTCGATCGAGGATGGAATGAGTTAAGCGGGGCCATTGAATCGCATTGGTTTCAACCGGGATTTTTTTGGCAAAAGAGAGAAGATGTTGTTTTCTTTCAAGAACTTCAGGAGTTATTTTTTTGTAAGTCCCTCCAGCGTAAATCCCCATATAGTCATGATATTGACCATCGGCATAAAGTTCTGCAGCAAGAATTCCCTGTTCATCACTGCTCGAGCGAGAAACCACACACGCGCCAGCCCCATCGGCAAACATCGAGGCAATTTTGTAATCGTCCCAATCAAGGTAGCGACTCATGCCATAAGCACCAATCACAAGAATATTTTGGTAGGATGAATCGGCTGCAATATATTTATTAGCCATATCAAGAGCTGTAACAAATCCAGCGCAAGCTGAATTAAGATCAAAACAACCGGCGTTAGATGCCGACAATTTGTGCTGCACCACTGAGGCCGTACTTGGTGATATGTAATCGGGTGTATCGGTTGCAACGATAATGAGTTGTAGATCGGCTGCGGTGAGACCTGCCATTTTGAGAGCTTTAAGGGCTGCCGGAAGAATCAGATCTGAAGTCGATTCGTCATCGGCCATAAAATAACGCTGATAAATATTTCGTTTTTCTTTTAAGAAGGTATCAATGTCTTTGCCGTAAAGTTCATTGAAATATTGATTGTCTATGCATCGAGAAGGCACATGGTTCCCCACTCCAGTAATCGTTCCCCTTTGAATCATAAGCTTATTTCTCCCCAACAATTAAGGCTTAATAACTTACTGACAAAACTTTGACAAATTCTAAAAACAGAAATAAGACCCCAACTATCTGTTTAAGGGGGGCCTGTGTCTTTGCGTTTTGATTTTAACAATAAAAGAGTGGTTGTAACTGGCGGAGCCCAAGGAATTGGCTTTGCGATCGCAAAAAACTTTCTCCAAAGCGGAGCCCAGGTGGCCCTGTGGGATTACAACCCCGAATCGCTTAAAGTGGCAGCAGCTGAATTGGATGAGTATTCTCAGCAAGTCAGCACTTTCGCTGTAGATGTAACCCGCCCTGAAAGCTGCCATGATGCCGCTTTGCAGACGGGCCCATCAGATATTTTGATCAATAACGCGGGCATCACTCGAGATAAAAGTCTGAGCAAAATGACACTTGATGACTTTCGTGCGGTGATTGATACCAACCTGACCGGTTTATTTAACGTGACTAAAAGTTTGCTTGATCAAAATATGTTTAATGGTCAATCCAAAAACAATCGTATTATTAACATGTCATCCGTTGTTGCTCTTTATGGAAATTTCGGTCAAAGCAATTATGTCGCTGCAAAAGCCGGTGTGATTGGTCTCACAAAAACCTGGGCCCGTGAACTGGGTCGAAAAGGTTTTACTTGCAACGCCATCGCCCCTGGATTTATTGCCACGAAAATGACTGAAGCTATGCCAACAGAAGTTCTCAAATCAATCGCCGAAAAAGTCCCAGTGCAAAGAATGGGATCGGTCGAAGATATTGCAAACACTTGTCTCTTTCTCTCTTCTGAAGAGGCTTCGTACATTAACGGGGCTGTCATCAGCGTTGATGGCGGTGTTACCCTTTAAGGGTTTAATCGATGCCGAGCTTCAATCACCAGAATTTTAACATTTCCTATGAAAAGATCGATCATTGCGGTCCACAACACACTCTGTTTATACACGGCAATTTAGCTTCTAAGGAGTGGTGGTATCCTTGTATTGAATCACTCAAACAAACTCGCGGTGATGCCACTGTGGTCGCTGCTGATTGGCGAGGTTTTGGCGGCTCAAAAGGAATTGCGAGTGTTGATCAAATTCATTTCCCCACATTTTCTAGTGATATGGTGGCCTTGCTTGAAGAGCTGGATTTAAAAGATGTCTGCGTTGTTGGACATAGCACAGGTGGCTTGATCGCCATGATGGCGATCTTGCAAAAACCAAAGCTCTTCAGTTCACTCATTCTCTTAGATAGTGTCGGTCCCCATGGTTTAGAGTTAACTCTTCCCAAAGAACAGGTGCTCTCCCATTTTGCTAAAATGTCAACTGATGAAGAATACTGTCGAATGGTTCTGGCCGCCACAATCCGTGGCTGTGATCCCTATTCAAAAAGTTTTGAGTCTCTTCTTAAGATCACGCGAAGTTGTGATCAGCCCATGTGGCAGGGAGTGATCGAAGTCCTTTCCTCTCAGATTGATATCGACCATGAAATAAAAAAAATAAACCTTCCTACTCTGATTCTTCACGGTGAACATGATTTAGTTCTGCCTCTGAAGACCTCACAACTCATCCATCAGAGTCTCACCAATTCCAGTTTCAAGATTTTGCCAGATCAAGGGCATTCGATGAATCTTGAAAATCCCATAGCCTTCTCAGCCGAGTGTCTTGGATTCTGGGCTCAAAATGCAGTAACACCTTAGCCACCCACACTCACATAGGGCAATGGATTATTGTGTTCATTAACAAAGTCCTGAAAAGCCGAAGTCGTGTAATTCGTATTTGCATAACCGACCTTAAACTCACCGAAACCTTTACCGTCACCAAATTTCAAATATTGGGTACTTTGAAGACCGGCTGCTCTCATTATTGAAATTAACAGCTGTTTATAGGGTCTTCCCATGTAGAGCGTTTCGGCCCCATTTTTGGCTGAAACTAAAGGACGAATTCGGTAATCAGCGTAGAGTCCTGTTCTAAAGTATCCGCCACCAGATCCAAAGGTGACAGCTGGAATATTGGTTACAGAATGATGTGTCGTCCAAGAGCCTAACTCGTTGGTCCACAACAAAATACTGTTATCTAAAAGAGTGCCACCATTGGGATCAAAAGGATCAACACGGGCATCGAGCTTCTTAGCTAAACGAGCCACCCTTCTCAAAAACCAAGCTTGACGTTCCGCAGAGCCATCACTGGCTCCTGTGCAATCGTGGTGGAGTTCGGGGTGAGCCCCATTGCTATTTGAATTACTGATAGCGGTATTTGCGATATGAACGATCCTAGACTGATCACATTGAACTGCAAGGGTAATTATATCTGCATAATTTTCGAAAAGCCGATCTGTGCTTTGTACAGTGTTACTTCCTACACGAACCTCATAGGATAAATTGCTAGTTCCACACTTGATCGGAGACGAATTCGGCTCACGATTGGAGATAATTCTTTTTTGTAAGTCATTCACTCCGTCTACATATTCTTGCAGACGTAATTTATCATCAACAGAAAGACGCTGATGATTGAGTAAGGCATTAACATCATTCAATACTAAATCAATCACAGATTCATCACGTGTGGGGCCTGAGTTCGTTACAGCGGGCGCTGACTGCGTACCGCTTGGGAATAGTAATCTAAAAAGATTTTCATCACCAAAAGTCAGATTTGAAATTTTACGGTTTCCCGTAGAGTCACGATCAAAGGAGAATTCATTGGCTTTACCAAGGCCACTAGTGGTTTTTAAACGAATTGCATTGACTCCAAGAGCTTGCTCAACAATCACATCAATTGATTTACCAAGGGTGGGTGTACGACCTCCCGAGTGTGTCCCAGAGAGAATGGAATGGTTGTGGCCAGCGTAGCTACCACCTGCCATAGCTAATCCTCGATAGAGGTTTGTTTTTCCTTGAAGGCCAGAGAGCTCTGGAGTTGTAAAATCGAGTACTCGAGAAACTTTTTCTTGTAGATTATTAAGATTCATAAAATTGGTGTGTGCAGCACCAGAGAAACGAGTCATAGAAATACTGTTATCAATTGGATAAAGTTGATGAGGGTCGATCCCATAGACTCCGACAAAAGTCATCATTCGAACTCTCGGCTTTTGTACTTGGGCCGCAACTTTTAGAGGCATTAATGAAAGAAGTGGTGGGAGTGTCACCACTGTTTTCCCCGCACCAATTAGAAATTGTCGACGACTGAAGTAACGATTTTCAACCAGTTTTTTATATTTCGACATTTCTAAATCCTTTTTACTTTTGTTTATATAATAACGAGGGATTGACAATAAGGTTAACTAGACCTTCAGCAATACTTCCGTCACTTCTTGAAAGTTCTTGATACATTTTATCGAGCTGACATTCATCATCATTGTTTTCTCTTTTCTCGTGAAGATATCGGAACATTTTTCGTGAAAAACAAGCTCGACCTTCAGGGGCATTTGCCACATGGCTGACAAGATCAAATGCATCTCGAACAGAGACTTTTGCTCCTCGCCATGTGGGAACTTCCGTCGAAGTATCTATAGCAAGACGAGCATGCAAGTTTCCAAATGAGTCAAAGGTCATTTCGTCTTTTCTGATTTCACCAAATGGACCAAAGTTTTCAAAGGCAAAGCCCGTTGGATTGATTGAGTTGTGACATGCCATGCATGTGACATCTTGAGTTTGAATGGTTATCGCCTCTCGATTTGGAGTTATAATCCTTTCGTCGGGTTCAAAAACTTGATTGTCTCTTGAATCGGCAAGGTCTCCGGGCGGGGGTGGTAACTCATTACAGAGTACATCAGTTTGAAAAGCAACTCCGCGCGAGATTATACTCGTCGTGGGCCGATTAGATGTTAAAGCTGGAGCTCGCATGAGAAGCCCTTGTCGACGACCGACCATCATAGAAATGGGAGAACTGGGTGTACGATTAGCAATAGCAGGAGTGTGTCCATAAATTTTAGCTAAATCAGAATTCACCGCAAATGACACCTTAGAGGTCAATAGATCACTAAAATTACCATTCATCTCAAAAATAATATAATCAACAAATTCAGCAGCTTCTTCTTTCATGGCAGCTTGTAAATCATCACTTGGGTACAAGGCTAAAAGTTCAGGAGGAGAAAGGCTAATGTCCTCGGTCGAGTCCATTCCTGACCATTTAGTAATTGCCTTGACCCACTTTTTTTGACCATTCTGCGACCTTAATAATCGACGGACATGTTTTTTTTGCACATCAACGTCAAGTATGACTCCACTTTTAGCATCATCAAGAAGTTGAATATCAGGACCTGCATCCATAGTTAAGAAAGAAATACGTGAGGCGACTTCATATGGAGTGAGATCAAACTTGTCATTGACATCATTTTGATGACCAAGTTCAAGTCGAAAAAGAAATTGAGGCGATAATAAATGGTAGATTAAAAGATACTTTAAATTATCTTTATAATTGAAGCCGCTAGCATTAGAAACCTTTTTAGCTGCTGCTTTTTCTTCTAAAGTGAGTGGCCGACGAAAAATTCGAGTCGAAAAATTATCAAGATAGTTATCAATGCAATTAGCACCTGGGTTTGTCTGGTTTGCACAAGCTCCAAAAATGATACTGACTTGTGTAGAACTCTGGGTAACCTGGTTAGCAACTGCCGTCGCAACTTGGTGATAAGAATCTATAGTCTGTTTGCTAAAAGTTGATAATCTCTGATTGGAAAACCTATCAAATAGATCATCAGGCAATTGATTGAGTGACTGAAGGGCTTGGTTAATTGCATTTGTGCCAAAAAGATCTTTTAAGGTGTTGGTGTACTGTACTTTGGTTAAGTTATAGCTGGGTGTTTTTGAAAGCTTATTATCATCAATGCAGGCAAACATTTTTGGATTATTTTGAAGACTGTCATTTTCAGAAAGTAGTGATTCAAGCTCAGATGAATCTATGGCCTTCATAGGTCCACAATTTTGAAATGGAAAAATGAGAAGAATAATAAAAGTTAAGAAATAGAGTCTGTGTCTATAAATTTGATAAAACAAAAGGCCGCCCTCGAATCTTTGACTTCCCCCCCTTAAAGTGCAGTTAATATGCCATCCTAGGGTGTAATAAACACAACAATTTCAACATCTTATGGGTATCAAAAGGAGGCAATTGAGTAGAATTGTAGATGATTTTGACTGAATATCTCTCTCATTCACTCCCACTGGTTCTTATGTCGATGTGTTATTCCCAAGCGATTCTGACCACCTTTAATTCCCAAGGGACTTTGACCACTTATGTGCGTCAATTTGATACGATCCTTACCTTAAATCAATCAGGGGAAGGGTTATCATGGGGGATTTTACTGTGCGAGCTAAAGA
>JBGSSY010000084.1:0-2898 GCA_041736775.1 Bdellovibrionales bacterium | reverse complement strand
TGTAAAACAGAGAACGAAAAGTTTTGGCCTCGAAAAAAATGAGTTTTAGCAAAGCTCGAGTGGGTCACAAGAAGTTGAGTTCTGGCCACATAATTTTTAAGATAGAGAAATTCACTGCGCGGAAACAGATTTTTCATCTTGAGAATCAAGTCTTCAATCAGTTGGGCTTCCGTTTGAGCCTTGTCATTGATTTCTAAAGAGCCTCCTGTTTCACTGGTGACAGACGCGGAGGACTTAATATCCTGAACTTTGAGCTCCTCCATTTTTTTAAGAATATCTTGAGCCACTTCGCTGCGCTCTTCGGCTAAAAACTTAAAGATCATTTTTTCAATCAATTGATCAATACGAAGCTCAATAGCTTGAAGATCTGCTGGTGGCCATGTCCAAAAATCATTGGCTAACCCCTCTTCGATCAGCTTGTGGACTCCTGGCCAAAAATCACCAGAACCCAAAATAACAATATCTATCTCTTGGCTCTGGGCTCTGACCTTTTCGATCAATTCATGAAATTTAATATTGAGGGGTTGATAGTAAGTTATAAACAAATGGGGAAGATTTTGGTTGAGAGAATCAATCAAAAGTCCTCTTGAATTAAAGCTGGTCAAGTTGAAACCGGCTCTTTTTAATGATTCAGAAACCTTCTCGCTGCGCAGAAGATCTTCATCATAAATAAAAACTTTAAACTCATTTCTATAACTCTTGATTATTGACATCCATGTCCCTCTTTTTTGGTGAGCGCACTTTTATTTTAAAATTTCCGCTACTAAATTCAAAAAGTCCTTTTGAAATTTCAAACGGGTTATGGGCTTTATTTCGAATCTCAGGCTTATCCTTTTTTAAGACCTCATTTTGCCCCAAAACCGATTGAGGTTTTAAAGAGAAGGTGTCTTGAGCCTTCTTTTTCTCAGACCCATTTGTTGTCATATCCATAGGTTTTAAGGTTATAGCAGTCGATTTAAAATCCAAATCCTTGAGCCTAAATTCTGCGATAACTTCTTCGAGTTTTGAGGTGGTGACAGCAAAGTGTTTAAGCTCTGGCTCCTCTAGAGCATCGACTTTATTTTCCATTTCTACATGGCTATTCAGTGATCTAAACTGGTCAAGAAGGGCCTCATCAACCACCTCTTCATTGATTTCAAATCGATTGCCCGGACGCTCACTGGCTGTCAGCAACGAGATGTCTTTTATTGATTCTTCAATCTCATCGTCGATTGTTCGGCTTGGTGGTAAAGTGATCTTTAAAGCTTCAGTTTCGGCTTTTTTCTGAGTCGCCAACCACAAATCTTTTTTAGGAAGATCAATCGAAAGACAAAAACCATTTTTAGCAACAGTGAGAGTCTGACCAAAAAGCCAAGATCCATAGGCTATAATTCCATCAATACCCACTAAGGAACCTTCTGTTTGAAGCAATAACGAGGGCTCACTGCCACTGGGGAGATGCTGGCGTCGAGAGTCAAGATAGATCAATTGGTAAGAGTCCGATTGTTCAACCAACTGAATTTGAATCTCTTTTATTTTCTCATTCTCTAAAGAAAGAACAGAATTACCAATGAGACGTTTTATAAAATCACTGAGATGTTGGGGGGAGCAGGCTACTTGGGCCCCTTCTTCAAGTTGTGTTTTTAAATGAATACCGAGCTGACTCAAACGCCCCATTTCTTCTTGAAGAAGTTGATCGATGTAATCGGGAAAATCAGAAATGACTTCAAGTTCTGGTTTGTTCATTTTGAGTGCAGGGTCAAGCAGCGGATTTTTACGTCCTCTTAAAGTGGATCGAATTTGATCCAGATTAAAACCTTTAAAATTAAAGAGCGGTTCGACTGATTTTTCTTCTTGCGCCGTATTTTGAAAAGGATTGACGAGCACCATAAAAAGCAAGGTGGTGAGTAAGAGTGCAAGAAGAAAATAAACAAAAAAAGAGCTGGTCAAAAAGAAGCTGGGGGTAAAGGGTTGTGTAAAAATAATCCACAGCTGTGCTGTTTGAGAAAAGTAAGGAGTGACTGAGGCTTTTTCAGTTTGCAGTAACGTATCAGTGATTTTCTTTTTTGAAAGGTTCCAGTTTTTTAATTCAGCTTGAATCATTTTTTGAACTTCTGGGTCTTGAGAATCAATGATGGCACGTTGACCCGCAAAAACGAGAACCTCACCTTTTTTGTCTTGAAGACTGGAAAAGAAATCCGGATTCAAACCAAAAACAAGAAAACCATTTTTGAGTTGGTGAGATTGGGCCAATTGAACGGGAGTTATATAGATGAGCTCTCCCTCGGCGCTCCATTTCCAATGACGAGTTTTGGTTTTGAGTTGATCGAATTTAACGGGCTCAAGTTCTGCAAGAATTTGTTCTTTTTTGGTTTCCCCAAGAACTTTCCATTTCAGACTCCACTCCTCATTTTGTTGATAAGCATAAGCAAAATAACGAGCGCCATTTCTTTTTAAAGTTTCAATGGTGGACTGATCGAGATAGGAAACTGAAGATTCCAGCTGCATCAGCTTTTGCTCAATGAGACCAGAGATCCAATTGAGCTTTTCTTGTTGAGCTTGAACCAAGTTGTTTTGAAGAGAAACCTGGTGGATTTTATAACTTTTGTAGCTGACCAAAAAGCCACTCACAAAAATACAAAGCAATGATAAAAGCAAAAGCTTTCGATTTCGTGTCATAGTCCCCATCCCTGGTTGCACTCATTGAACCCAACTTTCATCGGGCTACACTCTATTCTATGAATATCTGACACCAAGAATCAAGTGCCGGATCAATAAGAATAAAGCCCCATTGCAGGAAATCCTTATTAGCCATGGCTTAAGTTCAAAAATAAGCCATTGACAATCAAAGCTCTTCGCCATTTTATGCGGAGCATGGTAACCCAACCCACCTCTGAAGTGAGCTATCAAAGCACCGAT
>JBGSSY010000041.1:0-1718 GCA_041736775.1 Bdellovibrionales bacterium | reverse complement strand
TATCGGTCGATTGTTGGGCGATGAAGGGAAAGGGTCACTGCTTTCCTATTTAAAACAAAAAGGTTGGGCTCTCAAGCTCAGTTCTGAAACCTTATGGCGAGGATTCGGTGTTAACGTGGGATTAACGCCTTTGGGTCGTAAAGAGTACCGTGAAGTGATTAAAGCCGTTTTTTCATATATAGAATTTATGAAAATTAAAGGATACCCTAAGTACCTTTTTGAAGATGCGAGCAGCTTGAGTAAAATTGATCTCGAAAATTTAGAACCGTCGGCATCTGCGAATAGGGCAGCGTGGTTTGCAAAAGCCATAACTGATTACCCTGTCGACAAATTTTTAGAAAGAAATTTCTTGCTATCAAAGTATTCGGTCAAAGATTTTAACAGATTTTTAGGTTACTTGCGGCTGGATAAATCGCACATTATTGTATCGAGTAAAAACGAGAAGACTGACTCCAAAGAAGATATTTTTGGGGTGGAATTTAGCTCGGAAGCTTTGGGTTCCGATCTCATCAGTGGCCAAACTTTTGATTTGTTTACGTACCCTGAAAAAAATAAATATATTCCCGATAATTTTTCTTTGATAGAAAAAGAAAAAAAGATTTTTGACCCCATAATTAAATCTTTCGGCAACTCACAAGGTCGCGTGGCCGTACAAACAGATACCTCGCTCGGTCTGGCCAAGAGCTCCCTGCGACTGCATGTGATGAGCGCTGTGGAACATACTGTTCGTAATAAAGTATTGATGGATCTTTTCGTGAAAGCAAAAAGAGAAGAGCAGCGTGAGTGGGCCTATCCAATCAATGAAGCCCGCGCTTTTTTTATGATGTCGCCACTAAAAGGTGACGAGATGGAAATCAACATTTCGGGTTACAGCCAAAGGTTGGTGGATATTTTTGTGGATGGCCTTAAAAATCCTCAGACCCAAGAGGAGTTTCAAACGCTCCATATTTCTAATTCTACTTTTATGGACATAAAAGATGAGTACAAAAGAGGCCTTTTGAACATCGATGAGCTTGTTGCTTATTCGCGCTTAGCTTTAGAATCTGGTGGTCTTGCCGACAGTAAGGGCTTTAAGTGGCGCGATTATGTGGTGGCTCTCGATACTATAAAACTCGAAGATGTTCAAAAATTTGGTCTCGATTTTTTTAAAAAAATATATGTAAAGGGCTATGCCTATGGAAATTTGAAAAGTGACTCTGTAGAGAAATGTATTCAAGCTTTATTCTCTGTTACTAAAGCTCAAATTTTGGAGGAGTCGGTGGCCAAGAAAAAAGAAGGTCAGTTCCGGGTTGTACCAGCGGGCAAGCACTACTCGGTGGTGGTCGCCGGGGGTAATAACAATCAGGCGCATTTAGCCTTTTATCGGTTGAGTGATTGGTCGATCGAGAATCATGCTCTGGGACTTCTTCTCGATCAAATGGTATCGCAGCCTTATTTTTCGGAACTGAGAACAAAGCAACAGCTGGGTTATGTGGCTCGAGCGGGAGTGTCGCACCAAAGTGGTGCGATTGCACTGACGGCAATTATTCAGTCATCGGAAACGAATTCAAAATTACTGCACGAAAAATCAGATACTTTTATAAAAGGTTTTTTAAAAGAAAAATCGACCACTTTAACCGAGGACGAAATCAAACCCTTTAAGGAATCGATTATCAATGAACTCTTACTTGTACCGAATACGCTCGGAGAACGAACCAATCAATTTTTGACAGCTGCAG
>JBGSSY010000036.1:0-18376 GCA_041736775.1 Bdellovibrionales bacterium | reverse complement strand
TTTAGCTCGCACAGTAAAATCCCCCATGATAACCCTTCCCCTGATTGATTTAAGGTAAGGATCGTATCAAATTGACGCACATAAGTGGTCAAAGTCCCTTGGGAATTAAAGGTGGTCAGAATCGCTTGGGAATAACAACTCCTGTCTAAATAGTTGTTGTTTGTTTGAATTCCATCACTTTCTCAAAAGTTGTGCAATTTCACTGCCTTTTAACCATTTTTTACTCCTCAATCAAATTTGTTTGATTTGAGACGGCCTGCTTATTGCTCTTTCTAAATTTGTGTTCATAACAGGGAGTTAAATATGAAATCACCAAACCAGAGACAAAGCCCACTTTATGTCATAGCGGCAAGCATCGCTCTCCTGATTTCTTTTTCTCAATTCAATTTAATTGAAATTCTTCGATTGGATCGTTTTCAACACACTTTTTTTTGCGCCACATTAGTCGTAGGATTTTATTTGGTAATGAATTTAAAGTCAGCCTCTCAGTTAATGATGATTTTAAGTTTTGTGATCTTTGTTGGATTTTTTAAGGAACTCTCTGACCCTGAGTTCGATAGCCTTGATATGTTGGCCAACTTGGTGGGTATCGCTTTGGGACTTATCTTAAGCACCGTCAGTCACTTTAAACCCCTGGGGCAAAGAACCGCTCGCAAAAGTCTAAACTTCCGCCCGGCTTAGTTTTCAAAATTCAGTATTCAGTATTCTGAATACTGAATACTGAATTATGAAATTCAAGTGTCCGATATTGGTTATTGGTTTAAGCCTTTGAGAATCTTTTTTTAGAAAATGTCCCTAAAATCAAATTGAAAGTGCTTGAGAAAGTGTCGTGATCAAGCTTTCTCTCTTAAGGGGTTTAGTTAAAATATCATCAAAACCATAAGCCATACATTTCTCTCGTTCTTCTTTCATGGCAAAAGCCGTTTGGGCTATTATCGGTTGGTTCACTCCCATCTTGCGCAGTCTTTTGATTGTCTCATAGCCATTTAATTTCGGCATTTGAAGATCAATAAGTAAAACATCATAAGTTTTTTTCTTCACTTTTTCTAAGGCCATCAAACCATCGTTTGCAAAATCAACCTCACAACCCAGTTGATCAAAAATGACTTTTAAGAGCAATTGAACTTCTTTTCCATCCTCAGCAACAAGAATTTTAGTGCCCTTTAAATTGAACCCGTTTGTCTTTTTTTCTTTTGAATTTGTGGGAATTATTTCTTGATTTGCTTTCACGTAATCGATCGTGGCACGAAAATGGGAACCGAACTGAGGTGAGGAATCAACTAAACAAACATCCCCGCCAAGCAATTGGGCTAAATGTTGTGAAAGCGGGAGGCCTAAACCTGTCCCTACATTTTTGCTATTAAGGCCATTATCACTTTGCCTAAAAGTTTCAAAGATAACAGATTGATCTTTTTTGGGAATGCCCATACCGGTGTCAATAATATCAAAAATCAATTTTGCTTTTAACAGCTTGACAGAAAGACGCACTTCCCCTTCTTGAGTAAACTTAATCGCATTGCCAATGAGGTTTAATAAAATCTGTCGTAATCTTAAGGGATCTGAATAAATGGTCTCAGGTAGATTTTTATCCATTTCAAATTTTAAAGCCACCCCCCTTTCATTGGCTTTAAAAGATAATAAATTTTTAAGATCCTCTAAAACTTTAAAGAGAGAGAAGTTTGTTTTTTCTATATTCAGGTGACCCGATTCAACTTTTGATATGTCAAGAATATCATTAATGACATTGGAGAGAGTTTCTCCAGAGTTGAGAATAATTTTTAAATAACGATCTCTTTCTTCATCTGACATTTTTTGAGTTCTTAAAATATCGGCAAAACCAACAATTGAAGCTAAAGGAGTTCGAATCTCGTGGCTCATGTTGGCTAAAAAAAGGCTTTTTGTTTTATTAGCCTCTTCAGCCTCCTTACGTAAACTTACATTTTCTTGCAGCTGTTGAGACATCTGATTGATCGATTGAGCCAACTGACCCAACTCATCTTCAGATCGGATAATCACTTTTTGGTTAAAGTTTCCACGACCAATCTCTTCTGTGGCGGTTTTTAGTTTTTTTAAGCCCTTTGATAAACTTCGACTAAATGAAAAAGTAAAAATAAGTCCTGTTAATTCAACTGTTAGAACAAGTAAAAGTAAGGTTAAAAAAATGAGTCTTTCAAGCCAGCGAGAACCTTCACCGAGATAATTTGAAAAGCGAGTTTCTTCATAAGTTAATCTTTGATTGATAGTATCCAGACTTGAAATAGCTTCTTTTATCTCCTTTGAATTTAAGTCTTTGCTAGTTATTTTATTTTCAATTAATTGAGCCAACTTTATCAGTTCATCAAGATGACGATCAGCCGCACTCCAGGCTTCTATGGCGTTGGCCAAGTAAGTGTTCCAGCTGAAACGTTTAATGAGTCGTATCATTCCATCAATGTCATCATGATGATTTTTACCTTTAAGGAATCCAGTGAAAGCTATCTTGTAATCTGGGTTTTCTTTCTCTAGTTCAAGTCGAGCGAGTCGATCTCCACGAGGAATATCCAAATATTTTTGGTATTGCATAAAATATTCATATTCATTGGTGATGATAAACTGTTGAAGACTTGTCACTGCATCTTTTTGCGCTTTGGACCAGTGTCCTTCGCCGGCGACAAAGGCTCTGACAGAAGAAAGCGTGCTCATTGCGAAAGCGAGGACAATCAATTCAAAGCAAATCAAAAAAGCCATTACCCCAAAAACCGAGTAAAGCTTTCCTGCAACAGGAAGTTTATTCCATTTCTTTTTTATAATTTGAATAAAGTTGAAGCTCACGAGTCCAGAACCTAGCTGGTATTAAATTCATTTTCTACCCCAAAATATAAATTGGTAATTAAACGACGGAATTTCACTCTGAATGGTCAATATTTCATATCAAAAAAAAATTATGAAAAACTTTCAAGTTCTTTTAACACCCTATTTTAACAATATTTAAAATATTTGCGGATAAAACAAAAAGAACATAGCGAAGAAAAACGAAAGGAGAGCGAACCATAGATAACGAGAAGGCCATACTCGAAGCCACAAAGACTCAAAGAGGGTTGAGATCATTGGATCCGTTAAGACAATCGAAGTCACCGTCGCAAGTTTTCCAATTTTAACCGCCTGCATGTAAAAGACCAGTGATAAAAAAGTTCCAAAAAAACTGGCTACCACAGCGACGCCTCTTTCTTTTAAACTGAGACGTCTTAATCCTTCCATAAAGCCAATTCTCACAAAAGGAACAAAAATAAGAAAACTCACTAAGGCCGCAAGAGTTCGAATGTATTGAGCTTCAATTCCAGTCAGATCGGGGTTTTGATTAAAACCGTAACGAGTCAGGATCACACCAATACTATCAAGAATCACTCCTGAAAGAGCAAAAAGCAGACCCGAGAACTCCCATGTTCCTTTTTGTTTGAATTTTTCATAACTAAAAAGAAAGAGACAGATAATAAAAAAGAAAATGGCCACGAGTTGTATGGGATAAATGGTTTCGTTCCAAACCAAATAAGAAAAACCACCGGCAATAAAGGGTTGAAAACCAAAGAGAAGAAGAGTTCGCGCCGGCCCTATTCTTTTGTAACCAGAAAGAAGGAGCCAATCCCCAATATTGAGCCCTATAAAACCACTCAAATAAAAGGGCCAGGCGGTTTCAATGGACCAATAAACTTTGCCATGGAGATAAAGAACCAAAGGAAGACATATCGCAAAGGAGACCAGACATTTAAAAATATTCATCCACAGCGGAGACACTTTGTGAGTGAAGTAGGTAAAGCCAATAGCTGCCGCAGAGAAGGTCAGTACAGAAGAAAAGGCATAGAGGTAGGCAGCAAGGTCAGCGTTCATTTTTCAGCTGACACTTCTCCTCTGAGTTGAGGAAAATAACAACTAAAATGTGAGAAAGAGAGTTGAATCATCAGAGCCTAGAAAGTGAACATATCCACAACTCCCAATGAAACATAAAAATAAAGTTACAAATAAGCCCATTAAAGACAGATTCAATTCAATCCCTTGAAGGGGCTTCGACCCGAATTAAGTCCACCGCTAAAGGCCAATGGTCTGAAACACCCTTTTGTCCCAGTCCATTGTTAAAACGTGCTGGGCTGCCATTATGATCAACCTGAAAAATACTCTTATTGGCTAAACGAATACTTTCTTTTTGGATTTGCCAGGGGGATTGATTAAAATTTTTTGAAAACAGCATCACATCCAAAAATGACCATTCTCCTTGGTAATTATGGGTGCCTTGACACTTTTCACAACCCAAATGATGGGAAATGAGCCAATCTTTTGCCGCCCGTTCACTGAAAAACTTCTGCTTGTTTTCTTCCGCTGCGGTTATATTAAAGTCACCCGCGGCAATGACTAAGTCATCAGGAGAAAGTTTCTTTTTGAGAGCAGAAAGAGCGATAAGACCAGCCCGACGATGGTGGCTTGGTGCTCCTTGGGAAGGAAAATGCACCGCCAATAAGGTCAGATTCTTTTGATCGGGAAGTAGAAACTGAGCCTGTAAAATTCCACGGGTTGGAAAGATCTCCTCCCCTAAAACTTTCTCCTCTTTTGATCTTGTCTTATTCATTTTTTTTAATGAATTTCTATTGGGCTTCTGATTCGAATATGTTTTTACTTTTTTAGAGGAAGCCTTGGCCTCAAGATATCGTGATAGAGCACTTCCCGTGATTAAAATTTCATCCTCGCTGAGCTCTCTGTCTTTGTGAGTTCTCTTAAAATGATGCAAAATGGGTTGACCCGTCACTGGCAATCGAGAAAGGAGAGCGACGTCAATGCCTCGCTCATCCGGACCTTCAATGAGGATCGTTTCTTTATAACCTGCAGCTTGGAGATGATTTTTTCTCAGTCTTTCGACCACATTTAAATTTTCAACTTCTTGAAGAACTAAAATATCAGGCCCTTGGCCATTTTTAATTTGTAAGATGACACTGGCCATTCTTAATAACTTTTTTTCAAGGAGTTCCTCCGACCAATCCATTTTTAAACATTCCTCTTTGTACCAAGGTTTTCCAAGCCCGTTACAAAGACGACGATGCTGGCCGGTCGATTTTAATTTAAGGGGTAAATAGGTTTCGTCACTTTTAGCGGGATCATCAAGAGTATCAAAGAGATTCTCGACATTAAAAGTCATTATTGTTATTGAATCGGTTCGAGATTGAAACTCTTTAGAGGTACAAGATACGAAACCAAAAACGAGTATTAGAAGCCAAAAATATCTGTTAAAAATCACTTATACCTCGTTTGAGAAAAACACTTTTGAAGCTTCACTTGCTACATGTCAAGAGGGCTTTCCCTTTTAATTGAAATAATTACAGAGGCCAAAAAAACCGCCTAAAACACTGAGAAGTCATGCTTTCAAAATGAAGACCTCCTTTTAAACCAATCTTTAGGAATCTTAACAATAATCAAACATTCTAGGTATCCGAAATGACCTATATTACAGTCAATATGGAGATGTACCTCATTGTCTTTGGCTTTATTGTAGCCAGCTATTCAATTATAGCTAACGATGCCATACAAACTCTCGGCACTTTTATAAGCTCGAATAGTAAAAATCCCTGGTGGGTTCTTTGGCTTTTTGCCAGTTCCATCCTTGCTCTTGTTCTGATTTACGGATGGTATGCTTATGATGGCGATGTGTCTTATGGCCGACTGGATAGTATTCCGGTCGCGCAAACGATTCAATGGTGGCATGTTGCGCCCCCTGTGATTCTTCTTATACTCACTCGCATGGGTATTCCCGTCAGTACGACCTTTCTTGTTCTGAGTGTTTTTACTCCTGGAATGCTCCTTGGCCAGATCATCGTTAAATCTTTGGTCGGATATGGGGTGGCCTTTATCAGTGCTATTATTCTTTGGGCAGTGATTTCAAACTCCATTGAAAAGAAATTTATAAAAACAACCAACACCCGAAAAAGGTGGGTTTGGGCCCAGTGGCTCACCACTGGTTTTCTCTGGAGTCAGTGGCTGATTCAAGATCTCGCTAATATCTTTGTTTTTCTCCCCCGAAAATTGGATTTTTCAACACTCCTTTTGTCTCTTTTCGGTCTTATTATTCTGCTCGCTTTTATCTTTAGAAAAAAAGGCGGGCGAATTCAGAATATTATCGATAACAAAGCCAACACTCATGATATCCGTTCTGCCACTATTATCGATGCTCTCTATGCAATCGTTCTTCTCTTTTTTAAAGAGCTTAATAACCTCCCCATGAGTACGACTTGGGTCTTCCTCGGAGTTTTGGCCGGGCGAGAATACGCACTCAATCATCATCTTCAACTCATTTCTCTAAAGACTATTTTTAAAGATACTGCAATGGATTTGAGTAAAGCGACGTTGGGCCTTGTGGTCAGTATTGTTGTCGCATTAGGAATAAAACAAATTGCTTTTAATAAGAATGCGACAAAAGCCATTGAAAACGACAGCTCTCAAAAAGTGAAAGCTGTTTACATCAACAGCCCTTCTTCGACCGCTCGAAGTCTTGAACAATAGATCTTTAAAATTTGCGACCAATTCCAAATTGAAAAATTCGAGTTTCGTATTTTACTTTTTCATTACCCAGAGTTTCGAAAGGGCGGGTTTCTGTGACCTGATAACGAACCCCAGTTCGAATTCCCCACAAAGCGGAGAAATCAATCTCTATTCCCGCTTCGGCGTAATAACCAAAACCAGTCAGTCCATCTTTTAGTTTTTCACCACCGTCACTGTTGGTGAGTTGTCCCGATTGAGGAGAATAGTTGATGGTGTGATAACCAAAAAGACCTCCGCCTTCTCCATAAGGACGAAAAAAAGAGGTGGGAAATATTTTAAATTTAAGCCCTAGACCCAGCTGCATATGTTCAGAGCTGAACTCAACTTGAGTCCCCGGTTGAGTTGCGTAATTGGACCCGCCGAGAGCCGTGTAATCATAAAAAGTCTGCCCATCACTTTGCATAAAGTTCATTGAAATTGTGATAAAAAGACCCGATTTTCCCAGTTCTTTTTCTCCCGCTAAATAAAGCATGATCCCTTGATCCATACGAAATTCAGCAACTGGGTTTATGACTGTGTACTCCGCAACTCCAAAACCCATGTAACCGGCCATACCCCGAAAAGCCAGATTGGTCCCACCAAAATTCTGTGCCCATAAGGAACTTGTTGAGAAAAAAACCACTAGAGCGGGGATCATATTTTTGAATTTCATAATTTGTCCTTTGTTAAAACTAAAATCTATTTTTTAAGCCATTCTTTTTCTGCACGGTAATAGACCCCTTGTGGATCACTCTGCAAATGAGACTGAAACATATTTTGTCGGTAGGTTTTCTCTTGTTGTTGGTTGTATTTATTTCTTTTTATAAAAGCCTGATAAAGTCGATTACGATCTTTATTTTCAAATTTGACCTTTTTTTCTATTTTCTTTTTGAGTGTAGGATTGAGCTTATTTATATCTCTAATGGCAATCAGACCTTCTGAGGTTTCACCGATGTATCCTTTTTTTTTGTAATCAACTAAATCGGTGCGACGGGCACCTTGCCTTTTAAAAATTTGTTGGCTGAATTTGGAATCTAAAAAAAAATTTTCTGGGTTTTCTAAGGATTTTTCTGGTGAAATATTTTTCTGAGTTTTCACATTGTTAGAAATCTTGTTGGAAGGAGGTGAATCCGTGTTTTTTTGACTGAATGCGGGATAATAAATAACAATAACTGCTAAAAAAAATGAACCCAGGATAAAGGTTTTTTTCAATGGATTTTGCATAGTTTATCTTAACAGCACACATTTAAAATAAAACTTAAGACCGGCCTTTGGTCTAAAAAATTTATTCTCTTCAAAATTTTTTTATAAAAATGGGACACTCATTCTCTTTGTTCAAGGCTATGGTCGATAAAAAATCTCTGAAAAAGGTCGAGAACTGAAGTTAAGCTCCCAGAAAGATTTATTTTTTTTAAAAGAGGCTCCGATAAGTTTAAGGACATATGAAGCGATTCTCTTTTGTTGTATTTAATATTGTACTCATTTGGATTTTCTTTCCAAATTTTCTGTTCGCTCAAGAGAACGTGCATTTCGGCACTATTTTCATTGAAGATGTTCAATACGAAGACTCCGATCAAATCAAAGCCATCAACAGCTTAACCGATCAATCCCCCAAGCAAACCGAACTTGAGGTCCTTTACAAATCTGAAGTGGGTGAGGTGAATAAAGAACTTAAAAAAATAAATTCATCTCCCCGATTGCCATCCTCAACAAATTCAAGCCCATCCCCATTGGCTCCAAAACTCGGGGTGGTCAGAAACCAAGAGTTACCAAAACAGATTGTTTACTTTGTTGAAGTCCGCTCGTTTGAAGGTCACTCAGCAAAACCCGTTCACCGTGAACCCAATCTCACCAGTGACATTCCCCTACGCCTCCAACCCGGTGAAATGGTTAAAATTATCGATACCCCCGATGAGTACGTTCATAAAATGCGAATGGATCGTGATAACCAAGGTCTTTGGAAGAAGCTCTATACTCGTGAACAAGACCTGAACAGTGCCTATATTTATTATGATTGGCGCAACTATGAAACCATTACCTCACATGATTTCCCCGTAGAACTTGATATTCTGGTGCCCTATGGCCTGAACTCTATCTCTACTTTTAATCGACCTGGACCTTGGACACACACTGACTGTGCCCTTGCTTCAGATCTCTGTGTTGATTCTATAGATATTCACACTCAGGCTTATTTGTTTGATATAACGGTTATTGAACTTCCAAAAATTGGATCGGATCTCGTTCAGCATCAACTCTATTATAAAATTGGGTATCAAACTAAAGATCGAAGTGGAGTGGTCCAACACAAAGTGGGTTGGATTCCTTCTCATCATGCTAAACGTCGTATTTCACAGCTTCCAAAATCATTACTGGCCACACGTTCTCCTAATAGTTTTGGAACTTATGAGAGTGATGAAGAAAGAATGCAAAGGCTTCGTAAATACTACGTTTTTGACGCTAATCTTGAGTCAGAGAACAAAAACCTCAGTCGTTGGATTAATTCTGTGCCTGGACAATCAACTGAAGTGTTCTTTCAGAATATTGCCATTGATGGTGTCGCCAATTTTAACACTTTCACCTTAAGACAAAGTTTTCTAACCGAAGAGTTCACACAATCCGGGATCGCTGTTGGAGCTGGAATCTATGCACCTATTTTTATCGATCTCGAGGTTCAGGGGACAGCAACTCTAACCATCCCTGTATCAGCCAATGAAAATGACATCTTTCAAAAAACTTATTTATTCCGTGGCGAACAGTGGCTTCTTTATACAACCCCACTCTCTGTGAGCGGAACACCTTTTAAATTTGGAGTGGGCGGTTACTATTTATCGATGTTTGCCGCTGATAAAAACTTTGGCTTCAATTCACTGGTTGGATTTCAAGTAAAGGCTCTTTTTGAAAATCCACGCTTCTGGTTGGGCACAAGATATGGGCCCACAGGACAAGATTTTAATTTTAGATTTGAAAATCGAGAGCTGGGTGCTGACTTTGGCTGGCGCCTCAACCCCGAGAAAAAGTACGAGAGCTGGTCAGTCTTTGGCGATCTTTCAGATACCAGTTTTACTAATCCTAAGAATGAAAATGCCACCAAATTTCAAATTTTACAATTTGGCGTTCGTAAACAGTTCTAATCCTAAAGCCCAAACCAAGCTAAAATCCTAGAAAAGAATGAGGAACCACCGAGCGAGATACCCATATCTTTGTAGGTTGAAGCAATTGTTTGGGTGTTAAAAGGAGGTTCAAGAACTTGACCTTGAAGAACGAGAAGAGGTGATTTGGTAATACCCATATTTTTGGCATAAGTCAGATGGGTATCAACTGTGGCTTGATACTCTCGTTTTAAAAAACACTCCCTGAAAAGTGCGAAGTCTACACCGCTGGACTTCACTGCTTGGTTTATTTTTTCTTCAAAATTTTCTTCATTCAGTTTCAAAACTTCACTCAGAAATGTCCATACGGCTTCTTGCTTTTGAGCTTTGACACAAAAGGCGGCCTCAGCCCCCATTCGAGCTTCGCGGTCTCTTTCTGGAAAAGAAAAAATAAGAGCACCATGAAGCTTTTGACCCCACTGGTTTTTTGCTTCTAAAAAGCTTTGCATGAGGGGCGAGCATTCTTCACAACTCCAATCGCCAACAAAATACAGCTCCGGTCCCTTATCTCCCCATTGAGGTATAGAATCATTGAGCTGAGGAGCCACAACTTTAAAGCTTGGGTTTTTGTAGGTCACTTTGATTGGGGATTTAATCAGATTTTTTGCAACGTAGTTTTCAATTTTTTTATCACGATCGTTTTGTTTGATGATCTGTTTAAGACTATCCATCATTTTTTCATCAATATCTGTTTCAGCAATACCTCGCTGTTTTGCAAAGGCGAAGACATCGGCTTCATTGGGATTGACTTCTTCTGTAACGATTTTGGATTTAACAAAGTCTTCCATAGGAATTTGAGCCGCTTTTGATGCCTCTAAAAGATAACGTCTCACCACAATCCCATTGAGTCTTTGCATTCGTTGTTTATAGAGAGCATCATAAAGTTTGGCATGAACAACGTTAGAAGCCAGATAATCTTGCCAGCTCAGTTTATTTTCACCCGCTTGTGCTAAAAGCTCATAGTTCTCAACCTCAGAGAACTCGACAGTCACTTTATCGACTTCTTCAACATTGGCATTTTTTAGTATGGTCTTAAGCTCTGTTTGGGGTTTGAGTGAATTGAGTGTCACATTGATGGGAGTTTCACCTTTTTCTGAAAGAGATTTGGCCCATGCATAGGTGAAACTGTAAATGCTTTGATTGTATTTTTCTTGAAGTTCTTGCAAAGCCGGGTCTTGACTGAGAAGCTGAGACCAACTGACTGGAGAATCATCTATAGAAGCCGCCTGAGCAACATCCGCAATTTTTTCGTGCACAAAAGGTATAGCGCTCTCATACTGAAGTTTCTGACTCTCTTTGAGGTTCTCTTTTTTTTGACAACCTATTAGACCAATCACTAAAGATAAGAAAATAACCACAGTTTTTTGCATAAATGTTCTCCCAGGCTTCTCATTCTAAAGAGTTTTTGAAGTGCTGACAATAAATCATTCAGATCTATGGGTGCAAATTATTGTTAAAAGTCTAGTTGGAATTGCTTGAAGGGATTATTGTTCTATACTGAGTGGAATGGGATTTATTAAAAGTGCATTCTCTTTCTTTTGTTTCATCATAATCCTTGGCGCCTGCTCTTCAACAACCAAAAGAAAAGTGCAACAAGACTATGCTCGAGTTTTTAAAGTCCCTTACGAAACTGTCTGGCGAGCGACTCAACAAGCCATGTTAAACTATCCAATGAACATTAATAATATGGACACCGGTCATCTTCAGACACTTTATATCACAGGTAAACACCGCTATCAGGCTCCCCACCAAGAGAGTATTAATTTGCCCAGTGGCTATCAGTATCGACTTAACATCAATCTTATTAAAGGTGATGAGCTGACCAAAGTGGTTATTTCAAAAGAAGCTCGATTGCAGAAAGACTTTTTCTCTGAACCCCAAGAATTAGTCTCCGATGGCTTTGAAGAGCAAGTTCTTATTTACAGAATAAAGCGTGAAATTCTGATCGAAAATCTACTCAAAAAAAATATGAGCCAAGAACCACCCGCTCAAAGTTCAAATTAGAGAGTTTTTTGTAAAGGGTATCTTTTTTTAAGGACAGAAAGATCCATACTTTCATCATTAGAATTTGAACCTATTTTTTTAAGAGCCAGAGCGGCAATCACTTGCACTCCACTCTCTGAATCATGCAGAAGCTTAACCCACTTTTTAAGATCTTTTATTTCAGCACTTTTTAAGAGAACTTGAGCTAAGTCTTGGCGAATCCAGAGCCCACGACTTTGATGAAAACTATCAGGACTATGAATTTTTTTCCACATCAGTTCTTTGACATCTTTATTGGAGGAATCTTTAAGAAGCTCAAGAGCTTTCATTCGTACTAGAAGTGAAGGGTCATCTTTAAGTTTTAAAAAAGCAAATTCCTTGGCCTTGGCTTGATTGATCTTTTCAAGAGCAGTCAAGCCCGCCGACCTCATAAACCAAGCCTTATGGGTGATAGCTTGTTCAAGTTCAGGCAGACTTTGAGAGCCATAAACCTCTGAGAGAAGCATAAGTGACTTCCAACGGGTTTTAAGAGGCATTTTCTCATCAAAAGCAATTCGTTTAAGGGGTTGATAGGCATGATGTTTTTCAGACTTAAGATGAGAAACAGCGACCTGATGGGGCTCTCTTAAAGAAAAGAGGATGCGATCAGGAATGGGATTTGAATTCATTGGAACAGCCATTCCATTGAGAATAAGAATCTGAGTCAAAAAATACAGCATCTATTGAACCTTTTTGAGAGACTTCAATTCGGTAATAAATATTTCTGCTTCTTCTTTTGAATCTGGGGGAATCCCTTTGAGTTTGGGATGAACCTCTTCAGTGTGTTCAACAGTCAATGATTTCTTTTGACGATCTGGAATAATGACCTTGCCCGTATCTCCCCGACCCGTGACAGTGACTGAACCCTGGGGACTGGTGATTTTTTCTTGTTGATCGACGACTTTTTGAAATTGAGAGATCAAATCAGAGCCCCCATCAGAAGAATTCGAACCACTGATACGAATGGGTTCAAAACTGCTCTCAGAGCTTGAACTGGAATCTTTAACTGTAAAACTTCTGTTGTCTTCAATAGGATCGATCGATGAAGTTGTCATCTTAATATTGTGCTGAGGAGCTTGATAGGCCTTAGTAGCCCCTCCCACCATCGCTTTTAATCGATTGATTTCTTCTTTTAACTTTTCATTTTCACTGCGATAGAGAGAAAGATCGGCAATATCGTCTTCGATAATTTCATACTCTTGCAAACGGGACTGCAACTCGGCAATCTTACTGAGGAGATCATGGTCATCTCCAGAGCTTGAAGCTGACAAATGACTTTGACCCTGGGTCAATTTTTTGTTGAGTTCAGCAATCACGCGATCCTTTTCAAGAATTTCTACTTCTAATTTTTCAGCATCGACATCACTTTGATCAGAATGGTGGGGTTGAGCCGTGTTTTGGAGCCATCGTTGTTCACCGAGAACCCTTCTTAATGCCCCCTCGATCGGATCTTGATCGGTAATTTCGGTTTGTACGATGGTCTCTGGATTTTTGTGATTAAAGACAAGAAGCAGAACAATCACAACGGCAATCGCTAAAACGAGAAGACTCACTACATAGCTATCTTGAAAAATAAAGAGGGCGAGAAAAGATTCCATACCCGTTAATTGTCTCTATAAGCCCATGACAAAGCAAGCCTTCAAGGTACGAGAATGATTCTTTTTGATCTCAGCAATCGCAAGTCTAGCCTATGGTCGTGAACCTCAAAAACTGAATCTGCTTGATTCCACAGCTCAGCTATGAGAATAAAAGTCATGCAAAACCAAAATGATTTTGATCTCATTGTTCGCTCTGGTGAAAACATAATTTCCAACCCCCTTAATCCTTTCTCTCTTGAAAAAAAAATCGGTGATATCGGAATTAAAAATGGTCGAATTGCTGCCATTCAAAAACAAATCCTCGGTTCTAAGGCTCCCATTTGGGACGCTCAAAACCTCACTGTTCTCCCAGGAGTTATTGATAGCCAAGTTCATTTTCGCGACCCGGGCCATCCCGAAAAAGAAGACTTTGCTTCAGGCTCAAAGGGTGCCGTACTGGGCGGTATCACTGCTGTTTTTGATATGCCTAACACTAAACCCAACACTTCAACAGTTGAAACTTTTCAAGCCAAACTGAAAGAAGTGTCCTCAAAATCTTACTGCGATTTTGGTCTTTTTGCAGGGGCCACCAATGACAATACTTCACAGCTGATTGAAATGGAAAAAATCCAAGGCTGCTGCGGAATTAAAATATTTATGGGAAGCTCCACTGGAGATCTTTTGGTTTCTGAAGATGAATTTTTAAGACGGGTGCTACGCACCGGTCAAAAAATGATTTCTGTTCACTGCGAAGATGAAAATCGCTTGGTGCAAAGAAAACAAATCGCCATCGACCGAGCCGATCCTGTGGCCCACCCCGAATGGCGAGATGTTGAGTCAGCTGTCCTCGCCTCCACTCGTATCGTCAATCTCGCCAAAGAAGTGGGCCGAAGAATCCATGTCCTTCACGTAACAACAGCTGAAGAGATTGAATTTCTTAAACAAAATAAAGAAATTGCCACCATTGAAATTCTTCCCCAACACCTTTTCTTCTCAAGTCCCGACTGCTACCAAAAACTTGGAACATTCGTTCAAATGAATCCACCCATTCGCGAAATCAGACACCAACAAGCTTTACGAAAAGCCATCCAAGAAAAAGTCATCAACGTTGTCGCCTCCGATCATGCACCCCACACTCGCGAAGAAAAACAAAAAACTTACCCCAATAGCCCCTCTGGTCTCACTGGAGTTCAAACCATTCTCCCCTTAATGCTCAACTTCGTGAACGAAGGACTGCTTGACCTTTTCTACCTCTCACAACTGATGTCGATCAACCCCGCTCAACTTTTCAAAGCTAAGGGTAAAGGCGGAATCTATATTGGTCAGGATGCCGACCTCACCATTGTTGACATGAATAAAACCCACACCATTCGCACAGAACAAATGGCCACTCGCTGTGGCTGGACCCCCTACGACGGAGTTACAGTAAAAGGCTGGCCCATCGCCACCCTTATCCGTGGCCAGTTTGCAATGGAACGAGACAAAGTCTTCAATCCCCAAGGTAAGCCAATCCAGTTTAATTAATTTTTATTTCTCTTTTTTTAAATTTCCGCAAAATTCATTTTCTTTTTTTGAGAATTTCAATTTCTGAATTGGGTTCTTCGTGGACTCTGGCAAGCGTGACGCGTGCGCCCCCGTAGGGGGCGATGCCAGCCAAGCAGGAGCTGTGTCCATGAAGAACCCAATTCAGAAATTGAAATTCTCAAAAAAAGAAAATGAATTTTCCGGAAAATTTTGAAAAGACAATTAAAAGTTAATGGGAATAAATTATTGGCAAGAACCTTCGACGATGATTTCAGATTGGGCTTCGGTGCCTAGGGCGGCTTCAAGCTTTAGGGGAACTCCACAAAGGCTTTCCCAAGAATCACTCAGTTGGACTTCGAAACTACCGAGTTCGCATTTAGCAAGTCCTCGTTCGATCAATTGATTGTCGGGGGTTTTAAGTTTCCAACCGATCAATGAATCAGATTGTTCGCATAGACCAATAACATTGAGTTGTTGGTTCATGAAGGCTGAGACTTTTGATTGTGGGAAGGAAATTTGGCCCACATTAATCACATCAATTCCACTGACTGGTGTTGAAAGCTCTTGGTCTTGATCGAAGTTTTCGTTGGCGGGAGCACAGCTTTGATACTGGAGAAGGCCAAATCCCAAAAGGATAAAGGCTATGGTGACTTTGATACTCTTTTTATTCCCCCGTGAACTCATGACTTAAGTCTAAACCAAATTTCACCTTTGGTATAAAAAAAACACAAAAAAACCTATTTTTGTCTCAGGTTGATACACTAGAAATTCCTAGTTTGTTTAACAGTCTTTACTACGGGGTTTCGATGGGCCAATTCCAGTTAAAATTGATTTCAGTTCTTTGGTTGCTACTGAGCTTTTTATTTTTAGTAGGGTGTGGCTCCTTTCTTTCCGAACCGCAAAAAGAGAATAAAAATTTGACCGTTGAAGTTATATACGGTGAAGATAATAGAAAGGACTTTTATGAACTTAAGGATTCAGACTGGCAAAGATTAGCTCAATCCACAGTTGCCCTTATTGATTATCGCAAGTTAGAGCAGGATTCTGAGACCAAAAAATATTCTATTAAAGCAACCACCTATGGTCACACCTTCCATCTTTGCCCCGATGAACGATTTTTTTCTCAGCCCACTGCTACTTTTTGTTCGGGATTTTTGATCGGACCTGATTTGATTGCAACGGCGGGACACTGTCTTCGCAACTCGTTCAACTGCGAAAATGTCCGTTTTCTTTTTGGCTACGGTCTTTTCAGTCCCCAACAAGATCCCCTTCAACTTGAACCAGAAAATGTCTACTCCTGCGCAGAACTGATTCACAGTGAGGCCAACGGGATCACAGGTTCTGATTTTGCCATTGCTCGTTTGGATCGAAAAGTGATTGGTTATTCTCCCCTTCCTTTGCGCACTCAAGGTGTAATTCGAAAGGATGAAAAACTCACCGTTATTGGCTACCCTTCGGGACTTCCGGGCAAATGGTCAGACCAAGGTGACATTTTAGAATTAACATCCTCGATATTTTTTAAAACTTCTTTAGACACTTATGGCGGCAATTCTGGGAGTGCGGTTTTTAACAGTCAAACTCGACTGGTTGAAGGAATTTTAGTGCGGGGAGATAGTGATTTTAAATTTGATCCTAGCACTCAGTGTCGGCGCTCGAATATATGTCTTTATGGTGAGTGCACTGGTGAAGATGTGGTTCGTAGTGAGCTCCTTTTAAAGTATCTCACCCCCAATGAACTCACTCCCTAAATAAAGAGCTTTTTTGAAGTTGCAATTTATCGGCAAGAGAATTACTCAATGGGAATGGAAAAGTTTGAAGCTAAAAATCCCACCTCCCAACTTTTTATTTGCTGTAAAGAAAAAGAAGGAAAGCCTTGTTGTGCTTCAAAGGGCTCTGTTGCCATGGTCGATGAACTTAAAGCTTGGCTTAAAGAAAAAAATCTCAATAAACAGCTCCGAGTTTCTCAAAGTTCGTGTCTTGGCCACTGTGAGAACGGTATTACGGCTTGTCTTTATCCTCAAAACACTTGGTTTAAAGAAGTAACCCCTGGAGACATTGAAAGCTTCAAAGAACTTCTTGTGTCACTCACTCCACAAAAGTAACTTTTGCTTCCTCTCTCTTGTCTGATGAATTTCTGAGCAGGACTAATGTGTTTAAGTCGTGAGCTTCTTATTTCAAACTTAAAACTAACACCAGATGCATTTTAAAGGGGTTATAGCCCATTTCCTCGACTTGCCAGAGAGTGGTGAAAAGAGATATAAAATGGCCTTGCTCTCTCTTGAAACCTGGGATTTTTCAATGGTTTAAGGGAAAGTGGTTCTCCTTAAAATTTTTTCTTCTCTCTGACAGAGAGAGAATGAACGAACAGAAAAATTAATTTATTCGCTTGTTTCGAATTTAAGGTGTTCCTTTTTCGAAAGGACTTTATGAGTCAATCACCAAAGCCATTCGCAATCCTTGGGACAAGTATTGCCCACGGGCAACCCAAACCCGGTGTGGACAGAGCCTATGATTACTTAGAGCTGATCGGTTTTTGGAAAGAGCTTGGTGAAAAGTATGATTTTAAAAATTTTGGCAGCCTCAACCGAGTGGATGCTTCAAAAGCCTACAATGATCTTTTTCATAAAACTTTGGAAATTCTCAATAGCAATTATCGCCCCCTCTTGATTGGTGGCGATCACTCACAAGCTTTTGCAAGTATCAGCGCCCTGGGTAACAAATATCCTGATCTTAGAGTGATATGGGTTGATGCCCACGCTGATCTCAATACTCCACAGACAAGCCCCACCGGCAATAGCCACGGAATGCCACTGTCGGGACTTTTAGGATTGGTTGATAAAAATATTTGGGGTATGCCTTGGATGAACCAAAATTTAAAACCTGATCAGGTGATTTATCTTGGAGTCAGAGATATTGATAAAGGCGAGAGAGAAATTTTATCAGACCTAAAAATTGAACATTACTCCCCCGAAGATATTAAAATAAAAGGACTTAAAAATATCCTCTCCCATGTTGCAAAAAAATGGAAAAGCCACCCTACTCACCTCAGCTTTGATATTGATGGTCTTGACTACAATTTAGTCCCGGCCACTGGAACTCCGGTTTCTCAAGGTTTAGATATGGAACAGGCCCATATGATTATTGAGGCCTGTAAAAAGGATTTCAATTTTGTGTCCTGTGAAGTGGTGGAATTCAACCCCGATCTCGCCAAAACCCCGACAGAGCTTTCAATGACCGAGAAAAATGTTAAGCTTCTGATTGAATGGATTCTCAACTAAAATTTATTTTTCAAAAAAATAATTTATTTTCTAAGTTTCTCTTCGAGTCCAGTTGTTAGCAGATATTTTTGTATTCACTTTCTGACCCAGATCCCGAAATTCATTTTCATTTTAAGGTGGAATAGAACTCATTCAATTATTTTATTTTTTTAAAGCTCACAAGGCTGATGATATCATCAAGGATTGAAACGAAAGCTGGTAAAAAGAGCGAAGAAATAATAGAGCCAACCAATATTCCCCAACCCAATGCAATCGCTATGGGAACAATAAAGGGGTCAAGACCACCGAT
>JBGSSY010000017.1:0-8181 GCA_041736775.1 Bdellovibrionales bacterium | reverse complement strand
GCTTTTTTACAGCTTTTGATCGCCTCAATGGGTTGGTCTAACCGAGTGAGTTCATAACATATATTGTTCCAAGCTACAGGTGCTTGAGGATTGATTTCAACAGCTTTTCGATAAGCTTCTAAAGCTTGTTCTCCTTTTCCTAAATTTGTCAAAGCCAGGCCATAAGCAATGTATTTATCAAAATTAGGAGCCTTCTCCAATTCACTTTTTAAGCGATCTATTTCACTATTGTTATTCTTAACAGGTTGTGTTTTTTTCTCGCAATTCAGATTCATAAGAACAAATACAATTAATAAAATAGATTTCATTTTAAGTTATCCTTTTGCTAGTAATTTACTATGGGCGAAGACTTTCCAGATCTCCAAAACGATTCAAAGCTTCCTTTGACAATTCGTAACTCTGATCTTTCAGACCCATTTTATATAAAGTTGCAATTAATTCTACCCTCACCTGAAGATTGTTACCAGCGGTGAGTGTATCGGCTTGCAAAAGCAGCTCTTTGGCTTTCTGCAATAATCCTCGACTGATTAGGTACTTTGCCCAATACAATCGAGAGTTTACATAATGAACATCCAACGCAACCCCTCTCTCAAAACTTTCATTGACCTTTTCTTCACGACCCAGTCGGACTAAGAGTATGGCTTTATTAGTATGGCAATAAGAGTATCCTTCAGTAATTTTTAAACATTGCTCGATGATATCTAAGGCTTGCTGGTCTTTACCCCTTGCCATTAAAGCAGTCGCCAAATTATTAAAAGCCCGAGGTGAAGTCGGATTTTTTTTCACTGTATCTTGCCATAAAGTAACACTATCACTCCAATCTTTTGATCTCTGATAGGACAAGGATGAGTAGGAGACGGCTAAAATAACACCTATGACCCAAAACATTTGCGGTGTCTTACGATAGATTTTCGATAAAAAATAAGTAAAAACCAAGCCCATGCCAACGTAGGCTGTCAATGCACGGTGATCATTCACAGCCTCACCGAGCGGAATAATACTGGAGCTGGGCGATACCGCAGCGTAAAACCAAAACAGACTCAATAAATACAAGGGTTGAGTTTTAACTCGAATCAGTGCAAAGGCTAACAACAAAAGGTTTACTATAAGTGCCAAAATCACTTTCACTTCAGAAAAAGATTTTGAAAATTCAAAATTTAAATTGTCAGCGTTTAGATTAAAGGACCAAACAAACATCGCCATATATCGCAGATAGGCTCGCCACTGTGTCATAAAATATTGCCAAGAAGTGATCTCACCACGAACCATACCTTGCGTCGGTTCATAGTTTACATAAATGAGAACGGCACCAAAAACACAAACCACAAGGGGTGCGATTAATTTTTTTAAACCAGCCAGACCGATTTTTTTCTTTTCTCTAAAATTAAGAAAAAGCTCAACCCCAAAAAGTAAAGCGATGACCACAACTCCTTCCTCTTTTGACATAGTTGCAAAAAAAACAGAGAGCAAACAGATGACAAGGTGGGTTTTTTGATTGGTTTTGCGAAACTTTAAATAGGTATCAATCGCAATGACTACAAAAAGACTTGCAAACAATGATGAAGTTGCTGAGATATAACCCATCAACTGCGAATGAACCGGATTAACTGCAAAAAGAAAGAGGCTTACTTTTAAAACAACATCTGAAACATCTGGTAAAAGTTCTCGCCAAATATTGAATGTGAAAAAACAGATCAGAAAAAAAACAAACCATTTAAATGCGTGGAAAGGCCAGGGATTTCCGCTCCCCGCCACCCACGATAAAATATTTGTGGTGGTGGTTAAAGGTCGGTAGCCCCAAGTCGCCGGTAAAGCTGAATAGTACCGACCAGAGGTCCAAACTTTACCCAGTGAAGATAAGCTTTGAATGTGAGCATTCCCTTCGAGCGTATGTGTGTCATCAAGAAGGTAAGGACCGTTGAGAGATGAGACATTGAGAAGCACAATTGTGATCAGTAAAATGCCCCAAAAGAATCGGTTCACGATGGGCAACACCACAATTCATAATTAGGAGAAATTGGAAACTGTCCAAATTGTTTTTCACAAAGTTGAGGAGTCATCTTTTCTCCTTCAGCAGCTTTCGAGGTCGTACCGTAACAAACCGATTTAAGATTGAGCCCTTCGCTACCCGTTGGACATTTTATTATTGGGCCCCATTTATATTCACAAGAAAGTCCCTCTTCGTTTTTTTGGACGGACCACTTTCCTTCACACTGACCTTTAATAAGTTTCGGGGTTTCTCCTGATGGACATTGTTTATCAGGAATTGGGCTTGGAGTTTGTTCATTAACAGACTCCAAACCACTCATTTTATTTTTTTCCAATTGTGGTTGTGCTTTGTTGACAGAATCACAAGCCGACAAACTCAAAATTATGACTAATAGTCCCCAGATTTTACCCATTTTAATTTCCTCACGCAGTGTATGCAATCATCACATTTTCCGAACACGATGCACGAAGTAAAGAATATCAATGCACAGATCCTGTCAGCAACTGGATGAAAGTCAATATCTTCATAAAAGGTCCAGCCGAACAACCTAATTGCATCCAAAAATTATGACATTGCTCTCTTGAGATTGTTACAATTTTATTATGTTATCCAACACAGTAAAAGATTTTAAAACAGAAGGCGCTCTTTCACCCCTAGAAATACTCAGCGAAGAAGAAGTTCAATTTTACCGCGGTAAATTGACTTCTTTTATGGACGACCATAATTGGAAGCTCAACGCCATCACTCGCCATAAACCACACATGTATCTCAACTGGGCCTATCAACTGGGACATCACAGTAAAATAATTGAAAGTATTAAACCGCTTTTAGGTGAAGATATTTTGTTGTGGTATTCCGTGTTATTTGTCAAAGCACCACAAACCACCGAATACGTACCTTGGCATCAAGATGCCACCTACTGGGCCCTCAATAAAAATGAAGGTTTGACCCTTTGGTTGGCATTGAGTGATGTGAACCCTGAGAATGGTTGTGTCGAGTATATTCCTGGCTCCCATCTCTGGAAGGACTTTAAACACACCATCAACAATAACACCAATAACCTTCTCGCTCGCGGACAAGAAATTTCAAATTTCAATGGGCAAGGGGTTAAACCTTTTTCACTCAAAGCGGGACAAGCTTCGATTCATGATGTCTCCCTCATTCACGCATCGAAAGCGAATTGTTCAGATCATCCTCGTCTTGGAATTGCCTTCCGTTACATACCCGCAGATAATTATCCAAGAACTCTGACATTTCTGAAAAGATCGGCCACTCTCGTTTCTGGACAAAAAAAACACTCACATTTTATCGATGATCCCAATCCCACAATCGACTCCATGGATCATTGTCTTAAAGCTCATAAAAAGTCAGTAAAGATTGCGACTATTCATACCCTTTTTGGTGACTCTGCACGCAGCATTTGGAAGAAAGTCCTCGATGTGGGCCCCACACTTTTTACAAAAAAAACATTCCAGTATATTGGGACCAGTAAAAATAAATCTAAGAATAATTACAAATACTCTGTCCTTGTCACGGGTGCTAGCAGTGGAATTGGGCGAGAGTTTTGTCTTCAATTAGCTCAACAAGCTCGCTCAATTATTCTAGCCGGCAGAAACCTTGAAGAACTTAAAGTCACCGCTCAGAAGCTCCACAGCCTTAATCCTCAATTAGAAATAATTATGGAACCTGGTGACCTTTGTCTTGAAACCGATCGATTTAAACTGATAACCATAGCAAAGAAACAGATGGTCGATTATTTAGTGCTCAACGCCGGTGGAGGAAACTTTGCAGAATTTATCGACAGCAATTGGTCAATAGATTCCAAGGTGATCGATTTAAATATTTCTTCAACCGTTCATCTTTGTTCACAATTAATTCCTCAACTCATTCAAATTGGCAGAGGAAGTCTAAAAAGAAGTAAACTTGTTCTTGTTTCAAGCCACGCTAGTTTTATGCGAATCCCTAAATTTTCAGTTTATGCCAGTTGCAAATCATTTATGAATAACTTTGGCCTCACACTGGTTCAAGAACTTAAAGATGAGCCAATTGATATTTTAGTCACCTGTCCAGGCGCCACCGAATCTAGATTTTCAGCAAGAGCAGGACTGCCGCACAAAATGTTAAGTCAACCGCTCAACCCCGAAGTTGTTGTGAGAAGAACTTTAGCTTCTGTCGGTTCAAAAAATTTTCTGATTATCACTGGTTTTGATAAATTAATTTATCTTCTATCAAGAGTACTTCCTCTGTCATTTTATGATCGACTCATCTCATTAAGTCAAAAAAGATTGTTAAACCTTATTTACAAAAAACAGGCGGTCAACTAAGTGGAAAAAGAATTGAGAGAATCCTATAAGCCAACTCAGTCCAAAACCCTTTGTGCACTACCTTGTTATAACGAATCTTACAACTTGCCTAATTTGTTCAATGACCTTGAAACTGAAAAAATTAGTCAATACGCTGACTTAATATTTATTGACGACGCTTCTACCGATCAATCCCTAGAGATGCTGCAACAAAAATCTTACAAGTATATTCGTCAAGCGTCTAATCTTGGTTACGGTCAAGCCGTTAAAACCGCCTTCACCTACGCGATTCAAAATGGTTATGAGAGTTTAATTATATTTCCTGCCGATGGACAGCGTTCTGCAAAGGACCTCAGAGAGCTTATAACTAACTTTCAAAATTCGAATTATGATGTCATAACTGGGTCTAAATTTCATATCTACTCTGATAAATATGGTCCCATCAACCGTCGATTAGGAAATATTATTTACTCAAACATTGCACAACTTGGCTGGGAGAGTCCGATCAAAGACGTTCTTTCGGGCTTTAAAATCTACAATGTAAAAGCCGTAGAGCCCTTTTTTCATATACTCCCCAAAGGTTACCCCTTTGATATTTGTTTTTCTTTTTATGCCAGTCGCTTTGGACTTAAAATTAAAGAAATTCCCGTTCAATGTCGTTATGATGATCACACGAGTAAAATGAAAAGCGTTATCCTTGTTTCAATAAAAATGCTATTGAATCTTTGTTATCATCTCGCCTTTCACAAACTCATTTGCCCCCCACAAAAGACAAAACAAAGTGAAAAAGAATTAAAATGGGTCAGCAAAAAGAACTCTGCTCCAACCCATTTTCTCTAATGAAAGATAAAGCAAGACTCAAAAGGGACTTTGGTATTCAATTATTTCTTTTTAATTTTTTTGTAACCACCAACACCTATTTTATTTTTTTAATTCTCAGTCTCTCCAGCTCTCTCAGTTGGTCTGCCCCTTCTTATCGAGTCAACAACTCCACCATAGAAACAATCGACGAATTTGGTGTTTGTCAAAATGTTAATAATACTACTGGTTCTGACTTATTTGTTCCAACGAATATTTCAGCAGAATGGTTAGCCTTTCGCACACAATCTCCAGTGGGTGTCACACTCACCGCCTGTACTTTGATGACAGATTTGGCGGAACCACCTAATGCGTCTTATGGCCTCGGTTCTTCGATTGATTTTCAAGTGACTTGGAGTCAAGCCATCACTGTCGCAGGTGCACCTCGTCTTGTTCTCGATATCGGCGGTGTTACTCGGTATGCGACATACACCGCTGGAACCGGTACAACTAGCCTAAGCTTTCGCTATACCGTCCAAGCTGGAGATACTGACGGTAACGGCATTGCTCTTACAAACAATTCAATTGATTTAAATGGCGGAACTCTGAGTGCTCCTGGTCCCGTAGGAGCGGGTTTAGATATGACCTCTTTTATCAATAGTCTTGCAAGTGTGATCGTTAATACTTCGATAACACCTCCTAATCAAGTGACAGGAGTTGCATTAGCGCCAACAACAAATTCGACAACAATGGGAATTTCTTGGGCTATACCTAATGACAACGGCAACGCAATCACTCACTACATTGTTCAATACCGTCTCCAAGGAACATCACTTTGGACAAACCATAGCCCTAACCCCACATCAAACACCACCACGGTCACAGGTCTCACTTCTGGGTTCACTTACGAGGTCAGAGTTGCAGCGACCAATGGAGCTCTCGGCCCTTATTCAGCAATTTCCACTGCAGAAATTTTTAATGTCCTCGATTATAATCCCATCACATGGCTTGATGGCGCTGACCCTAATGGAACAGGAACTCCACCGGCCAATGGTTCAAATATTGCGACTTGGGTGAATAAAGCCGGGACTGGGACCAATGCCACAGAAGGGACCCCCGCTAATCAACCCACCTATCTATCAAATGTACAAAATGGTAAAGGAGCCATTCGATTTGTTAATCACGATCGGGGATTGCAAGGAACTTTTACCCGCTCCACGGGAACGGCACTCACTATTATAGCCGTGGTCCGTTTTGATTCGACATTTACCGATCGAGCTGTATTTGAATTTGCAGGCCCAGGGGCCCAAAGAGGATTTTTTCTCGATCGACGCTATGCCAGTAATACGGTTTTTTCACCAGCCACCACTAAAGATCAATTTAATATTTATACGATTGTTGATCTTGGCGGCTCAGGCACCGTCACTGAAAACTCCACAAGTATTTATAACGCTGCTATGGATTTTAATACTGATTTTACCGGTGCTGGTAACTACGTACTGGGTGACGATGCAACAGGTGGAAACCGGCTGAATGGTTATATTGGTGAATTTCTGATATTCGATGCTCAACTCAGTGCAGCTGATATCCTTAAAATGAAAACTTACTTACAGAACAAATGGGGAACCCCTTAAAATGATAATAACTCCATTTGTTTTCCAAACTTTCTCAATCAATTAAAAGAGAATCCTCTTAAAAAACACGATTCCAAGTTTTCAATGAATCCTTAATTTTGGACCTGAGGGACAAGGCGTTAGGACCAAGGTCTGTATGTTGTGTTGCGTGATTGCAGCTGTAGAAAAGGCCATTAGACTTTAAGTATGAAAAAAATCATCTTACTTCCATTTGTAGCAGCCCTTCTGATCAACCTTCCTGCCTTTGCAGCACCTATCCCTGGAACTTCAAGTTCGCAAATGGTGGCTCCAAAAATGGGGATATATAAATCCCGTTTTGGTTTTGAAATTTTGGCGGATAACACCAGCTGGATTCAAACCAATCCTCCCAAAAGATCAAAATTTATTGAAACAGTCTATCGCTCACCGGTTAAGAAAAATGATGTAAGAGCCACACTCACGGTTCGTGTTGACAATATGAGAGACCAAACTGAAATCAGACAGTATGTCAAAAGATGGATCAAAGAATATCCTAAATATGGCTATGACGTTTTAGGTTCAAAAGCTTTTAATTCAGTGGGTAAACGGGGTTATGTCATAGACCTTCTCAATGCCCGTAAAAAAAGACAACTTCGACAGGTGATTTACCTCAACAATAAAACGGCCGTATTAATGACTTGTCGTGATCACACCACGACTTTCAATAACTCACTTAAGGAATGTAATAATATTGTTAAAAACTTTGCTTGGAAAAAATAAATTTTAATAAGAGTTAAAATAAACTCTGATTATCAAAATTGGAGAGTAAAAAAAATGGCCTTATTTGGGCCATTTTTTTTGAGTCAATCTAAGATCTTCCTAAAAAATATCGAAACCAAAGGCGATCAATCTCAATCGCCATGTCCTATTTAAAAAGAGATTTCAGTGCCGAAGTCAGACGACTGACCACACCTTTGGGCGCAGCGGCCGGAGTGGCCGGTCTCTTGTGAACAAACTTTTTATTACCATTTCTCGAGTCATTAGACTGAGAATGTCTTCTCGGTTTGTTATTGGGATTTCTGGGTTGTTGGTTACCACTGGTACTTTCGTTACGCTCTTTATGACGCCCGGAACGTTTATCGCGATGAACATTTTTTTGTGACTCTTCACGACCAGAACCACTGGCTTGTTGACGATGCTCTGGTCTTCTTGAGTCTGTTCTTTTGGCGGCATCAGCACTTCCCGCTTCTGCTCTTCGAGGATCTGGTCTTCGGCCACCTTCAGGTCGTCGCGAGTCTGGACGACGGGCAGAATCTGATGAAGGGCGACCACCCTCTCTTTTTTTGCCGCGAGAATCGGGGCGACCCGGTTTTTGAGCAAAACCTGATTTTGAACGATTCTGCTTAAACAGTAATTCTCCGGGAGGAAAGGGCGCAAACTCTTTTGGAATATCTGTATCTTCCATCCACTCCGTCGTCACAGGGCGGTTCAAATACTT
>JBGSSY010000362.1:0-11030 GCA_041736775.1 Bdellovibrionales bacterium | reverse complement strand
GGCAAGCCTCGACCTATGAAGAATGTGACCATTATTCTCACTGGTAATGCGGGTGAACAGATTTATGGAGCTATTCCTAAAGGTCTTCCTACTGATGTTCACGAAAGAGCCATGCATGAGGTGTTTAGAATCTTTATCAATAATGAAGATCTCCAGCAGCGCATTCTCAAAGAAACTTTTCCTGAAGCCATGATTGCTCGATTGGGTCGAAATATTTTTCACTTTGGACCACTCAATGATCAAAGTAAAAGACAAGTGGCCCAACTGAAATTAGAACAAGCCCTCAAAGGACTTGAACCTAAACGCAGCGAAAGAGGCTGGAATCTTTCTTTCTCGACAGAATCGGATCTATTAAGGCTCTTTGATATGATTGAAAAACAAGGCTTTCATGTGAGCCAACAAGGGGCTTCTATAGATCGTTTTGTTCGCGAGTCAATTGTTGATAAAATTAAATCTCGACTTTTGGTTGATGGTGTTCCATCGGGCGAACAAATCATCGTTGAAGTAGCCGATAAAAATATTGTTAAACAAGAGCGTGATCTCACTTATCTTTTTAGAGAAGTTAAACTTTTTAGAGCTAATGGTCAGCAGATCAGCATTGAAGTTCCCATCGGAAAATCCATAGATTCGCCGAAAAAGAACAACGTCGACCGAGTCTTAACCGCCTACCATGAAGCCGGTCATGAGATTGTTTCTGAAGTCTATTTTGGCGACCGTGTTCGCCCCAAATACCTTTCAATCATTGAAGGAGTCGCTTTAATTGGAGAGTCGCTGGTTCACTATGCTGGACTTCGCGCGGGACGATTTATTGAAGATTATCGTTATACCAAAGAAGTTGTGCTCCGAGAAGCTGCTGTATTAACGGGAGGCTACGTCGCTCAACAATTAGTAACTTACGGGGCTCGTCACGATGCCGGTAAGAACAATGACATGCACCGGGCCACTCAACTCGTGCAATCAGCCATTTTAAGATACGGTCTCTCAAAAGAGTGGGGAACCCGTTCTGTTCCTTCGGGGATGACGATGGATGATTTTATCGACAAAGAACTTTCTCTGACTGAAAAAGAGCAATTAAACCGAATTACCAATCGTTGGCTTAAAGAGGCTGAAACTCTCGCTCGTGAAGCCCTCTTGATTAATATGGATGGCCTGTTTGTGAACATGAGCCAAGAGATTGCTCGACGGGGATATCTCAATGAAAAAGATATCATGGATCTCTACGAAAAATATGGAGTTGTGACAGAGCGTTCAGGCGAAGAATATACCCAGAAAATGAAAGAAGTCCGTTGGGTTCATGAAAATCTCAACCAAGCCTTTGATCGTTTGAACGGTGAATTTACCAAACGTTATACTTATGAAAATCTTGATTTTAATAAATCATCAGAAGCTTACAACTGGTTGTTTAAAAAGAATTTGCCGCTGACTAAAAGACTTTTGAGTTTTAATCAAAACCCATGGTCAAAACTAACACCATTGCAAAAAACAGTTGCTGCGGCATTAATTACGGGTCGATTGGAAGATTCTCGCCGTGATGCTCATTTGTCTTGGGAAAAATTTATGCCCGACAGAGTCGCTGATATTAAAAAAATCATCAACGATGAACGAGAAAAAGCCACTCGTCCTGTCACTCAAGTTGAAAAGTTTGTCTCTGAAGCGAGCCAAAATACACAACCTGAAAAGTCCCGACTCACGGAAAACAGTTACGACTTCCGCGTCGCCAACGAAAACGCCCCCATTGATACCGAATTCTTAAGAAGTCCTTCTAGCGAAGCCGGTGGTAAAATCAGCTGCGCCAGAATTTTCAAATAAACTTAAACCTTCTCAGTGGCTCTTTTCTAAAAAAGAGCCACTTTTCAATTCTTAAATCGTCGAGAACACAGAGGAAAAATTTACTTTAAAATATCCAATCCTTTTATTAGACAATTAATATCTCAATCCGTGATCATTAAAATTCATAAGACAGAACTTTTCTTAAAAATCTTATAAAGCAATAAATAAAATAATCGCAAAATTAAATCTCCCTTTTAAACATCCCAGAAGTTGTCGAACTTGTTTCTCGATTGTTCTTTGAGGGGCGCTTTAAAAGATCTCCTCAAAGCGGATGCGGTTTTGCCCGCAGGGCAAAATTGAGGTTAGGCAGGAGCCGGGGTCTTTTAAAGCGCCCCTCAAAGAACAATCGAGAAACAAACTTAACTGGTTTTAAAAGTAGGTGATTTTATTTTTTAAATTGAAGATTAAAAAGGGCGAGAGGATAAAGGATGAGAAAAGGCCATACTTTAACGGCGTAAATATCGAGGTGGCTTTGTTTGATGGTTTTGAAAAGATCAGAATACATTAAAGAGACGCAACCGAGAGTAAAAATGATTAGGGACCAGCGTATTTTTGGATTTTGGATTAAACTTTGATGAAGGGCGAAGCCGACCATGGCAATAATAAAAGTGGGGGATTCTGATTTGTGATTGAATAAAATCAGAAAATAACAGAGTGAGATGAAACCAAAAAGGCGTGCGGTTCGGTCTCCCTTTCGAAAATAAAGAATAGAAGCCATGAGACTTAAGCCACCGGCTATTTGCCAAGGTAAACGGTCAAAATGAATTTGGGTCACTCCGTGAACAAAACCCATCAGTGAAAATCCGTAGGATTCTGAAGCATCTTCTTTGAGCATGACTAGCCATTCTTGGTATTGAAAGAGGAGGGAATCATAGCCAACAAATAGTGCCGGTAATAACGAGAGAGTTATAAATAAAGTGGCAAAGGTAAGAAGACCTTTAAAAAAGAAGCGGGGATTTTTAAAACTATTTTGTTCGTAGCCGAGGAGAACCAGTCCCAAGATTCCAAAGAGTTTAATAAAGAAAGTGGAAAGTAGACTCAGACTTGCAGAAAATACTTGTTTGTCTTCAAGGGCCGCCCAAAAAATCATAAGACAAGAAACCAAATGGATATTACTCTGAAAACCTTGGGTTGAGCCAATAAATTCAGGGAGACAAATCCAAAAAAGGGCAATTTGTTGGGGTCGACTCAACTTCATTTTGGCGATACCCAAAGTAAAAAGAAAAACTCCGGTTAAATTCCATAGAGTCGCTCCCAGCCAGGCCGGAAGAAGACTGAAGGGGGCCATGAAAAGTGCAAAGGTGGGACTGTATTTAAAGAGATCATGGTGTTCAGAGGGGTAATGGCGATAAAGACTAACCCCACTGAGCAAATGATCAAAAGAGCTTTTAAAGATCAACCAATTATTCATGTGAGCAAAAAGGGCGGTATAGACAGAGAGCACAAAGCTCAGAAAAAAGAGAAAATAATAATGCTTCGGTAAAGAAGACAGAGTGTTGAATGCTTTGATTTTAAATGAACCCAGTGACAATGAAATCCCTTAGAGTTTAAATCAGCTTAAATGAATTTTTTGATTTTAAAATAAACCGAGTTTAAATGAAAGTCTTTTTATGAATTACCAATTAATACATATTCAATTAACAATAATTATTCAAATATGTTTATTTTGGCCTTGAGTAAAAAGACTGAACAAGGGATTTCCATTTTGTTATCTTACCTTAATCAGAGATGGACTTTATTTTTTAAGACAAACCAGGATTCGCCCTAAATGATTTCCTTCAATTATTTTTTCACTCATTCGCACCACATCTTTGAGAGTGACCTCTTCGCTCACGATGTGGTCTAAATTTTTAGGTTTCATTTTGGAGGCAATATCCTGCCAAATTTTCTCTCTCAAGGTAAAAGGGCAGTTGTTTGAACTCACACCAAGTAAGTTCACTCCTCTTAAAATAAATGGGAACACGGTTGTATCCAGTTTATCACTCTGAGCAAGACCGATACTGGCCACTGAACCCCAAAGGTCAATTCGTGGAAGAATAAAGGAGAGAGTTTTTCCACCCACGTTATCAATCGCTCCAGCCCATACCACGGATTCAAGAGATCGTGTGTTCCAATCCTTCTCTATAAGTGAAGTCACTCGGCTTGCACCACAGGCAAAAAGCCATTCTTCATGCTCTTTTCGACGGGTCCAAGCTTCAGTTTCATAACCGAGCTGATTGAGAAAAGAGAGAGCCAATGAGCCAACGCCACCACTGGCACCGGTCACCAAAACGTCGCCTTTCTCTGGTCGAAGACCATTTTTTTCTAACTGATGAATGGCAAGGGCCGCGGTAAATCCAGCAGTTCCTAAAATCATGGCCTCTCGGCTCTCTAAACCATCAGGGATTTTAAGAACGATTTCAGCGGGCACTCTTAAAACTTCTGAAAATCCACCACAAAGAAGTTCTCCCAATTGGCAGCCATTGATAAAGACTGGATCGCCCTTTTTAAAACGGGGGTTTTGGCTCTCAAGAACAACTCCAGAGACATCAATTCCCGGAATCAGTGGTAATTTACGCAGAATTTTACCTTTTCCGGTTACCGCCAGCGCATCTTTGTAGTTAATTCCAGAATACTCAGCACGTAGAATGACATCACCTGAGGTGAGTTCAGATATTTTAGTCTTTCTAAGTTCTATTTGATTTTCTTTAAATAAATTGGGGTCAGAGACTTTATTTTGGGCCCAAAGGGCAAAAAACTCTTCAGAAATCACAGGAAAGACTCCTTTTAAAAAACCAGTAAACACTCTTTTTGAAAATCAATCTTCTTTTTTTACGTCAAATCAGAGCTAAAAGTCACAGTTTTACTGTGTTGGGGTTGACTCGCATCGACTGAGTTCCGTATGAAGAGAGAGACTGGAACAACTGCTAACGAGGAGCCCTATCCATGTTTGATAAACTCTCAGATCGCCTCACGGAAAGCATGAGAAAACTCTCCGGAAAAGCTAAAATAACCGAAGCCAATATTGAAGACGCTATTAAAGAAGTGCGAATGAGCCTGCTTGAGGCCGACGTTAACTTTAAAGTTGTTAAAAGATTTATTGATAACGTCAAAGAAAAATCTCTCGGTGAAAAAGTGATTCGCGGTGTGGATGCCGGTCAACAATTTACAAAAATTGTCCACGATGAACTTGTTGCTCTTCTTGGCTCAGAGGCGACCGGCTTAAGTTTACAGAACAAACCCAGTGTCCTTTTTCTTGTGGGTTTACAAGGGGTGGGCAAAACGACGACCGCCGCTAAATTAGCTTATTATGTTAAAGAGAAACTTAAGAAAAAACCTGTTCTTATTCCCGTTGATGTCTATCGTCCAGCCGCTATTGAGCAACTTAAAACTCTGGGTCAACAAATTGATGTCCCTGTTTTTGATTCTAATCCCAACCTAAAACCTCAACAGATTTTGGCAGAAGCCAAAAAGTGGGCGCAAAATTTAGAGGCCGATTTGGTGATTGTGGATACAGCAGGTCGTCTTCAGCTCGATCAAGAGCTCATGACTGAACTGCAGGATCTTAAAAAATTATGGAGTCCCGAAGAAGTTCTCCTCGTGGCCGATGCCATGCTCGGTCAACAATCTGTTGATGTCGCACAAGGTTTTCACGATCAAGTCGGTCTTTCAGGTCTTATCCTGACAAAGATTGATGGCGATGCCCGTGGTGGTGCTGCACTCAGCATTCGCGAAGCGATTGGTATTCCGATTAAGTTTTTAGGTCTTGGTGAAAAACAAAAGGATTTAGAGGTTTTTCATCCTGATCGCTTAGCCTCAAGAATTCTAGATATGGGTGATGTCTTAACCCTGGTGGAGAGAGCCCAAGAGGTGATCAACGAGGATGAGGCCAAAGTGGCTGCCGATCGTATGATGAAGGGTGAGTTTACAGCGGACGACTTTCTCAATCAAATTCGCCAAATGAAAAAGCTTGGAAGCATGGAAAGCCTTCTAAAAATGCTTCCTGGTATGGGCGGAATGATGAAACAGATGAAAAATATGGCACCTCCCGATGAGGAAATTAAAAAAATTGAGGCCATCATTTGTTCCATGACCCGTGCCGAACGGGTGGACTGCCGAATCATCAATGGATCCCGAAAAGTCCGCATTGCCAAGGGGTCAGGAACCAAGGTTCAGGATGTCAATAAATTCGTTAAGCAATTTGAGGATGCCAAGAGAATGATGACCGGGCTGATGAAAATGGGCCTTGGAGGCGGATTTCCAGGTGGTGGTGGTGGATTTAAGTTGCCATTTTAACTCAAGTTTTTTTGAAGACAAGTGTACTTAAAAAAAGGGTTGCTAAATATCTGTAACAACTGTAAAAAAATCAGATTCAATGAGAGGTGAATGAATGGTAGTTATCCGTTTGGCGCGTTTAGGCGTAAAGAAGAGACCAAAATATCGTGTGACAGTGGCAGACTCTCGCTATTTCCGTAATGGTCGATTTATTGAAGTTGTTGGTCATTATAATCCCAATCCCCGCGGTCAAGAAAAAGAGATCACCCTTGATCTTGATAAAGTCAAAAGCTGGGTCGAAAAAGGGGCTCAACCCACTGACCGAGTTAAAACACTAATCAAAAAAATGGAAGCAAGCGCTTAAAAAGCGCTTTTTTTAATTGTAAGGACAATGGGGTTATATTGTCCGAAAGAAGAGGCGTAGAATGGGGTACGATCCATCAAGCTTAAAGGATTTAGTTGATTTCATGGCCAAAGCCTTAGTCGACAATCCCGATAAAGTCGAAGTCAATGAAGTTGTTGGAGAGCAGACAACTGTTGTTGAACTTTCCGTAGCGAAAGAAGATCTTGGAAAAGTAATCGGCAAACAAGGGCGTACAGCAAAATCAATGCGTACTATTTTGAATGCTGCGAGCACAAAACTCCAAAAGAGATCTGTTTTAGAAATTATGGAATAGAAACTTTCTCTCCATTCTTTCCTAACAAAGGCACTCTCGAAGTGCCTTTTTATTTTGTGAAAAAACTATATGTTATTTGATCTTAGGTCACTTTTTACAAAAAATAAGGTCTAACTGTCTCTATGTCGATGAATTATGTTTTAGTGGGTAAAGTCCACTCCGCCCAAGGCGTTCGGGGCGAAATTTTTGTTTCTCTCTATGCCGAAGAAGCGGCTTGGCTTGAAAAGTGGGACACCCTCCTCGTTTCTTCGCGTGACGAAACACAACCGAGCAAAAGTCTTAAAATTAAACAAATTCGTTTTCATCGCAAACAACAAAAAGTGGGATATGTATTAAAACTGGCAGACATGGATAATCGAAATCTTATCGATCCTCTTGTTGGCATGAATGTTTATGTTCCTGAAGATTTTTTTGTCAGTGAAGAGGATGAAAAAATCTATTTACGCGAGATTTTAGGTTTTCAAGTGATCGATCAAAAGCGGGGACCCGTCGGTGAAGTTATTGGATTCTCGGGGAGTTCTTTTCAAGATTTACTGATCATTCAGAATCAAGACCAAGAACCTTTTGAAGTCCCATTTGTACCACCTCTTCATATTTCGACTGACAAAATCAAAAAAGAACTTTTGATGGATATTCCTTATGGACTGCTTCCCGGAGAAGACCTGTGAACTTTCATATTATCACAGTCATGCCCGATCTTATTGAAGCGGGCTTACAGAAAGGGGTTGTGGCATCGGCCTTTAAAAAAGGTCTTTGTCATTTAAATCTCATCAACCCCAGACAATTCACCACTGACGTTCATCAAACGGTGGACGATCGACCTTTTGGTGGGGGAGACGGTATGCTCATGCTTGCTGATCCTTTGCAAAAGGCACTTGATCAAACTGGGCAGAAAAAAAACATTTTTTTTCTCTCTCCCCAGGGAAGAAAACTCAACGACTCGCAAGTGAAAAATTTTGCTCTACAGACGGATTTAACTTTGATTTGTGGCCGCTACGGCGGAGTGGATCAGCGCTTTCTGACCGCCCATAAAATTCAAGAGATATCAATTGGTGATTACGTGCTCAGTGGTGGGGAACTGGCCGCACTGGTGATCATCGATTCGGTGGCTCGTCACATACCGGGAGTTTTGGGGCACTCTTCCTCTGCCTCTGAAGATTCTTTTTCTCATCAGCGCCTTGAGGCCCCTTACTACACCCGGCCTCAAAAATGGCAAGAGCTTGACGCTCCACCCGTTCTTCTGTCCGGTGATCATAAAAAAATAAAAGATTATCAAGAACAAATTTCACTTTTAACGACACTCTTTAAAAGACCCGATCTTCTGAGTGAAGAAACTGTGGATTGGAAAAAAACTTTTTCATTTTTAAACAGTGTTCAATCAGAAGATCTTAATCCTTTCACGTTAGGGCTTCTGTCATCAGGTTATTTGATCGATGAAACTAAAAATGACGATTCTTACTTTAAACTTCAAAAAGAAATCCAAGAAATTTTGTTGAAAAAGCTGAAAAATTCTCAATCAGGAATGTTATGATTCACACTTTTACGGCGAAGAAATTCTTTATGAAACTGAGATTTCAATTCCAAGACCTGGAAGATGGGGAAGGAAAATATGTCTAAAAGATTGGCTCTCGCACTGATTCATTATCCCATCTTTGATGGGGCTAAAAGAAAAGTGGCCACCAATATTACTAATTTTGATATTCACGACATTGCTCGGGTCACCACTGTTTACGGGCTCGATCAGTACTACATTGTTCATCCCGCTCAAGAGCAACTGATGTTTGTTTCTCGAGTGCTGGATCACTGGCGCGTAGGCCTTGGGCAAAAATTTAATCCCATGCGCAAAACGGCCCTTGAAAGTGTGATGCCGATTGAAAGCCTTGAAAAAGCCATCACTCATTTTGCGAGCCCGGATCTACAGATCATTACGACGAGCGCAAGACCCAGCCCCCAAGCAGAGGCTATAACCTTCAGAAAGGCCCGTGAGAGCCTTAAAGAAAGGGATACCCTGCTTGTCTTTGGAACTGGTTTTGGACTTTGTCCTGAGGTCCATGAGGCGGCCGATTTTTGCCTTGAACCCATCCAGGGATATGGAGAAAAGGACTACCGTCATCTATCTGTTCGTTCAGCCGTGAGTATCTGTCTTGACCGGCTGCGAGGGGCATGGTAACAAAATCGCTTTCAAGGAGTGCACCATGTCAGATCTGGTACGAACAGCTGTTTTAAAAGACCAAAACCTCAAAAAGTTTCCCGATTTCTCATCGGGTGACACTATTAGCGTTTCCGTTAAAGTTAAAGAAGGTGAAAAAGAGCGTATCCAGATCTTTAAAGGTGTTGTCCTTAAAGTTCAAGGGGCTGGCCCCAGCCGTACTTTTACTGTCCGTAAAGTGTCTGACGGTGTCGGTGTTGAGAGAACTTTTCCGTTCGCAAGCCCGATTGTGGACAGTATTCAAGTTCTTGCCCACGGTAAAAACCGACGTTCAAGACTCTTTTTCTTAAGAGGCCTGCGTGGACGAGCAGCTAAAGTTCGCTCTGAATTGGCATTGACGGCAAAAGCTGATTCCGCAACCCCAGAATCTTAAGCCATTAAGTACCCTTAAAGATGTCAGTAAAGGCCAAACTAGGCCCCTTTCCCTGGAGAGAAATTAAACCTCATCCCATTGTTGGAGTTGATGAGGTGGGCCGTGGTTGTTTAGCGGGCCCGGTTTATGCTGCGGCCGTTATTTTACCTCAAAATTATGTTCTTAAAGGCCTTACGGATTCAAAAAAACTGTCCGCTCTGCAAAGAAAAAAACTCTCACAACAAATCTACTTGGACTGTCAAGTGTCCTTGGGTTTTGCAACAGTCGATGAAATTGATCAGATCAATATTTTACAGGCCTCTCTTCTGGCCATGAAAAGAGCTGTTGAGGGTTTAAAACTTCCCAACCAGGCCCACATCATTGTTGATGGAAATCAAAAAATTCCTCATCTGAAGTGGCCTCAAACCACTATTATTCAAGGTGATAATCGGGCTGAACCTATTGCAGCAGCCTCGATTGTTGCAAAGGTTTATAGAGATGAGTTGATGTTAGAACTCTCCCAAAAATATGGGGGTTATGGTCTTGAGGAGCATAAGGGCTATGCCACCCTTCAACACAAACAATCCATCGCGACCTTGGGGCCGACCGAAATCCACCGCAAAAGCTTTGCGGGAGTTAAAGAGCACATCACTCGTTGATTCTTCTTTGCAAAAAGGCAAAGTCGCAGAGCTTTTCGCTCAATCCTATTACCAAAAGAGGGGTTATGCCTGGATTGCTAGCAATCATAGAATCAATGGGATTGAAATTGATCTGATAATGTATAAGGGGCACTATTTTTTGATTGAGATAAAAACTCTGAGAAAGGCCAACGAAATCCATTTTCGACTTTCTCAAAAGCAAATTAAAAGACTGCTGAGGGCACGAGAGATTTTTCAGAATTCAAAAAATGAGTTGGTTGAGTTGCGTGTGCTTTATGTATTGCCTGAGGGGAAAACGCTTGATCTTGGAATTGAGGATCACTTCTAGTTTTTTTCTATCATTTTCTATTTTATAGAGTGAAAAGCGAAGTGTTATGAAAAATTTATCCTGACTTTTAATTTTGATTACAAGCTTAGGGAGTCTCTTTAAGGTTTGCATAATATCAACCTTAAAAAAAGGATTTAATATGATCAAAAATATTCTAATCTTATCCGTCTTATTTTTTACCCCCTTATCACATGCTAATTTTTTGGACGAACTCGGTAAGGATTGGATCAAGAGTCGTAAAGAATCTTCTCGAAAGAGTTGTGAAAAAAGAAATTCAGCAGAAACTGTTGCCCTCATTGATTCTATATTGAGCAATAAAGATCCACAGAAGCAAATGATCATAGCTACTAAAGGTGAAAACCCACAAGGCTGGTACACTGTTTATGGAAAAGAATCTTTGAAAATTCTTTGCCATGATTCAAGACTCAGCCAATATGTGACACTCAACAAACTCATCCCCATTGGACTCAGACGCTCCGTCTTTTATTGTGGTTATCAGGTTTACAGCTGTAATTTTGAAAAAGAAGGCCGTGGCGATGATCGCGATCTATCATGGCAAGTTCCTCCACCTGCAAGTGGACCCGTTACCGATGATGGCGGAACTGACGATGGTGGAACCGATGATGGTGGAACCGATGATGGCGGAACTGACGATGGTGGAACCGATGATGGTGGAACCGATGATGGTGGAACCGATGATGGCGGAACCGATGATGGTGGA
>JBGSSY010000230.1:0-6590 GCA_041736775.1 Bdellovibrionales bacterium | reverse complement strand
AAAGGCAAAGATTAGATTTTTTTGTTGTGATTATAACGACTCGAATAAGTTCGATAATTATAACGTTTCATCAAAACATGGTAACTGCAAAAAGCGAGAACTAATGAGGCCACTCCAGCAGCTTTGGAGTTTTCATGGTTCATGAAGGCAAAAAGAGCAAGGCCCGCATAAGCGTAGGGCAATGATTCATAGTAGACATATTCCAAAAACTTCATCGCAACCCCCAAGTTACACTTTTATACTATCAAATATTAATCGGCTTTTCATTAGATTTTGATTAAAACAGTTTTGAGTGTTTCATTCTGATTCGATGGTTGAATGAGATTCATGCCAGGGTGCTACCCAAAAAAGAAGAAGCATTCCGGGCAGGGCAAAAAAACCACAAAGGATAAAAAAAGAGGTGTATCCAAGACCATTGATTTCTCCAAAAAGGCTATATAAAAATGAGTCTGACGAACTCACTCCTTCAATCAGAAATCCAGTGGCTGAATTTGCGAAAGTGCGAGGAAGAGCAATCAAACTTGAAAAAAGAGCAAATTGCGTGGCGGTAAAGTTTTTACTGGTGGCTCGAGCCATAAAAGCGGTGAGGGCTGAGGCTCCTAAGCCTACTCCAAGATATTCAAAGGCGATCACGAGAGTCAGGAGCCAAATCACAGGACCTGCCTCATTGAGAATTGCAAAACCAAAAATCGAAAGAAGTTGGACAGAACCAAATATCCAAAGACATTTATTAATACCGTAGCGGTAAATTCCAATTCCCCCAATAAATGAGCCCACAATCATCGACCAAAAATTAACCAGCTTTACAGTGGAACCAATCACAGTTTTAGAAAATCCAAGGTCGAGGTAAAAAGGAGTAGAGAGAGCCGTGGCCATGTTGTCACCCAACTTATAAAAGAAAAGAAAAGAAATAATAAGTAGAGCTGAACGTGAGCCGTTGCGATTAAAAAATTCTTTGAGGGGATCGATCACTGATTCTCGTAAGCTTCGATGAGTTCTTTCTACTTGGCTCAGTTCATCAATCAGTAATGTTTTTACAACACCGATCATCATAAATGAACCAATGATAAAGTGAACAGTACTCCAGGGTAGAAAATCCGCAAGAATAAGTCCCAGGCCACCAGGAATAAAAGCCATAGCCCGATAACCATTCATATACATTGAATTTCCAAGACCTAATTCTCGATCTTTCAGAAGCTCTCTTCGATAGGCATCAAGGACAATATCTTGACTGGCCGAAAAAAAGGCGAGGGCCGCGGCGGCGTAGGCAATCGATGTGATAGAAATTTCAGGTTTTAAAAAGGCCATGGAAAACATGAGAAGCATGCAGGTGAGTTGGGTAAAAATCATCCATCCTCGTCTCAGACCTAAAAACGGTAATGCATAACGATCAAGGATCGGTGCCCAAAGAAATTTCCAGTTATACGGGATTCCAACCAAAGCAAAAAGGCCAATGGTTTTTAGATCCACAGATTCAGAGCGAAGCCAAGCCGGAATCAGTTGATAAATATAAAAAAGCGGCAGACCAGCACTGGCTCCATTGAAAAGACAGATTAACATTCTTCGATTGAAGATCGCTTGGCGCAGAGAAGTTTGGTCCTGATTCTGAGACAACTGAGACATTAGATTATGGTACTTCTCAGAGCAAGTTGCTGCAATGAGTGCTCGTGTTTTTTAGGATATGTTTTTAAGGTTTCGTTCTTTTCGATGAAATCTTTAGACAAGTCAGTGGCCCCCTCGCCCTTAAGTTATTCTTATTCTCCTTGAGCGCGAGAAAGAGTCTAAGGCCTCACAAGTTTAAAAAGAGTATTCTTAAGCCACTGAAAGTTCGGGTGAAGGTTCAAGGCTTTGCCCTAAGATACTGAAATTACACAAATATTAATGATTATCTCTTGGGACCTAGAGGAGAGCCCGGTTTGCAATTCCATTGGCCATAATGATAGTCCTCGTGTTAGTAATCACTGCACTATGGGGAGGTTTTCCATGATTCACGATCGTTTTGTGTGTGGTCACGGGGCTCAAAAAATTCCAATACCCTTTTATCCAGTGGATCAAGTGGGGCTTGAAGAGCGGGCACAATTTTTCACCAAAAGAAGTGTGAAAGCACAAAGTAAACTGGATGCTCTTTTTGCCATCATTCGAATGATTGATCTGACCACTCTCGAAGGGGCTGATACTCCAGAGCGGGTCAAACAAATGTGTGCTAAGGCACGCTTTCCTGTTCCGCCGGGAGTTTATGAGTCACTTCAACAAGTCAAAGCACTTCCTGCAATGCCATCGGTTGCAGCCGTTTGTGTTTATCCTTCAATGGTTCCCCATGCCGCTTTAGCTCTTAACGGAACGGGGATCCATATTGCATCTGTGGCCACGGCATTTCCTGCTGGACAACTGCCTTTAGATCTTAAGCTCGCAGATGTGAGAAAAGCGGTTTCTTTTGGAGCCGATGAAATTGATATGGTGATCAATCGAGGGGCCTTTTTAAGTGGAGATTATAAAACTGTTTTTGATGAGATTGTTCAAGTTAAAGAGGCCTGTGGATCGGCTCACCTTAAAGTGATTCTTGAAACCGGAGAGCTTGCGACCTACGACCGTATTCAGTTTGCCTCACACCTTTCCATTTTAGCGGGTGCCGATTTTATTAAAACTTCAACCGGTAAAGTCAATCCTGCGGCCACTCTTCCTGTGACACTTCTTATGCTACAAGCGATCAAAGACCATTATGAGCGCACTGGAATTAAGATTGGTATGAAACCAGCCGGTGGTATTCGAACCGCTAAATTGGCTCTTCATTATCTTTGTATGGTGAATGAAGTTTTAGGTGAAGATTGGCTCACACCGGATCTTTTTCGCTTCGGAGCCAGCGCTCTTTTGAATGATGTTTTAAAACAAATTTATAAACAGGTCACCGGTCGTTATTACTACGATAAAATCTTTTCACTGGATTAAAGAGAGAAAGCTATGTTTGAAAAATGGATCAATAAAAGCAATGGAACACGTCCTGTTGATTCAGGACAACCTCTGGACAACGCGGCAGACGTGCAACCCACATTTCGCTTTGAATATTCACCCAGTCTAGAATCAACCGATGTGGTCAAAATTAAAAAACAAAATCAACTTTTTATTGATGGAAAGTTTGAAGCTCCTTCAACTCAAGAGTATTTTGATACCATTAACCCAGCGACCGGAGAAGTTCTCTCCCAAATTGCACTGGCCCAGGCCACTGATGTTGATAAAGCTGTTCAGGCGGCTCGAAGAGCCTATGAAACTGTTTGGTCAAAAACTTCACCGAAGGATCGCTCTCGTTATCTTTTTAGAATCGCAAGATTGATTCAAGAGAGAGCTCGTGAATTAGCTGTGCTTGAAACTCTCGATAATGGAAAACCCATTAAAGAATCTCGAGATGTGGATATTCCCTTAGTGGCAGCCCACTTTTTTTACCACGCCGGCTGGGCTGATAAACTTGAGTTTGCTTTCAGTGGTCAAAAAGTAAAACCCCTAGGAGTTGCCGCTCAAGTAATTCCCTGGAATTTTCCTCTCCTTATGGCCGCTTGGAAATTAGCTCCAGCTCTCGCTACCGGCAATTGTGTCGTTCTTAAGCCTGCAGAAACCACTTCGTTAACGGCCCTTCTTTTGGCAGAAATCATTCAAGAATCGGGTCTTCCCCCAGGCGTGGTCAATATTGTGACCGGCGCTGGTGAAACAGGCGCACACTTGGTGCAACATAAAGATGTGAATAAAGTCGCATTTACCGGCTCCACTGAAGTTGGAAAAATCATTGCTCGCTCGCTCGCAAACACTTCAAAAAAACTGACTTTAGAATTAGGTGGAAAATCAGCCCATATTGTTTATGAAGACGCCGCCATTGACCAAGCTGTTGAAGGAGTGATCAATGGAATTTTCTTTAATCAGGGACATGTTTGTTGTGCGGGATCGCGCTTGCTCCTTGAAGAATCCATTTCAGAAATGTTCGTTAAAAAACTAAAAAGCCGAATGGCACAAATTCGAGTGGGAAATCCTTTGGATAAAAATACCGACATCGGTGCGATTAATTCCCAAGGCGAGCTCTTAAAAATTAGAAAAATGGTGGATCAAGCCAAGGGTGAAGGTCTTGAGTTTTTTGAAGCCAGTCAAACAGAGCTTCCGCAAAAAGGTTATTTTCATAAACCTTGTTTTTTCAATGGTGTCTCATCATCGGCCACCATTTTTAGGAATGAAGTTTTTGGTCCCGTTCTCACCATTTCAACTTTTAGAACTCCCCAAGAGGCGATCACAAAAGCCAACGACACTCCTTATGGTTTGGCGGCAGGAGTCTGGTCAGAAAAAGCCTCTAAGATTCAAAAGACAGCTCTCGGTTTAAAAGCGGGAGTCATCTGGGCGAACACTTATAACAAATTTGATCCCAGCTCACCTTTTGGTGGTTACAGTGAGAGTGGTTGGGGAAGAGAAGGGGGCCGTCATGGTCTTTACCCTTATGTGGAGGTTCAATAATGTCGGGTCTTAATCAGTCGATCAACACCATTGCTAAAACCACAAAACTTTTTATCAACGGTGAATTTCCTCGCACAGAATCGGGAAGATCTTATCCGGCTTTTCTTTTTCAAAAAGAAGAAGTCTTTACCCATCTTTGTTTGGCTTCACGCAAAGATTTGCGTTCAGCTGTTGAGGCCGCACTTGCGGCTCATTCGGTATGGTCAAAACTTACGGCTTACAACCGTGCTCAAATTCTTTATCGTATGGCCGAGATGCTCGAAGGTAAAAGAGGTGAGTTCGCCAATACTCTTCAGTCTGTCCTCGGTCTCACTTTAGAAGGGGCACAAACCCACGTCACCGAAAGCATAGACGCACTTCTTTATTATGCGGGCTTTGCAGATAAATACTCGCAAGTAACGGCCGCCGTTAATCCTGTGAGTGGACCTTTTCATAATTTTACCACGCCAGAGCCCGTCGGTGTGGTTGGTCTTCTTTATGATCAAGAGTTTTCCCTTGCGACTTTTATCAGTCAGATTGCTTCAGTGATTTGTTCCGGAAACTCGGTCGTCGTTGTATTTGATCAACCTGGAGCAGCCCTTCTCTCAGAGTTGGGAGAAGTTTTTAAAACTTCTGATTTACCCAGTGGAGTTATCAACTTACTCTCTGCTCCCACAAAGGAACTCATCCAGCCTCTCTCACAACATATGGAAGTGCAGTCAATTCTTTGCGCGACCAGTAACCTAGATGCTTTGTCTCAAATAAAGATGAATGGGGTTGAGAATATGAAGAGGGTGGTTCCTTGGACTTTTAAAAACTGTGATCTTTCACCCATCATGGCATTTACAGAAGCCAAAACGGTTTGGCACCCGGTCGGTCTCTAGAATGAGATTTCAATGGAAGCCGACTCATCTCGCAAAAAAAAACCACTCTTTTCTAAGAGTGGCTCAAATATCCTTATCCTATTGCTCTTAATGAAGTCTTAATTATCGAAACTATGAAAGTTAAAGATTGCATCCCCTGAAGCAAATTGGGTGATGTGGTAATAGCCTGTGTGTCCATAAACGTAGGCATTTGAAAGACCATTATCATGTTGATACACCACAACCTTCTTGTTGGTGTTGTCAAAGTAGGCTGTGCGTCTTTCGATACCGTCTTGATTTCTGATTTCAACCATCTTGCACTGAATTTCAGTGGTTACGAAATCGTGGTCTACATCTTTACCATCCGTTGAGATTTCGTAAGAGAAGCCATTAGCACATTGACTAAAGTGACTTGTCTCACCGATGAGACTCTGGCTTTTGCAAACATCGCGAAGAAACATCTTTTTGTCGGCGCATGTTTTAGAACCTGAACTGGAAAAAGAGATTTGTGAGATAAACATTATACATACTACGAGTGCCAATCTTGCCATTTTACCCTCTTTTTGTTGATATTATAGATATAAGCAAAAAGGGGACCAGCCCTTCTGGCCGTAGTTTTTAGAAAACTGTAAAACTTTTTAATTCTGCCCAAAAGTTCCACGTCCTTTTTTGAGAAAAATTTAAAACATTTTGTTTAAATATTTTTAAGCTTCAAATCTCGTTGCTTCATCTTTTTCAAAAGCCCCCATAAATTGACCCCGGCCCCTGCCTAACCTCAATTTTGCCCTGCGGGCAAAACCGCATCCGCTTTGAGGAGATCAATTTATGGGGGCTTTTGAAAAAGATGAAGCCTGGGGTTCTTATCTCATTATGGTAAAAAAATAACTTCTAACAAGTGAGGATGTTTTAAATTTTTATGAAAGCAAAAAAGAGTTAAAAAATAGGGAATGAGATCTTCTGGTTCTTGATCAAGTAGCAAATGTGTGATGCTTTATTGACTCAATCCTTATCACAAGAGTAGTTATTGTATTAATGTCCTAATTTAAGAGGTAAAAATATGAAACCAAGGTTCTTCAAGTCTCAATCTGAATTAAGGAGTTGGTTCACCGACAAACATGATAATTCGACAGAAGTTTGGATAGGTTTTTATAAAAAGGGTTCAGAAAAACCTTCAGTTACTTATAAAGAGGCTGTCGACGAAGCTCTTTGCTTCGGATGGATTGATGGTATTAGAAAGAAAGTTGATGACTTCATATACAC
>JBGSSY010000225.1:0-7166 GCA_041736775.1 Bdellovibrionales bacterium | reverse complement strand
AGCGACTGGAACAATGGATAAAATATTACAATGAAGAGCGTCCACACAGTTCACTTGATTATTTGACACCAAAAGAATTTGCAGATCAGGAGAAAGCCGTGCTAAACAAGAAAAATAATTTGCTGGTACTAAAAACGGGGTGAAGGTCAATTTCTACTGCCGTTACGACACGCGCTTAGCGTTAATTGGAATTTTTGGGACCGTCAAATGGAGATCACGAAAAAACTGTAAATAGGTTATACTCTTTTTATTTATCAGTCATGAATTCTTTTCTTCATCTTTTTTTGGCTTCAAAGAACATCAAGGCTCCTCTAGTATCGGTTTTTTAGAGAGGTCTCACCCTATAGAATCCTTTGTCCAAGCGATCCGTATTGTCCCTTATTTTCCTATTTACAATTTCTGCCTTAAATTACAAAAAAGGAGAGACTGACTTGTATCAATGCCCTCTTCTTGCTAACTAAACAAATATGTTATTACGATCAATAATCAGTGGGGGCATTTATTTGACCCTTTCACTTTTCTCTTTAACGAGTTTTAGTCAGAATACTTGCTCCGAAATTTTTTTTAAATCTCCACTGGTCGCCGATATCAGGCCTGACAAAGTCCTTCCTTCTCTCGGGCTTTACGAAGGAAGAGATTCATTGGGCAAGCCCGACCGTTCTCTTCACTTTAAAAGACAATGGTTCCGCCCTTCCCCCCAAGTGAAAATACTCAAAGAATTTAAAAAAGCATGGGATATTGAACTTTATTACTTGATTGAACCCGTCTCTACGACCAACGGAAAATACCCCACCCGTATCGAAACCTTACTCAATGAATCTCAGGTGATGGGGATATTAATCCCTCTCAACACTTTAGCCAATTTAGAAAACCTTACTCAAAATCTCATGGCTCTTAATGCCAATATGGTCAGGCTTAGTGAATTAGCACTTGATCAAGTTTCATTTAATCTCACTTTTTTGAGCTCCGAAGGTTTTCAGTTGAGAATCAGTGAGATACCCCAAAGTACTACCTCCCCTGCCTTTCGCTGGATGAGAACTCGTATGCTGAGACATGGAATGGATTTTATCTTTACCAACCCCTCTCATGATCCCAATTTTCATCGTCAAATTGGGGGGCAATCCTGGGGACTTAATGTTGAAATACGTGATTCCTTTCTTTTTTCTCCTCCCGAAGTCAGCCTCAATCTACTGGGTCATGAAATTGTTCATAGCACAAGTTATGCGAGAATGATGAACCAAGGTGATGTCAGTCGCATGATCAGCTTTTGGGCGGGGACTAATAACAGACAAGGCTTGTTTTCCACTCATGATAATCTCGCCGGTTATCAAAAATACTTTCGCAGCGATGAGTATGAAGCCTGGAGTATCACTGAAAAGTTCACCACTGATACATATACTGAAAGTTCAATTCGATTTTTAGATACTCAACTCAGTTGGCTGCAACAACTTCGTGAAGAACTGACCTATCATATCCATTATCTGATGTATTTTGAGCTGAATAAGTCTCAGTTTGAGCTTCCTGACACTTTGACTCCCCATTTTCTTAAAAAAAACTATCCCTTTATTCTCAACCCAAAAACTCCTGATGAAGTGATTGTGATTATTCCTCGTCTTGAAAAAAGAGAAGAAGAAGTGGGTTTGGAATTTTTTTTGAAAGAGACAATTGATCGTCGAATCAAATACCTCAAAAAGAGGAAAGAAATTGATCTCAAAAAGCTCGACCGGCTCGCGCAAAAACTTCAAAATGAATCTGAATACTAAAGTATCTTAGAGAGCAATATGAACTCTATTTTTGTGCAACATTATAAAGTTCAGTGGGATAATCACCGGTAAAACAAGCTGCACAATATTTGTTACTCTTTTCATCAGAAACTGATTTAAGTAAGCCCTCAAGGCTGACATATCTCAAACTATCCGCTCCAATAAATTGAGTGATCTCTTTAAGACTTTGATTGCAAGCGATCAACTGATCAGAACTGGGAGTATCCACCCCGTAATAACAAGGACCAATGGTGGGAGGAGCTGCGATTCTCATATGGACTTCTTTGGCTCCAAAACTTCTTACCAAATTAATAATCTTTTGACTGGTGGTTCCTCGCACCAAAGAGTCATCAATGACTATCACTTTTTTGCCTCGTAAAATCGCCTCTTGAGGATTGAGTTTCACTTTCACACCAAAATTTCTGATACTTTGTTTAGGCTCAATAAAAGTCCGGCCGACATAATGGTTTCGAATAATTCCTAACTCAAAGGGTATGCCACTTTGTTGAGAGTAACCTAAGGCGGCAGGAACACCACTGTCAGGGACTGGGATAACCACGTCGGCTTCAAGATAACCATCTTCGATCGCCAGTTGGGCCCCTAATTTCTTACGGGTTTGATAAACACTTTCACCAAAGACAACGGAGTCAGGTCTTGAAAAATAGACATGTTCAAATACGCACTGACTGGTTTTAGTGGGAAGATCATCCATAAAAAAAGATCCTTCACCCTGATCATTAAAATAATAAATTTCTCCCGGTTTGATCTCACGAATCAGCTTAGCTCCGATCAAATCAAAGGCGCATGTTTCTGAAGACACAACTTTCACTGTGCCCGTTGGTAATTTGATCTCGCCCAGTACCAACGGACGAAAGCCAAGTGGATCGCGAGCGGCTATCAGGTGGCGATCCGTCAGCATCACCATGCTATAAGCGCCTTTTAACTTGGGCAGCTCTTCTTTGAGGCAAGTGAAAATATCATTACTGGGATTTTTCGCAATTAAATGGAGAAACAATTCAGTGTCATTGGTCCCCTGAAAGATGGAACCTTGTTTTTTAAGACCCTCTCGCAAATTCTCAGAGTTAATAATATTTCCATTATGGGCAATGGAAACCGGGCCATTAAAAAGATCGGCTGTGAGTGGTTGAATATTGTATTTCTCGTTAGCACCGGTGGTTGAGTAACGATTGTGACCGATGGAGGCTTTACCCACCAAAGTTTCCATCACCTCTTCATCAAAGACATCAGCCACCAGCCCATGGCCTTTATGGATTAAATGTTTATTTTCAGAGAGAGTGACAATGCCAGCAGCCTCTTGCCCACGGTGTTGAAGGGCATAAAGACCCAAGTAAGACATACGTGCTGCCTCGGGATGATTCCAAATTCCGAAGACGGCGCACTCTTCACGAAAGCTGTGGAAATGATTTTGACCACGAATGGACATAGGATTCCTTTATTGAAGAGACTGGAAGATTGAGGTTTTTCCAACGAAGAGTGTCTCCACCCACTTCACCTATTTTAAGAGTTTTCATATCGGCTTGATTGAATTCTTTAGCCAGTCGATCAGCTTCAATGGATGAAACGGTGATAACCACCTGATAAAAAGGCTCAAGCCAAGGGTCTTGTTCACAGTCAATTTTAGCGCCGATTGAATTTTTTAAACACATTTTTGACAGAACATTCGAAAGACCAAAAGAGCCCACCACCCGACTTGAGATAATATTTCCCGAAGAGACAAGAGAGATCATCTTTTTAAACTTTTCAGCGAGAGACGAGAAACTTTCATTAAAAATATATTGGGACTGTTGCCCTCTGATTTCAGAGAGATAACCAGAGCTAAAACCAGAACCCAAATTAACCAGAAGAATCACATCCCCTTCATTTTCAAAATCAGATGTCGGGGTGTTCTCTACTTTTTCTTTAAGTCCAATAAGACCCGTGCTCGGTGTAGGAGTCACACCCTGATCAAGAGTCTCATTGTAGAAACTCACGTTACCACTGATGATCGGGGCTTGAAGAGCTTCGCAAGCGGAGTTCATTCCCGAAAGGGAGGCGACAAACTCAGTCATCACTTCTTCTTTTTCTGGATTTCCAAAATTCAAACAGTCAGTCACGGCCAGTGGTTCAAAACCTTTCGAGGCCAACTCAAGTGCTGGATAAAAGATCGAGTCCAATCCGCCGAGATAAGCATCTTGTCTCATGATGTGGGGTCGACAACCGAGTACTACTCCAAGGACACGGTTTGATGGAAGAACCACAGCACCCACAGGCGAGGAACAATCTCGCATGGTGCTTGATCCCACTCTTTGATCATACTGACGATAAATCCATTCTTTGGAACCCACTCGATAATCCGAAAGTATGTCGATCAGCTCTTTGTTGTTAAAAGGAGTTTTAAAAGATTCTGAAGAAAACTGTGAACTGTCATTTTTTAATGACCACTCACGGTAAGGACGCTTGTATTGAGGAGCATGATCGACCACAAGCTTAGGATCAATTTCTGTGAGAAGCTCTCCCTTAAAATAAAGTTTTACAACGGGCTCTTTAATGACTTCACCGATGGAAACAGCATCAAGGCCCCAGCGTTCAAAGACTTCGACCAGAGTTTCAAGTTTTTCGGGTTCACAAACCAGCAGCATGCGCTCCTGACTTTCAGAAAGAAGAATGTCTTCGGGAGTCATGCTGGGATCCCGCAGTGGCACCTGGTCCAAACGAAGGGTCAAACCCACTCCCCCTTTTTCAGCCATTTCAAAACTGGAACTGGTGAGACCGGCGGCCCCCATATCCTGAATGGCAACCACTAAATCTTTTTTCATCACTTCAAGACAGGATTCGATCAAAAGTTTTTCAAAGAAAGGATCACCAATTTGGACGGTCGGACGTTTGCTTTCAGAATTTTCATCAAAAGATTCAGAGGCCATACTAGCGCCGTGAACTCCGTCACGACCGGTTTTTGCACCAACATAAACCACATGATTGCCAACGCCTTTGGCTTTTGACAGACAAATGGGATCATCTTTTGTAAAGAGTCCAACCGCCATGGCGTTGACTAAAATATTTCCGTTATAACTTTTATCAAAGTTGGTTTGTCCGGTAATGTTAGGTACTCCGACACAATTCCCGTAACCACTAATACCTCGAACCACTCCATCGACGAGCTCTTGCATTCTATCGGCCGTTGGTTCTCCAAAACACAAATAATTGGCAAGAGCAATCGGTCGAGCACCCATGGTAAAAATATCTCGAAGAATTCCACCAACACCAGTGGCTGCCCCTTGGTAAGGTTCTATGAAGCTTGGATGATTATGACTCTCCATTTTAAAAGCCACTTTTTCACCTTCACCCAGATCAACGATACCGGCATTTTCACCAAAACTTTGTAGGACTCTTGGGGATTGGCTATAAAGTTTTTTAAGATGAACTTTAGAACTTTTATAAGAACAATGCTCACTCCAAAGTGCAGAAAATATCGCCCACTCAACCCCTTGAGGTTCACGGTCGAGAAGATCAGTGATCATGGCATATTCGCTTTGGCTGATTCGGTAGAGTTTGAGTTTTTCAGAAAGGGTCATGATAAGTTCCAATCAAAGAATTCAAGACCATCATCGCTACCCATCCAATCAAAAAGTGCGCGGTCAGGATGGGGCATCATACCCACCACATTTCTTTTTTCATTCATTATTCCAGCGATATCCCCCACTGATCCATTGGGATTATTTTCGTAGGTGAGCCAAATTTGTCCGTTGTCTTGAATTTTTTTGTAATCTTGATCTTGAATATAAAAACGTCCATCGGCATGGGCCATGGGCATACGAAACACCTGATTGATTTTAACGGGAGACCAAAGAGACTGATTGCGAAGTTTAAGATCCACCCATTGATCAATAAAGCGGCCTTCTTTATTTCTCATCAGTACTCCAGGTAAAAGACCCGCTTCACAGAGAATTTGAAAACCATTGCAAATTCCAAAAATCGGAAAACCTTTTTGATTGGCTTCACGAAGACTTTCCATTGCTGGTGAAAGGGCCGCAAGAGCCCCTGAGCGCAAGTAATCGCCGTAACTAAAGCCCCCAGGTAAAACAAAAGCATCAAAGTCTTTAGGGTTGAAATGATCTTGATACCAAAGCCATGATGGCTTTTGATTTTTAAGCTCAACAGATTTCCAAATGTCACGGTCACAATTGGTTCCTGGAAAACGAAGGATACCGACTTTTTTCATATCTCTTCCAACTGATAAGTTTCAATGAGTGGGTTATAAAGACCCTTTTCGGCCATAGCAATGGCTTGCTCGCGGGCTTTCTCTCGACTTTTTTCTTCGATCTCAAGGACTAGATACTTACCCACATGACAGTCGGTCAGTTTAAAGCCATGGCTCATCAGAGTTTTTTGAACGGCACGGCCCTGTGTATCGAGCACCTCAGTTTTTGGAAGAATTTTTAATGCAAACTTCATAAGCCCTACCTCGTTAACGTTTTAATCTTTCAAGCACTTGTTTATAAAAATCGACCACGTTGCCTAAATCGCGACGAAAACGGTCTTTGTCCATTTTTTCTTTTGTTGTCTTATCCCACAAACGACAGCTGTCCGGAGAAATCTCGTCTCCCAATTTGATCAAGCCATTTTTGTCGTAGCCAAATTCGATTTTAAAATCCACCAAATCAATATCGGCTTGATTAAAAGTATCTTTTAAAATTTGATTCACTTTAAGTGCAAGAGCTTTTAACTCAGAAAGATCTTCTTTTTTTCTCACGAGTTTAAGCATCAAAGCTTGATCATCACTGATAAAAGGATCACCCAGAGCATCTTTTTTATAATAAAATTCAAGGAGCGGCTCTGAAAGGACTATGCCTTCTTCAAGACCTAATTTTTTCGCTGTCGAGCCCGCAAGAATATTTCTCACCACAACTTCAAGATCAATCATCTGAAGTTTCTCAGTAATCATATCGATTTCACCTTGATCGGCAACCCAGTGGCAGGGAATATTTTGATTTTTCATCTTTTGAAAAAGAAGGGAGGCAATTTCACGGTTCACTTTGCCCTTATCTTTAATTTGAGCTTTTTTCTCTCCGTTAAAGGCGGTAAAGGAGTCTTTGAACTCTTGCCAAATCAGCTCTTGATGAGAGGTTACGCTAAATATCCTTTTGGCTTTTCCTTCGTAAAGAAGTTCTCCCTTTTCATAATTCACATTAAACCCCTAGAGTTTGAGCAATGAGTTTTGAAACTTCAGTCAGATGTCGAGTGCCAGAGAAAATTTCATCCACTGTATTTTTCTTAAAGTAATCTTTAGTTTCTGGATGAATCAGCAAGATGTCCTTAAGGTGCTCACCTTTTTTTAAGCTATGAGAGAGCAATTGAACTTTTTTATAAGCCTCTTCACGACTTAAACCTTGATCCACCATATGC
>JBGSSY010000185.1:0-7867 GCA_041736775.1 Bdellovibrionales bacterium | reverse complement strand
GCTCGCGCCTGTATGGTCGAGAGTTTTTTTAGATACACTTACAAAAAGATGCCTGACCTCGTCCAAGATGGATGCGCTCTCGCCGCTTTGGACAGTCAAGTGAATGAAAAAGCAGGACTTCGAAAAATGTTTATGTACGCACCTGTATCAAACAGTTTCTTGCACAGAAAAGTCGACTAATCCTTAAAAAGTACCTAAAAATAAAAAATCCTTTTTGTGGGCTCATTTGATGAGAATACTAGATGTCCATTAATAAAATGACACTGAGTTCAACACGGGACATGTCTTAAAGTGACCTGAGAGTTGTAGTGAGGTTTTCTGTTGTCAGCATAAGCCCAGTAGCTATACCATTTTAGCCAATTCAACAAAGGATGGATCATGAGCGAAAGTTATTACTCCGATAAAGATCTTGCAAAGTTTCCCAAGATTACAGAATTTCAAAAAGCCATGGGAGATAAATTTTTTTCTTGGTACTCTGAAGTCTTTAAAGAGGGTCATCTGAACGAAAGAGAAAAATCATTGATTGCCCTTGCCGTCTCCCATGCCGTCCAGTGTCCCTACTGCATTGATGCTTATACCCAAGATACCTTAGAAAAAGGCGTGACCAATGAACAAATGATGGAAGCCGTCCATGTTGCTGCGGCCATTCGTGGTGGAGCTTCATTAGTCCATGGTGTTCAGATGATGAATAAATCAAAAAAGCTGTCGATGTAAGATGGCCAGTCTTCAGCAACGTCAATCTCCTCTTTCATCCACTCAGGAGCAACTGAACAGACTGAGCTCCCTCAACTTAACAGCTTTTAAAGACAATCTTAAAAAAAATGGGCTTTATCCTTTAAAACCCAGCTCCATTGAAGTTTTTCAACTGAATCTGGGAAAAATGTGTAATCAAACCTGTCACCATTGCCATGTGGATGCAGGACCCGATCGAAAAGAGATCATGAGCCAAGAGACTATGGAGTTGGCTCTTGGGGTTTTAAGAAAACACCGTTTTTCCATTGTGGACCTCACGGGAGGCGCTCCCGAGATGAACCCCCACTTTCGCTGGTTTGTGAAAGAACTAAAAAAAACCGGAGCCCATATTCTGAATCGGTGTAATCTCACCATTATTTTAGCAAATCAGAAATACAACGACCTTCCTGATTTTTTTAAAGAACACCAAGTTGAAGTGATTTCATCGATGCCTCACTACACCATGAATCATACCGATCGACAGCGAGGAAACGGTGTTTTTAAGAAGTCCATAGAGGCCCTGCAGCGTCTCAATCGGGTGGGTTACGGTAGAGATTCTCAATTAAAATTAAATTTGGTCTACAATCCCTCCGGAGCCTATCTTCCCTCTCAACAATCGGCCCTTGAAAAGGACTTTAAAACTCGACTCAAAGCCGATTGGGATATCGATTTTAACCAACTTTTCTGTATTACTAATATGCCCATCAGTCGATATCTAGAGTACTTGATTGAAAGTGGAAACTTTGAACACTATATGACTCAATTAGTAAATGCCTTTAATCCAAGCTCGGCTCAAGCTGTCATGTGCCGATCCACACTTTCGGTGGGATGGGAGGGCTCCCTTTACGATTGTGATTTTAATCAAATGTTAGACCTTAAGGTGGATCAGAGAGCCCCTCAACATCTGCGAGATTTCGATTTATCGGCTGTGCAGAATCGAGAAATAATTATTCAGCAACACTGCTACGGCTGCACCGCAGGCGCAGGTTCAAGCTGCGGTGGAACTGTTACCTAAAATCAGCTCCCTGGGGTGGAACTACAATGTCTTTTAATTCATACCTTTTTGTCTTTTGCATTCTTCCCCTCACAAGCTTAATTTTTTCTTGGGCTAAAAAAAGTTCCACCCAGAAATTTTGTGCAGTCCTTGCCGGAGCATCACTCATCATTTATTCAGCTTTCGAGAAGTCGAGCCCGACTTTACTCATGAGCACAATCATCCTGAATTATTTTTTCATTCGCAGTCAAATTGCACTCATTATTGCTATTCCGATCAATGTCTTTATCCTTGTTTTGTTCAAATATATTTTTTCAAATTTTTCGGTTTTCAGTTTTATTCCTCTTGGTCTCTCTTTTTTTATCTTTCAACAAATCTCTGCAGTGATCGATCAGTCTAAAAAGTCTAAGGATGATAAACCTTTGAGTTTTTTCCATTATATGGCTTATGTTTGTTTTTACCCTCAGTTGATTGCTGGACCCATCATGCGCCTATCAGACTTTTTGGGTCAGCTCAGAGAAAGATCCCACCCCTACGAAATAAAAACAACAGTGGCTCTTTGCTTTATTATCATCGGTCTTTTTAAGAAGGTCGTTATTGCAGATTCCGTTTTGAATTATATAGAACCCCATTTAACCATGGTTCAAAATCTAAAGGATCTCAACTTTTGGACGATATGGAATGTCAACGTCTGGTACGTTATTGCCATTTATGAGGATTTTTCCGGTTACTCAGAAATGGCCGTTGGCATAGGAATGTTGATCGGAATCAATTTGCCCCAAAACTTCAACTCTCCCTTTAGACAGACTAATCTGGCTCATCTTTGGCGAAACTGGCACATCACGATCTCTCTTTTCATTAGAGACTACCTCTACCTTCCTTTACAAAAAAAAATGAACCGCAATAGTGCACTCTTTGTCTCGATTTTCTTGCTGAGTATTTGGCACGGGCCTACTCTCAACTTTGCTTTTTTTGGTATTTATCAAGGGATGGGAGTCCTTTTTTTAAGAGTTTGGTCGAAAAATAAAAAGGCCCGATGCTATTCTCACTTAGCCCATCTGATAACCTTAGTCTTTTTTATTAGCTCTTTACCCCTCTTTTATGTGAAATCAAATGATTTGAGTTCACTCAAAGTCTTTATTGCACAATTCCAATTTACAAATATCTCAAAGGTGCCCCTCTTGGAAATGCTGGTCATTATTTTCTTCTTTCTGTTTTTTAAAATGGCACCCAATACCTATGAGTATCTGACTTTGAAGAACAAGAGAATTCGTTTTGATTATAGCTTATTTGATGCAGTTTTTATCTCTCTTCTTTTTCTAATGGTGATCGCTTTTCTGCAACAGAGTCGGGGGTACATTTATTTTGAGTTCTAGAAAAATTCTTACTTTTTGGATTTCTTTTGGTGCCCTTACCGGCTTCTGTCTTCTCACTATGATCGTTTTTAATTTTTATTATGATCCATCGGATTCCATTCAGGGTAGAGAGCAGGGAGAAGCTCTGTTGTTTGCAAAGCGTCTCAAGAACGAAGAATTTGGTGTTCAAAGGCCAAAGGGTCTGTCGGTGGTCAAAGAGGCCCTCCTCGACATTTCTAAGCCTCAATGTGTTGTGCTAGGTACTTCTCAAGTCTACTGGTTAGGCTCAACCCCCTTCGAAATTACACCTCACTGTAATGAGAAAACAATGATCAATATGTCTTTGCCGGGACTGGGCTTTGACGAACTTGTTCTTTTTGCAAACACGGCCCGCATAAATCGTGCTCCTGTTGTCTTTCTGACCGTTCCTTTTTACCTTTACAGTTGGAACAATTCTCAGAGATGGCCACCGAGTTACCGATCGCAGTTTCAAAAATCATTCGTCGCTTTTGGCCTTGAAAGTCCGATGGATCATTTTTTTTCCCTTATTGATCAACGCTTGAGATATCTCATTTCTTATCAAACTTTGCTTAGCAGTTTTAAGTTATTTTTTCTGAAGGTTGCCAAAGATTATCCCAATTCTTTAGACTATCAACCCCTGAGTCGTTCTGTTTCCATCAAAAATCCAAACCTGGGTGCCTTATTACCTAATGGGGCCGTTATTTGGAAAGAAAAAGACTACTTGGAATTGGCCTTAAGTAATCAAGCGGAGTACCAGAGCTTCTTCAATGAAGTCCAATCCGTCATTGGCGATTGGACTCTGGAAAAACCTATAATCAAACAGATTGAAGATAGGGAATGGTTATTGAAAATCAAGCTCTTGGTGCAAGTGCTGAGTGAGAACGGTCAAAGGGTCATCTTGTATATCCCACCGCTCGATACAGATTTTCTCATGACGAAAGGAGATAAAAACATGATCGATTTCTTACAATCTTATGAGAGTCAGGTTATTAGGCTTGGCCAAGAGACTGGTGCTGAAGTGAGGGGTGGAGTTTCACTTTGTCGGTCAGATGAATTTTATGATGGTCTTCATCCAAAAATCGATTGCCTAGAAAAAGCCATTAAAACGAACAGTCACAACCCTCCTCGAGACGGATAAGTCTTTTTGATATCTAAAAAATAGGTCATCTCACTCTGGTTAGGCGAAGCGTTACTTAAGCAAATCCTAATAGGGTTAGACGTCTCAAATTGAGCAACTTCTTGGGATTTTAGTCAGGTTTTCTTGAATCCACTCATGACTTGGCTGTTCTTTGCGCTATAATTAAAAGGTCTGGGGTTTCTTGGAAAAATGAAAAGATCTTTTAGTTTTTATCATTTGTTTTATTTGCTTCCTTTGTTTGTCTTGTACAGCAATTGCGACGGCTATAAAGGGGCGGGATCAAATTCAAACAGCAGTCAGGCTTGTGTCTCTGGGCAAAAGTTAGCCTTAGCCTCACTGAATTTTTCTCCTGAAAAGGATTGTCGACAATTGCAAAATATTAAATGTGAGACTCGTGTTTTTAAACCCTCAATGATCAATGGCGAAGCGGAAGTTCAAGTTTGTGATTCTTCGAAAATATTTGGCGAAACTTGCCTTCCCCTTAAAATTCTGCACTTTGATACTTCTGTGGCAGATGGGGATGAGGCTGATTTTGCCGAAGGTGGAGTTTACAATTATCAGGAATTTAATTGTTACTTTGAGACTTTAACGAGCCATGAAGAGGCCATTTTCTCGAGCAGTTCTGACAGCCTGGCAAAGAGTCTCGATCAACTATACGCCCAATGTACAGAGGCTGGTCAAAAATGAAGTTTCTTGTCATTTTTCTCTTTCTTTTAGGACTCTCGGATCAAGCTTGGTCCCATGCTCGCTTTTTGCCAGGAGGCAACACGCCTCCCCGTAGTATGAGCCCAGGAATTAAAACGGGCCCCTGCGGCGGTATCGCCAAAGTGAACTCGCCCAGTTTAAGTTTTAAAAGTGGTCAGACCATCAAATTGCAGTGGGAAGAAACCATCAATCATCCTGGGCGCTTTGAATTTTATTTATCGCAAGGCAATGACCAGAATTTTACTTTATTACTCACTGTCCAAGACGACCAAAATTCTGGGGGAGACCTACCCCACCGCTATGAAGCGGATCTCAAACTCCCCGACGGTGTGACTTGCACCAGTTGTACCCTGCAAATGATCCAGCAAATGACAGAAAATCCCGCCAGTCCCAGACCTTACTTTTCCTGTGTCGACTTAGCGATCACAGCCGATGGAAGTGAAACTCCCGAAAAACCCATGGACGAGAATCAAAACACACCTGTGCAAACAGACTGTCACCCATAGCCTGTTACTCCCTATTGATGTTGAACTATTTGCAAAAGCCACTCGTGTACTAATTCCACAAAAAGACATATGTCTTGAAGTTGAATGACGAGGTCAATACTTACTACCCATGCATAAATCTCTTAACGGCTCCTTTCAAGCCCTGATGGCCTTTCTTCTTTTGAGTTTTGCCCCACACTGGGCTGAGGCACAATTCGGTTCTAGCGAATGTCAAAAACCGATAGGCACAATCACACCTGTGCCTCTTGAAATTGAGGGGGTTTATAATCTAAAGATACAAGCAGAAAAAATTTTAAATCTCAAAATGACTTTACTTAAAAATATCGATTCAGAACGGCTCTCACTGACTTTTTCATTGGTTGGAACCAATCAAATAATACTTTATCTTTCTTGTGTTGAACTCCAAAAAGTTGATCTTGTGAATTACAAAATTGAGGCTTCCGGACTTAATACCCGGGGGGCTCGTAGCTTTCTGAGTATAGATTTAAATATTGTCGATCAATCGATCAAAGGCGAGTTGAGCGGTAATTTTTTACGTGATGAATATCCGCTTCAATTGAGTGGAAATAAAATGGTTTCAATTTTCGAAGTCGCGCAAAATTCGACAGGCTCAGGATGCCAACCCAGCGATGATTTTTTGGGAACTTATAAAGGTTTCTTTGGAGCGAATCGCCCAGCGACTTTAAATATCTTTAAATTTAAGAAGTCCAATGGAACCTTTGGCATGAGTGGAAATATTATATCTTCAATAAATATTTTGTATCATGATGGAGAATTCTCTCCGAACCAAAACCTACTGAGTCTTGCTAATAATTATTCATACACATTCAATGGCCAGGCCAAAAAATTAATGCTGATTTGCGAAATTGACAACAATGAGTTTGTTCTGCGTGGAGTTCATATTTCTAGCTCCGGTTCATTAATTGACAACATCCTATTTAGGAAATCAAAGTAATCCTGTTGCCCAAATAGTCAAGTGAATGAAAAAGCAGGACTTCGAAAAATATTTTTTTATGCACCTTTCTCAAACAGTTTCTTGTACAGAAAAATCGACTAATCGTTAAAAAGTACCTATAATAAAAAATCCTTTTATTAACCAAGGAGTTTTTTATGGAATCGAGTTGGAAACTTGAATGTATTGAGTGCCTTTATCCTGAAAAAAAACAAACCCAACTTTTTTGGGCCTTTGAAGCCTACAAACTTCTTTTAGAGTCACAAACTCATTGGCAAAATATACAAATTGGCCTTGAGCAAAAGGGCTTGCTTCGACTCAGCCGTGAGCGCCTCAAAAACTTGAGTCAGCTTTTAGAACAACAAATCCAAAATTACAAAAAAATATTAAAACCCCTCGGTTGGGAAAAAATTGAAGCCAACTCCTTTTACAGTTATCTCAACAGTCGACCGGGCTCGAGTTTTCTCGCAGAAAACATCGATAATCTATTTAGGGATTGGTGCTGGGGAGATCATGAAAATAAATCTTCTCTTGAAATGATCACTCAAACCCTCGAAGACAACCCCCTTCAAGGGGATTTGATGGTCCTGGGCTCGGGAGCTGGTCGCTTGGCCTACGATCTTCATCGTTTGTTTGGCCTCAACCAAACAACCCTCGTGGATTACAATCCCCTTCTTATGCTTCTCGCGCAAAAAATCATCTCTGGCGAAGAACTCTCTCTGGTCGAATTTCCCATTGTTCCCAGTCACTCTGCTGATTTTGCAATGGATCGAAAATTAAAATCTCCAAGAAGTCTTAAAGACGGAATCAACTATATTCTTGCCGATCTCAAAGACCCTCTCTGCCCACTTCCCAAAAGCCAAAACATCCTCACCCCATGGCTCATTGATGTGGTTCAAATTGATTACAGATTATGGGTGCAAAAAATGAATTCATGGCTCCCACTTGGTGGGACATGGATCAACTTTGGGCCTTTAGGTTTTAACAATCCCCTTTTAAGTGATTATTACTCATACGAAGAAGTCCTTCACTTAACCGAGAAAGGGGGCTTTAAAATTAAAAAAATGGATTATAAAAGAATTCCCTATATGCAATCCCCCTCGAGCAACAGTCATCGCCAAGAAAAAGTCTTGTGTTTTGTCGCTGAAAAAATCGAAGAGATCAGCCCTGAATCCATCTCTGGCATCGAAAAACTTCCCTGGGAAAAAGATCCCGATCAACCCATAGAAATCCCCGTGGTTGAAATGAGACTTGAGGCTGGCTTTCAACTCAACGCCCATATTTGTAAATTATTAAAAGAGAAACCAAGTTATTTAAAACTCCTTGAGCAATTGTCTGCCGATTACCCCATCCCTCAAGATCAGTTGAGTTTTATGTTAACCCAAATCCTTAAAAATATTCACTACCAATCACTCGCCAATCCCCTTGATCATTCTTAATTTTTATTGAAAGGCCTCGTTTGTA
>JBGSSY010000158.1:0-9775 GCA_041736775.1 Bdellovibrionales bacterium | reverse complement strand
ACTGTGGGTTATGACCTTCAAACTTCATAACTCCAAACTTTGTCAGTCCGCATTTAAAAGCCACAGACATAAGATCCATGTAAAACCCATAAAAAAGTGTAGGGTCAGTCACGCTACCGGGATTATTAGGACGGGCGCAAGTGGGTCCTTGCGAAGGTTGTACGTTTGCAAAAGTTCTTTGCAAATCAGAAATATAATCCATGTGTTGTTCAATACGAGCGCGATCATCAGATGAAATTCGATTGCCATTTCTAAAGCTTGAATAACTTGCGTGAACTCTCGATAAAATATTTGATTTAAGCTGATTTGAAAAATCTTGAACAGGAACTGTATCACCTGTTAGTGAACTAAAAACTTCATTATAAAAGCGAGACAAGTCACGCTCTCCATAGGCTGGCATTCTTTGAACAGAGCCACCAATTTTTTGATAAAAAGAAGAAGCATTCCCGGGAGAAATACGAATGGCCTTTCTCACACTCGCCGGTGTTGTTAAAGGATAAACAGACCTTGAAGCTTCAACGATGGTATCAATTGTCGGGTAATTACCCTCGGACTCTCGATCAATAGCGGCCGCGAGCCCACCATTACCATGTCCGGCACCATGTTGAATATCAAATCCTCTAATGATTGATATGAGGTTTGCATTTTTAAGAGTTTCATAGCGGGGGTTGTTGAGAGCAGGACTGTGTGAGGCCATTGTTCCAAGGGCTGAAAGCAAAACTTCTCTTGCACCATCATTACCAATCGTTGAAGTCGTTCGTGTTGGTGAGGGCCACATTGAATTGAGGTTGTTATGGTCATACCAAAATAACATCATTCGACGGGGAGCCATTGCGGTTTGACCCCAAGCTTCTCGCGGGAAAAGACTCGGTAAAAGCGGAAGAGCAAGCAGTGACTTACCGCTGCCGACTAAAAACTGTCTTCTTGATTTTTTACAAAAGTAAATACTCATAGATGTCTCCGATTAGTAACTCCAATAACGAAATTCTTCTGAAAGGACCAATTTCTTTATCGCCTCTGTTAGAGTTCCAAGATTTTCAGCATCACCGTATAGAGATTGTAAGGATTGGTTCATTTGGCAATTGTCTGCTGTTGATGGAGCCTTTCGTGACTCAAATCTTTTGAGATGCTTAACGAAGCACATCATCGCTCGATCACTTTGTCCGATTTCGCGAGAGAGATCCATAGAGTGATCAAAAGAGACGGTGTCAGTCCCTATTTCATTTGTGCTAGCACGAGTCCGAATAGGTAAAGAAGCGGTCAGATTACCAGCACCATCAAAGACTCGTTCTGAACTTCGCTCTCGACCAAGAGTATCAAAATTTTCGAACGCATATCCCAAAGAATTAAAGCGCCCATGACACTGTACACAGCTTGAACCAGGAGCTTCACTTGTTCGCTCAGTCACCTCGCGTGTCGATAAAGGTTCAGTACCAAGATCAGGCAGTGATGTGGGTGCACTTGGTGGTGGTTCGCCCACATCGACACAAAGGATATTTTCGAGCACATGAAGGCCGCGTTTAATCGGTGAGGCTCTGAAGCCTGAGCGTTTTGTCAACATCGCTGCGCGATTGAGAAAACCTATTCGTTCTTCAGGGAGAGTGATGACACCGCTGGCACTGACTCCGTAAATTTGTCTGAGAGAAGCATTATTTATATTGGTATATCTTGAAGTAAAGAGTTCAGAAAAAGGGACTTGTTGGTTTAGTACAAGTTCAATAAAAAAAGTATCGAGCTCACTGGTCATAGCTTGCTGTAAACCATTAAGGTTGATTCCATCAAGAAAAGCACTGGTGTAACTAAAGTTATCATAAAGATCATATCCCAGTGACTCTCTAAACAAGCGACGAATCATATCTTGAGCACCACTGCTTTGCAGCAGTCGGTCAACTTGTGTTGAAAGAACAGCTCCTGAAGAAAGTTGTCCAGAGTCGGCTGCCGAACGAAGGATATTATCAGGTGGTCCACCAGTGACAAAATAAGAAAGTTTTGTAGCAAGCTCATGATCAGTGAGCATTATAAGATTCGGACGAGTTGGATCAGGAGAACCATTAAACAATGCTTTATAAAGAAAATCGGGGCTCTGAGCTATTCCAGTAAAGGTCATGATTAAAAGATTTTCTTTTCCCAAATTGGTATCCCAAAATTGATTGGATAGGACTGTAGCTTCACTTGAAGATAGAGGTCTTCTAAAAGCGATGGATGAAAGTTGTCTTACAAAATTTCTGTGACAAGTTTGTGTCACTGTGGTTTGGGAGAGACAACTATTGGTCCCGGGATAATTATTTAGACCTGTTGTGTTTTGAGCAATAAGCTGACCCGCTCGATAGGCAGCATCAAAAAATCCATTGGTCGAAAGCTGTGTGACAAGTTGGGATTGCTCTTTAAGAGTATTGCGATCGACAACAATACTGTCTACAGGAAGATTATTGTAAAGACTAACAAGTTGAGTGTCATTTTTTAGGGTTGTTGAAAAACCATCAAGAAGCTGATTCAGAGAAGCTCTAAATTCTCGATTAGTAAGTTTGAGAAGTGGAGTTTTTGAAACAACTCCCGGGGTACAGCTAAACTGTAGTCGACCATTTGCACCCTCTTCGAGATCTCCCCCATTGGCCTCAAAAATAAGAGATGACGATATTGCATCCAAATCATCTTGTGAAAGATGAGCCAAACTGTTCATTTGAGCAATAGCTTCAATAGCCCCTGAAATTTGATCAGATGTTCGTCCGAGCTTTGATGAACTATCAATAGGGGCATGGCAAGAAGCGCAGTGTGTACTATAAAGCGCCTTACCAAGATTAATTTGTTCGATTCTTGCCAACTCTTGGTCGAGGTTGCTACCAAGATAAGTTGTTTCACTCGTTGATTTAAAACCACCGCAATTTTGAAAAGCGAGAACAGTAAAGACGATGAGGACTACATACTTTAAAAACGCCGATGTAGAAATAATCCACCCCTTTATGAACTTTTGAACTGAAGATTGATCCCCTCTTAAAAGGTTAAAATACTATCGGTGGAAAGTAAATTTTTGATCATATAAAACTTCAATTATTAGACTTTATCTCATTATGAAACACTTCTATCTCAAGGACAAAAAACGTTTGATAAAACTCATAAAAATCCCCAAGCTGACCTGAGGAATTTAAGTCGCAACTGTGAGATAGATTCAATCGATCATTTTTAAAATAGATATAGTTTTAAATTGAATAGACGCAAAGATCTTTCACCACTGGCCGCTCTTGCCAATCGAGAAAAGCGAGGAGTTTAAAGCTTCCGTCTTTTTTGTGAGTGAGCATCAGTGGAGCTTCGCGACTCTCTAAGCCACGGGCTAAAACCCAATCATTGGGATTGAGCCCGTAACCTTTTAAACACTCTTTAATTTCATCTAATTTAAAAAACCGTTTGAAATCTTCTGATCCTTGCAGATCTTTTCCTTCGGACTCCATCGTGAGTTCTGGCTGTTTTTCATCGGCCAGTGAGCGAGTCGGATTTTTACTTTCTTCGTTTTTCCACCCTCTGTGGATTGATTTTTCTGGGGCTTGGTGTTGCACATGATTCGAAATAAGATTCATAATTTCCTCCTTTATTCGGACAAGTCCGTCTAAAGCAAGCCTGGAGCCCGGTTCCTGTGCTTAAAAAATCCGACTCAATCAAATTTGTCCGGCACCCGAAACTTATGAAATGCGGACAGACTACAAATCTTAGAACCAGCAAAAATTCCAGAGAAATGAATTAATAGAACCTTGTGAACAAATAAAAGAGAAAGACTAAAAAGAAAGACTAATTAGGAAAGAAAGGATTAAAAAACAAAAAGCCCAAGAGTAGTTCTCTTAGGCTTTGTTCAATTCATAATACCGAATAAAATTAGTCGATAGTGAAAGGTTGTGGAGAAATTAAATCAGGATGGGCGTAAGTGTCGTAGGCGTAAGAGCCAACGGGCAATAAAGCCAAGCTTCTTGATTTTTTGATCGCTTTAGCCAACTTTGTTTGTTGGTTAAGGCTCAACTTGCTGATTCGAGCGGGGGTGATTTTGCCACCCTCAGAGATAAAACGAGAAAGTGTTACGGGGTCTTTGTAATCGAAGAAGTATTCTCCGCTGAATTCGGGGCGGTATTTAGCTCGACGACCTTTTTTGAATAATGCCATTGTGACCTCTTGAAAAACAGTTAAGAAGTGGTTTTTACGATAATTTGAGGTTGCCTTCAAGTCTCTTTTTCAATATAAACTACTTTTTTAGTATCTTTGGAGGACATAATGGCTCGCTGTGAGTTAACTGGAAAGTCACCTGTGGTTAAAAATTTAGTCAGTCACTCGAACATTAAGACCAAATCGGTGGCCATGCCAAATGTTCAAAAAAAACGGCTCTTTAGCACGATTCTTAACCAAGACGTGTCTTTCAAAGTAGCAACAAGTACTCTTAAATCCATGGAGCATTCTGGTGGTTTTGATAAGTTTATCTTAAATCAGCCTCTCACGGCTCTTTCTAAGAAGGCTCAAACTGTTCAAGGCCGTATTCGTCGTAAAATCAGTAAACCCGCTAAAACTCAATCTAAATAAGAGGCTTTTCGTTTATGAAAAAATTAAAAATCAAAAAAGGTGATACCGTTCAAGTCATTACAGGCAGCGATAAAGGCAAATCTGGAAACGTTCTTGGACTTGACCCGATCGCTCTTAAAGTTCAGGTTTCTGGCGTTCGCATTCAAATCAGACAGAATAAAAAAGAGAAAACCCAATACAAAGAAGAGGGTTGGATCGATTATTCAAACGTTAAGTTAGCAACTGCTGCTACTAAAACCAAAAAGAAAACCAAGAAAAAAGCAGCTTCGGCTAAGGCCTAATTTCTTTTGATTCCTCATCTCGAATCTCTATCGGTGGCCCTATTACCCATGACATCGATAGATGATGCCGACACCAATCTTCAGTTTATTCTTAATGCCATTTATAAATTAGATCCAAAAACCAGACTTCTCTGCCTTCCGGAAAATAGTCTTTATCTTAAGCTTGAAAAGGACCCTCTTAAGAAAGAGAGAGCGTTTACAAAAGACTCTTCGCAAATCAAAGCTCTGCAAAAAATAGCAAAAGAGAGAAACCTTAATATTCATATGGGTGGCATACCCTGGTTGATTAAAGATAAGGTTTATAATGAAGCACTTTTGATCACCGATCAGGGGGAAATCAAAGAAACCTACGAAAAAATGCACCTTTTTGATGTCAATTTAGGGCCAGGGCTTGAAGTTTGTGAATCCGCCTCTTTTTCTCGCGGGCAAAGGCTCACTGTGATTGAAATCGATGGTTGGCGACTTGCCACCTGTATTTGTTACGATGTCAGATTCCCAGAGTTATTTGTACACTACATGGAAAATGAAAAAGTCGATGCTTTTATTGTGCCAGCGGCCTTTACCACAAAAACGGGAGAGCTGCACTGGAAGGCCCTTCTTCAGGCTCGAGCGATCGAGACCCAAGCTTACGTCTTAGCGGCGGCCCAGGTGGGGTATCACCGCGATAAGGCCCAAACTCAGTTAAGAAAGAGCTGGGGGCAAAGTCTGATCTTTAATCCTTGGGGTAAGGTCCTCAAAGAATCAGCCAGTTACGAGGCCTTTTTGGACTCCCATTTGACAGAACATGATCCTATGCCTACTGTGTTAGAGAGGGCTGAAATCGACAGCTACCATCAATCAGTACCCGTCAGCAGCCATCGTTATTACAAAATGGAGTTAGTTAAAAAATGATAAAAAGATTAATTCTTGTTTTGAGCTTCGTTTTTCCACTTTTGGTTCAGGCCGATCTCAATAGCAATTTGATCAATCTTAATAAAGAAGAAGTCATCATTGACCCAGCGATTGTTGAAGCGGTGGCGTGGGAGACTCCTCAATTTCCTCCTCGCAAATCGGAAATCGACCTGACTCGTCATATAGCCACACATGAATCTCAAGAGGGAGAGTGGCAGGGGCAATTGAGCGTCCTCAAAGAAATTCCTTACAGCTATCCCCAATTGAGTGATCGTATTTTACAGCTCCGCACTCTCAGTGAGCTTGAGGGAACAAAAACTGAAATCCTGCAATCACCCGAAGAAGAAGCCTACACCACCGATTAAATTCTCTTTCTTCTGAGTCTATTAGCTCAGTAAAATAACAGTTGAGCCAAAGCCATGGGTTTATTAAGTTAAGGGTCTTAAAAAGAGAACCTACTTTTAGCAGCGAGGTGCCTGTGAGCTCTGAAATTCAACGAGAAGAAATGGATGTGGATGTCTTGATTGTTGGTGGTGGTTCTGCAGGACTTTCTGCTGCCATTCGCTTTCAACAAAAAGTGGAAGAGTACAATCAAAAAAATCCAGATAAAGCGATTGAGCCCATGGTTGTTGTTCTTGATAAAGGTGCAGAAATTGGTGCCCATTCACTTTCTGGTGCCGTGATGAATCCGATTGCGCTTGCAGAACTCATTCCTGATTACAAAGATCAAAATTGTCCCATCCTCAGTGATGTCACAGAAGAGGCTGTTTATTATTTGGGTGAAGATTATAAAATAAAAGCCCCCATTCTGCCTCCTCCGTTTAAAAATCATGGTAACAAAGTGATTTGTTTGTCTCAATTCACCCGTTGGCTGGGTCAAAAAGCCGAAGAAAAAGGAGTTAATGTCTTCTCTGGTTTTGCTGCCGTTGAAGCTCTTTATGATGGTGATAAAGTCATCGGCGTTCGCACTGGTGATCGCGGCGTTGATAAAAATGGTCAGCCCAAAGAAAATTTTGAACCGGGAATGATCATTCGTTCGAAGGTGACCCTCTTTGCCGATGGAACACGAAGCCCCTTGTTTAAACGAGTGAGTGAAAAACTCAATCTTCGTAAGGGTAAAAATCCTGAAGTTTTTGAACTGGGTGTAAAAGAAGTGATTCAACTTCCGAAAGGTCAAGGTGTGACCGGTGAAGTGATTCACACCACTGGCTTTCCACTCACTCAAGGGGTGGGAGGAACTTTTATTTACGGACTTCCCGATGATCAAATTGTGGTGGGCCTGTGTGTTTATCTTGATTCTGTTGATCCTCTTCTGGATCCCCATCGTGAATTGCAAAAACTTAAAACCCATCCTTTCTTTAGAGAAAAACTCAAAGGGGGTCAGGTCATTGCCTATGGTGGTAAAACATTGCCGGCCGGCGGTTGGTACTCAATGCCTCAACTTTACCACCATGGACTTTTAGTGGCTGGAGATGCGGCCAGTATGGTTGATGTGAAGAAACTTAAAGGGATTCACTTAGCCATGAAATCGGGAATGTTGGCTGCTGAAACAGCTTTTGAGTCACTTCTTAACGAGGATTTTTCGGCCAGTGCCCTCAAATCTTACGAAGATAAAATCAATAATTCTTTTGTCAAAGGGGACCTGTGGTTAACCCGGAACTTTCATCAAACTGTGAATAAGGGAGTGTTTCTCTCTCTTCCTGAAGTGGCCTTGCAAGAGATCACTGGTGGGCGTGGACTTTTTGAGCACATGCCGATCAAACACGAAGATTATCAAACAACCGATACGGTTCTTGATATTTGGGGTGTGGATGGAATGAATCATAAAGCAAATAAATTACCCGAGCCTGATGGAAAGTTGTTCTTTGATAAGCTCAGTAGTGTTTATCTGACAGGGACTATGCATGACGAAGACTCTCCTAACCATTTAAAGCTACAAGATGGCAGTATTTGCCAAGACACCTGTTACCCCAAATACAAATCACCCTGTAACCATTTCTGCCCAGCCAATGTTTATGAGATGATTGAGGATGAGGCCAATAAAGGTAAGAAAAAGTTACAGATTAACTACACCAACTGCATTCATTGCCAAACCTGTGATATTAAGTGTCCATTCAACAATATAGATTGGACTCTGCCCGAAGGCGGTGGGGGACCAAACTACCAAATCATGTAGGTACCGTTTATGCCCCAGTTTTATGCTTCTACCTCAATGGGGCTCAGCCAAGCGCTAGCCGATGAACTACGATCTATGGACATCAAAGTGGGCCCTGTTGACAAACAGGGTTGCTCTTTTGAGGGACCTTGGACAGATTGTGTAAAAGCGAATTTAAGATCACGAATTGCCACTCGTATCTCTTTACCCGTTCTTGATTTTCCGGCCTACAACGCCGACGACATTTATAACAATGTCAAAAAACATGATTTCACCAAATACCTAACACCTGATCTTTCCTTTTCGGTCAAAGCCAAGCTCCATGATTGTTCTTTTAAAGATCAACGTTTGCTGGCGATGAAAGTCAAAGATGTGATTGCTGATCAGTTTAACGATAAGTTTGGCTCACGACCCAGTGTTGATAAAGAAGTGCCCAATGTTCGCATTTTTATTTTTGGTTCACGCAATGAATTTCGAGTGTCCGTGGATACTTCGGGCCACTCACTGAGTCAGCGAGGCTATAGGCAGTCGACCATTGAAGCTCCTTTGAGAGAGCATGTGGCGGCTGGATTGATTCAGTTGACCAACTGGGACCTTAAAACTCCTGTGGTTGATCCGATGTGTGGTTCAGGAACTTTTCTGATTGAAGCCGCCTTGATGTATAAAAAAATTGCGACGGGAACTTTTCATAAGAAATTTGCATTTCAGTATTTCACTCATATTCCAGCCGATCTTTTTGACCAAGAGCTTGAAAAAGTTTTAGCCGAAGAGATCGAAGAAACGGATATGAAATTTTATGGCTATGACCTCAGTGGTAAAAATTTAAAAGCCGCTCAATACAATGCCGAGCGTGCCGGTGTGGCCGATATGATTGTCTTCGAAAAAGGGGATGCGACCCAAATTAATCCTCCGGTTGAAAAAGGAATCATGATGACCAATCCCCCCTATGGTGTGCGGATGGGTGATGAGTTTTTTCTTGAAGAGCTTTACAAAGAATTTGCTCACAATCTCAAAACTAAATTTATCGGCTGGGATCTTTGGCTTCTCTCTGGCGATGCCCAGTGGACAAAGTTTTTAAGAATGAAAGCCAATAAGCGCCACCCAATCGATAATGGTGGGGTGGATTGTCGCTGGATTCATTATCAAATCAATAAGAGATAGAAGTCTTCCTTGAGCTTTAAAGGCACTTTTCTGATGATAAGCCCTTTTAGGGGCGAGAGTTGGCCAAATGGATTTGGTTATTTAAAGTCCAAAGGTCATAGAGGTATCCCATACCAAAAAGACCTGCGGTGAAAAGCCAGATAATTCCAGTGACCCATTTACCGAGATAAAAACGATGGACTCCAAAAAGACCCAGAAAAGTTAAAAAGATCCAACACAAGCTATAGTCGTAGGGGCCAGCACGAAAGCGAAGATCGGCTTCACGATCCATAGAGGGGATTAAAAAAAGGTCAATAAACCAACCTATCAATAAAAGGCCAAGGGTGAAAAACCAAATGGTTCCGGTTACCGGTTTGCCGTAATAAAAGCGGTGGGCTCCGGTAAAGCCAAAGATCCAAAGTGCATATCCCATAATTTTACTGTGTGTATTGTTCATGGCTCGAAAACTAATAGCCCAGAGATCAGCTGTCAATCAATCCATTATATAGAGTAAAAGCGACCTAAAGAGAATGTCATTGGTATGGCCAAGAGAATTTATAAGTCTTTGAGGGTGAGAAAAAAACAAAGGCTTTTGAGTGGCGGGAAATCTTATCCAAAAGACAGTGGAATTAGGTTCAATACAGTTTATGTGGGGGTCTAGTTAATAAAAAAGGCCTCATAATTGTTTAAATTCCTTGGTTTGATTGTTGTTGCAAAACACTTTAATCACGCCGGAGAAAACAACTATGAA
>JBGSSY010000098.1:0-10393 GCA_041736775.1 Bdellovibrionales bacterium | reverse complement strand
CTTGTGCGGAAGGTGACGTCAGTACAGTGTAAATTGAAGGATCCGGATGATCATAAGAGACAGAACCCATGGTATTAAATTTTCGTAAATCGTATTTGTAGGGTGAGTAATTACCATGCCAAGCGACCACATCCAATGGAGAGTGATTCAACTCGGCCGACCAAAAATTCTGATTAAACTTTGTTATCAACTCGAAGGTTCCAGAAATCATTTCATATTGAGCTTGGGGATAAATAAAATCTCGCGCATGGGCTAAACCGTTTGCACCTAAGGGTCCAAGGTGAGGGAGTGTCAGTGGGTGACCACTGTTTTCTCCAAGGTATCCCGAACACCAAGTCTGGTCTTTCTGTGGGTTCACTTGAAATTTCACTCCGCGCGGGATGACGGCAATTTCTTGGGGACCAATTTCTAAAACTCCCATCTCGGTCTTGATCACAAGATTTCCCCTCTGGGGAATAAGGATCAATTCTCCGTCGGCATTACAGAAAAACCGACGATCCATTTTTTTGTTGAAAAAGTAGTGACTGATACTCATCCCAGGCTTTTCTTGTGTTGTTGCCATGGTAAAAACACCTTCGATGAAATCCAAAGCACTTGAGGGCTGCGGGAGAGGTTGCCACCGCATCTGTTCGGGCGAGGTGCGAGGGTTAATTTCTCCAGCGATCCAAGTCCTCTGTTCAAAGGGTTTATAAGAGCCATGAAAAGTAGAGGGGTGAATGCGATAGAGCCAGGTTTTAAGATTGGATTTTCTTTCGACCGTAAAAGCTGTGCCGGAAAGTTGTTCAGGGATAAGTCCTTTCAAAGGTTTTTTGGGACTATTTTGACCTCGTGGCAATGTGCCCGGTTCAGCTTCTGATTCAAAATGGTTACCAAAACCTGATAAAACGTAATCCATGACGACCCCTTTAAAAAAACCGTAGAAACTCTTTATCTATTTTAATTGCCAACCACTCAAGCATTTATGCAGCACAAGACCATAAAGCTTTTTATTTTAAGACTTTAAAAAAGAAAAGCATTCTACCCGTTGCTTCCCTTTTCATTCAATGATTACAATACTCGATGAGCTACTGGCAGTTGCTACTCAAGCATCCTCGCACTCTTTTTTTCGGCTTCCTCACCTCCTTCTTTTCAGGGCTCGGTCAGACACATTTTGTGGCGCTTTTTAGTCCGGTGATTATGGTTCAATATGGCCTTTCTCACTCTGACTATGGAAGTCTTTACTCTTTGATGACACTTTTAAGCGGAGTCTTTATCAACTTTTTAGGTCCCACCATTGATCGATACGACATTCGCTGGGTCTCGTTGGTGGTGGGCCTAGGGATGGTCTTCAGTCAAGCACTCCTCTTTACCGAACAGAGCTTGATTTTAGTGGGCCTTGGTCTTTTTGGCTTACGACTGCTGGGACAAGGCATGTGCCCCAGTATTGGCTCCATTGCCATTGCTCGCTATTTTACCCAAAATCGAGGAAAAGCATTAAGCTTAAGCTCTATGGGTTTTCCTCTGTTTGAAGGGGTTATGACCCCGATCTTTGCACTCATTCTTTTTCATTTTAACTTTAAAGTTGTTTCTATTATTCTTATGATTAGTTTACTGGTGATTTTTATACCACTGACTTTTACACTGACTCGCTTCATTCCCGATTTTAATAAACAAAATTTTAATGAAGATAAAGCAAACACTCCCATTAAAGAAGAACAGAAAAGTTGGACTCGCAAAGAGGTTTTTTTTGATAAAACAATTTACCTCATCTTACCACAAGCCTTAATTTCTCCTTTTGCGCTCACTGGAATTTTTTTTCATCAGGCCATTTTAGCAAATACAAAATCCCTCAGTCTGACTCTTATGGCAACAGGGCTTAGTTTTTTTGCAGTTGGAAGAATTTTGAACTCCTTTGTCACTGGCCCCCAGGTCGATCGTTACACGGCTGTCAAACTTTTTCCCTTTTATCAGATCCCTATGGCCTTAGGTTTTCTTGTCCTTGCCTTTTTTAATGAGTTTTGGGTTGTGGGCCTGAGTTATTTTCTTTTTGGACTGACCGTGGGCGCGGGAAGCACTGTTAAGTCAGCGATTTGGGCTGAACTTTATGGAGTGAGACACCTTGGAGCAATCAAAAGTACACTGGCCACAGTTATTGTATTTTCAACTTCAATCAGTCCTGCACTTTTTGGAATCTATTTTGATTTTTATCAAGATGCTTTTTTTCTTCTTTTTGGACTTTTTATTCTGACTCTCATGGCTTCGGCCCTCTCTTTTTGGGTGCTCAAAAGTAAAAACCAATTTTTTTCGACTCAATAAAAAGCGTATTAATTTGAGACTACTTCTTAACTATCAAAGCACGGAACCTTTGTTCAATTCCTAAAAAGGCTCAGAGGGAGACAGGACTTGGACCTTGGAGAGAAAAAACTTCAATCTTTGAGTGGTTGTGGGATAATCAAAACAAGGGCCTAATCGATGAGTGGGGTAGTTTCTTATGAACTTTAAATACATCGGATTTTTTCTTTTCGGAGCTGTTTGTTTCACACTCTTTCAGAACTGCTCGGCTCGACATGAATCCTGGGAGGCTTCTTCTCTCGCAAGTATTAATCAGGTGAATACACAGCTCTCCATCCAAGCCTTTGAAAAAAACCTTCAACCCATAATGCTACAAAACTGTGCCGGCTGCCATGGTGTCAACCAACAGCCCCTTCACTCTGTATCTGATGCAGCGAGTGCTCACGATATTATTATGAGTTTCGGCCTGGTGAATATAGTCGACCCTTCTCAGTCACGACTTGTTACAAAAATTTCAGGTGGTCACGCCAGTCTTCCAACGACACTCTCTGATGAAATTCTCAATGCCATCCAAGCTTGGGCTGATGAGATCGGCAATTCCGCTGTCCCCACTGGTCAAATTACCGCCACATTCTCGTCAATCAACGAATTAATTCTTCAACCCAAATGTGTGAGCTGTCATAACCCCACTGGAATAAGACCGTCTGAGGACTACACTGATTATGTAACCACGATCAATACTGGAAAAGTTGTGCCTTTTGATGCGGTTCAGAGCGAATTATACACTCAATGTGTTTCTGGAGAAATGCCACAGGATTCTACCCGCCTTACCGATGCCGAACTTGCAGCGATCAGAACCTGGATTGATAACGGAGCCCTTAACAATTAATTTCGGAGTGTTTCATTCTCAAATAAAAAAAGCGCCTCAAAGAGCTTTTTTTATTGATATAAATTTATGATTTACTTGATGATTTTTAATTCTTCAATCATGTCGTTGTAAGAGGCTTCAACATCTTTAAAGTAGTCGTTTTTTCTCAAGTTTAAAAATGCAATTTTTTTGTTATTGATCATAATCTTAAATTCTTTTTTCATTCGATAGATCGCACCAATAGCTTCGTGGGTGAATCTCATCCCAACCAGGATAGAGGCAATTGCGGAAATCAAAACGGCTACCGTTACAATCAGGTAAAGGAAGGTGCGATCGGTGTTAAGCATTTCAAAAAAAAGGTGATTGGACTCAATACCCGATTTGGCAGCGGTTTTTTCGACCCGGTCTATCACAACCGAAGATGCGATAAAGAGAAAAGTTCCTTGAAGAAAACTCACTCCGGTAAAAATCATTAACATTCGACTCTGAAAATCAGGGTTACCATAATAGGACTGCGTTTTTCTTTTCATAAAAAAATCTTATCGTAATCAGAAGAGGGCGAATAATGAAAATCCAAAAACTAGCCCAAGGTACCCAATAAAATCACCTTGGCGCGCTAAGACAATAATAACCGTTGTTTTTTATAACAGTTCTTTTTCAGATTTTTTTTGGGATCTCACGAAGTCATCCACTTTCTTTTCAAGTTGATCGAGCGGGATCGAGCCGGTGGACAGAATAAGATCATGAAATTTTTTGATATCAAACTGAGAGCCCAGTTCTTTTTGTGCTTTTTGTTTTAAGCTGACAATTTTTAACAGGCCGAGAGTGTAAGCCGTGGCTTGTCCAGGCATGACGATGTAACGATCCATTTGCTTTTGGTTGTCACTTGGATCACCGGGGCTATTCTGGTTCAAGTACTCCACTGCTTTTTGTTTAGACCACTTTAACGAGTGCACTCCAGTGTCGACCACAAGTCGGCAGGCGCGGCGAAGTTCAAGAGAAAGTCTTCCAAAATCTGACATGGGATCACTGTAATAACCAAACTCCTTGGGGAATTTTTCGGTGTAAAGCCCCCACCCCTCATTATAGGCCGTAAAACGGGCGAATCTTCTAAATTGCGGCAAGGCTGTTTGTTCTTGAGCCAAGGACAATTGAAGATGATGACCGGGAACACCTTCATGATAGGCTAAGGCCTCAGCCTCCCATTTTGGCAAAGCTCGCATATTAAAAAGGTTCACGTAATAAATGCCGGGTCTTTTTCCGTCTTGTGAGGGAGAATTATAAGAAGCCAATCCCGCTGATTTTTCTCGAAAAGCTTCGACGGGTTTAACCACCAGCGGAGAACGAGGAAGTCGGTTAAAAAATTTTGGCAAATCCTTCTTCATCTGGTTGATGTAACCCTTTGATAACTGAAAGTAAGCTTGTCTTCCAGAGGGAGAATCCTCAAAAAAGAAGTTCTCTTTTTTCGCATAATTAAAAAAGTCTTTAAGATTTCCTTTAATTTTGAGTTTTTTCTGAAGTTCAGACATTTCTTTGTGAATTCGATTGACCTCACGAAGACCCAGTTCATGAATTTGGGGGGCCGTCATCGATGTGGTTGTCATTTTCCAGAGCAGATGCTGGTAATACTTGTCGCCGCCCTTAAAACGCCACACCCCTTCTCGTCCGTCGGCCCGCTTTTTTTGCTCCTGCAGAAAGGAAATTAAGTCCGTATAAGCTGGGTAAACAGATTCAAGGAGTGCTTTTTCAGCTTCTTTTAAGTATTGGTTCTTGATCTTCTGAGAGAGTTTTAAAGTAGCCGTTTTCTTTTTAAAATCTCCCCATAACAGAGAGTCTTTCGCATTTTTTCTAAAGGGACTTCCACCAATGACGTTCTTAGAATCAGAAATCACTTTATCAAAGAGAAAAACCGGTAAGATGGCCCCTTTATTTTCAGATCGCATCAACCCATTTGTGATTTCTAAAAAATACCTTTTAAATTGTTTAAGTCGTGAAATATAATTTTTAAGGTCCTCTTCGTTTTCAATAAGATGAACGTTTATCATAAAGGCAGGAAGACTGGACTGTGCTCCACGCATCGGATTAATCAAATACTCGTAGTCACGCCAATCACCGTCTTTTAATTTCTCTTGTGCAATCCTAAGAAAAATATCGTAATTATACTGGTCCTCAAACGATAATCGATCCCGATCAAACTTTTTTAACTCGTCAATTTGCTCTTGGTAAATTTCAAGTGTGCGGTCTTGGTACTCTATCGAAAGATCATTCAATTGGTCCTGATTTTTTTTGATTCCCAGTTGGCCCATCATGATGGGATCACGTTCAACGATTTGATTAAAACTTTTTTCTAAAAAATCATGAAACTCAGTCGTTTTATCTTTACTGTAGGGCGCTTTGGGTGAAGTGCTGCAAGCGACTAAAAGGAATAACAAAATATATAAATATTTTTTCAAAACTCATCCTTGGTTATGGGAGGCGGTCGGCTAAAGTTTAACTCCTAAACAGGAACTGAAGTAACTTCTGGCTCAACCTGTCATATTTAATAATTCAGAAATTTAAACCCATTTTTTTCAGAATTTCTCTAAAAGTCATGCCCGAGTTCATTTTGCCGTAAGCATGAATCAACTGAGTTAAAATAGAGATCAGATAGACTGGCCCTATCGCTGAATCGTCCACTCTTAAGTCTTCAATGAAGTGTTGATAAAAAGCGATAATTCTGGCAGATTTTAACCTCTTGCAGGAGAAACTATGACTCAAATTGAAAATCTGAATGATCTCAAGAACAGCATCCATGGGATTGTTGTTAAAGACTTTGGTGACTTCAAAAGAAAAACCGTCACTTACCTCAACCGTTATTCTGAAAATATCAAACTGGATGCTGAAAAAGAAAAACAAGTTTTTTTTATTAAATGGCATGTCCAGTATCATCCCAATCTTGAGTTGAATGAAACCAAACGCTGGGTTTTAAGACAAATTGAAAAACTTTAAAATTAAAATCGCCGATTTTTCTTTATTCAATCGGCCATTCAAAAACTTTTTTTATTCTTTAAAGTTTTTACTCACGCTCTGCCATTCACTGAAAAGCCGAAAGAGTATCTCCCTTAAACTCATGCCCTTCCTTGGCGTTTTGATTGTGCCCTTAGAACAAAACAATCATTGGCATCAATATCAATTTAAAAGTATCAAACCCAATACTGTAAAATTTTTGCCCAATTCGATTGATATCCACGTCGACCAAAGTTCTTCTCCTCTGCTTTATATTTTTGATAAACCTCTCAGAGTGACTCAGTTACAGGTCAAAGCTGTACTAAAAGGTCAAACCCCCCAAATACCAGCGGGTAAGACTGAAAAAGAATTTGATGACTTTACTTTAAGGGTCGGCCTTATTTTAAAGGGCAAAGGTAGACTCAATTGGGCCCAGCGCATAGCCGCCCCAAAGTGGGTTATCGACATGGAAAAACTTTTACCCCAAAACGCGGGGATCGATAAAGTTTATTTCTTCACCACTTGCCAAAATCAACAGCTCATTAACCAAACTTATTTCAACTACACCAGTAAAAAATTTAAACAAACCTGTGTTAAGTTGCTCAAGTCAGAAGGTGAGTTTAAAATTGAAAGCTCCACTATCCCCCACAAAGAGGTTCTTGGCCTCTGGATTGGCTCAAATGGTGACCACACTCAGTCGAAATTTCAGGTTGAGCTTAAAGAAATTTTAATCAATCACAATTAAAGAGCATGGTGAACTCTTTATAGGAACCCTCTGGTCCACCCATTTTATCCTGTCGCACACTGCGAAGGACGGAATAACCTGCCGGGCATCTTTGACGGGATTTAAGGTGGCACTGCTGAAGCCAATATTTACAATTAACTTCATGAATGGGTTTGACCGGTTTATCCGCACAGGATATCCACAAAAAAACGCAACATAATAAAATACTTTGCAAGAGTCTCACATCACAAGAGTAGCGAATTTCAATAAACTTGCCTATTCTTTTTCTTTTCAGACTGGCGTTTCTTGTCTTCTTTTCTTTTCATAACGGATGAAAATGGGGGTTTTGATTTTTTTCTCGGTTTTTGAACTGTTAAAGCTGTTTCGAGCAATGAAATCAGATTGGCAATACAAGTCTCTTGATTGCGCATTCTCGAACGAAATTTTTCACTGGTTAGAACCAGTTCGTCTTTTTTATTAATCCGATTCTGAAGTTTTTGTAAAATCCGCTGTTTTTGTTCTTCTGTAAATACACCACTGGATAAAACATTCCATCGCACTTCAACTTGAGTTTCTGTCTTGTTGACTTTTTGCCCACCGGGACCAGAACTTCGACTGTAGCTTATAGCAAGCTCGGTTGAGAGATTTTTTTTGGCCTCCACTGACAATTTAAACATGTTTTAAACCTCTCATCTGATTGATCCAGTATTGACCCCAAAGACAACAAAACACAACCAAAACTCCAAGGATCTGTTTGAGTGTAAGCTCCTCACTAAAAATCACCCAACCCAGTAAAACACCCCATAGCAGTCCCGCATAATTAAACACCATAACTTTTGCGGCAGTTTCAAGTTGATAGGCTAGGGTCATATAGTATTGAGCAATCTGGGTCAGAACTCCGATCAAAACGAGGAGCACCCACTCTGAAACACCGGGTGTTTTCCATTCAATCAGCATCAGTGGACCTATTGTTGGGATTGTAACCAGTGGAAAGTAAAAAATAACCACTAACGGGTCCTCACTGGTTCTCAAGAAACGGACACAAGTGTATGCAGCCGCTGCGCAGAGAGCTGCAAAAAGGCCAAGGAGGATCCATGGTAATGGCACAGGGTTTAGTTCTCCGCGGATCAAAAAAACCCCGCCTAATGAAATCATTAAAAACAACCACTGACTGCTATGAGCTTTTTCTTTAAGCAGTAAATGGGCAATAAAAACAGTCAAAAGGGGAGAAAAATTAATCAAAGTCATGGCCACAGCCAAAGGCATATTTTGTAAACATAAGAAGAACGAAAAAAGGGAAAGAGTTCCAAAAAAGCCTCTTAGAAACAAAACTTTTTTGTTGTTACCCCAAACCGGGGCACCCTTTCTGTGAATAAAAAAAAGACAAAGCACTAAAGAGACAAGAGCTCGAAAAAAGACGATTTCAGAGGGTGCAATGGAATCTAAGGATTTCACCAAAACATTAATTACCGAAAACACGCTCGTGGCCGTAATGAGATAAAGAATGGCTTTGTTCATTGACACTATGAAATCACAAAACACCTCTTAAATGCACCTTGTTAAGCTGATAACAAGATGCATTTAAGGACGAGATCCTTTAAAAATAATTAAGTCCCTCTCAAACTTTAAGACCCTTCAAATGGGAAGATGTGACTGTTTTAAGGAGTCCTTGTGGCGAAAGAACTAACCATTGAACTTTACGGCGATGTTTTTGATATTGATATCGAAGACGATGAGACCATACTCGATGCTGCCCTAAGAAATAATATTGATGCCCCTTATGCCTGCATGTCTGGAACCTGCAACTCTTGCCAAGCCACTGTGGTCGAGGGCGAAGTGAAAATGGAAAATGCAGAAGCGCTGACTGATGACGAAATTGAAGCCGGAGAGATATTAACTTGTTGTTCTCACCCGTCGACTGATCACGTTCATATTAAATACCCTGACTAAATTACATCGTTGTCATTAGCTCCAAATAATTCCGACTTTCTTTATCTTTTCTTATGGCGTGGTAGGGACTTTGTTTCGCATCTGAACTGTCGATTCCTATGAACTTTCGATTCATTTAAACTAAGCGGCCTTCTGAAATAAAGCTTCCATGGGATCTGTTTTAAAACAAAAAAAAGCCCTCTGAGGAGAGGGCTTTTAGATCAAAGTGACTTAAGTCCTTTAATTATTTTTTCTTGGGAGCTTCTTCGTCTTGAAGAATTTCAAGAAGTTCGACTTCGAACTTAAGAGCTGCACCTGGTGGGATTTTTGGGGGAGCACCGCGCTCGCCGTAAGCAATCGCTGAGGGACAATAAAGTTCAGCTTTACCACCGACTTTCATTTTTTGAACCCCTTCTTTCCAACAAGGAATAACGCGGTCTAAACGAAAAGAAGCTGGTTGATTACGCTCACGTGTAGAGTCAAAAACTTCTCCACTGCGAAGTGTTCCGTGATAGTTCACTTTAACTCGATCGGTTTCTTTTGGACTTTCACCAGTACCATCTTGAGTGGGAATATAGATAAGACCACTCTCTGCTTTCTCAGCTTTTGCAGTTGCAGCAGCTGTATCAAGAAAAGATTTTGAAGCCTCTTCTTCTTTTTTAGCGAAACTGGTTTGACGAGCTCGGATCAACTCACCGATTTTTGGTAAGAAATCTTTTTGCTCAACAAGGGGCTTAGCATCCTTTGCACCATCATCAATTCCCATTTTCAAAACCATCATCTCTTTATCAGAGAGTTGAAGGGTTTTTAATTTACTACCCATATCCATACCAATTGAATAAACGACTTTTTCATCATCATTACTCAAGGTTGTTCTTGGGGTTGCTCCTTTATTACAAGCTGAAACAGCCAGTAAACTCATCGATGCCAATATATATATAACCTGTTTCATTCTACGACTCCTTTTACGAATAGCTAATTCTGAACTTGATTTTTTTAAATTTCACTCACTAACGCAATGCACTTTTTTTGTTTTCATGACAGCTTAACAAAAATCGATAAGATGTCGATCATGAAATCACCTCTCAATAAACCTGTCTGGGGTTGGGCCATTTACGATTGGGCCAACTCGGCCTATGCAACAACAGTGGTGGCTGCTTTTTTCCCAATTTTTTTTAAAAAATATTGGGCTGTCAATCTCTCGGTCCAAGAGAGCACTTTTTTTTTAGGAACGGCTATGTCGATCTCAGCCTTTCTCTTCGCCTTTTCTGCACCCTTTTTAGGCAGCCTCTCTGACATATTTGGATTTTCAAAAAAAGGACTGCTGTTTTTTTCTGTGATTGGATCTTTGGGTTGTGCCCTTTTTTACTTTGTTCCAATGGATCAATGGCAGGCTGCACTTTTTCTCTACGCATTAACTTGGGTGGCCTTTTCGGGTGCAAATCTTTTTTATGACTCACTTATCATGAGTGTGAGTGACGAAAAAAATATGAACTGGGTCTCTTGTTTTGGCTATTCTTTGGGCTATTTGGGCGGAGGCGTACTTATCATTGTGAATGCTTATATGGTGACTTATCCCTTTTGGTTTGGTCTTAAGGATTCCTCGGAAGGGGTAA
>JBGSSY010000078.1:0-11609 GCA_041736775.1 Bdellovibrionales bacterium | reverse complement strand
TCCCCCGCTGAATGTTTTTATAAGAATCTCAATTGGCTGATTAAGAAATTTCATCTTTGTTGTACGATTTGGGCTTTTAAAAAAAGGAGGTTATTAACCCTCACTTTTTTATTCAGCGGCAGTCGCTTGAGCAACAACGATTTCTTTGCCCTTATAGTAACCACAAGACGGGCAAACGTGGTGGGGCTTAACAACAGCGCTACAATTTGAGCAACCAATCACAGTGACAGGAGTTGCGAAATCATGGGAGCGGCGCATGCCTCTTTTAGAACGGGAAACACGACTCTTGGGTCCTGGCATTGAAATCCTCCTCAAAAATTAAGAGCTTATAGATAGTCGATTTTATTTAAAATGCAACGCTTTTTTGAGGATTATTGAGCCTTTACACCAACCCAAGGGCCCTTTTAAGGGGCAAAATCAGCGGGTTATACCTGAAATAGCCGTTGAGGGCTTGGAGGAAGGTTAACAAATCCCTCTATTGATAATGATCTAAGAACTCATAAATGTGGTTCACTCACCAATCCTAAATAATGACCAGACCTTAAGGATTGTTTAAAATGAGCACAATTTGTCAGTTATAAATATTTTGGCAGTCTTATCTTCTTTACAAATTAATACTTTTTTTAACTTTGTATTTTTCTCTAGTGATAATATTGGGTCTACCCAATAGGAGATAGTCATGAAAATACTATTAGGATTATTCTTTATTTTATTGAGCTCTACAGCTTTTTGTTTAGATGATGGACTAGGAGAGCAACTTCCTCCCAATATAACGTATGATGACCTTAATAAGGCTTATACAATGACTCTTGTTACTAATTCCTCAGAAAAGGCCTTTGAGTACTTCGATCATATTTGCGAGGAATTAGCCGGTAGTTTTGAAAACATTATTCGTATGAGAAATGTGCCAGGACTCAAAGCGGATGTCATTGTTCAATATCAAGGTGTCTGTTGGAAAAACTGATTATCTTACGTAAATAGAACATAACATTTTATGTATAAAAACCAGTAAGGCCTTCGGCTTTCAATGGTGCGGCCCTTTTTGGCGGGGGAGGGGCTCTGGTTCTTTTAGAAAATAGATTTATCTTTCCTATAAACCCTATTTTACTGACGATAAGACTCAATCTCGAAATCTGATAGAATTTTGGGGGCCTTTGACTTCATCCAAAAAAAGAAACAAGATCTGACTTGGGTATTCACCGGGGAGTGTCGTTGAGTCTAATCCGTTTCCTGCTTTTTATTTCGAGTTTTCTTTTTTTCTCGCCATTTGTCGTTTCAGATGAACTTGCTTTTTTGATTGATCCTGTTTGTAGGGAAAAGTTTGGTTACTATGATAATATTTTAAAACACTATCATTTAACGAATGATAAAAAAGTTCTTTCTGATTTTATAATTTATCGGCCAAAGGCTGGCCTTGTTCGTAAAAACGAAGTTTTGTATGTGCATGGTCAGATTGAGTCGTCGATTTATGATGAGATTAAAAAAAATAAAACATCAGTTTTAGTTTTAAACTCGAATGGTGGTTTTACTTTGCCTATGCGTAAAATTGCTAACCATGTGAGAAAACACAAAATAACAACCTATGTTCCGCCTGGTGCGACTTGTGCGAGCGCTTGTGCTCAAATTTTTTCAGCAGGAGTTCAAAGAATAATGGGCGTGGGCTCTCGCCTTATCTTTCATCAACCTCGCCAAAGTATGGCCTGCTATTTTCAATATTTGATTACAAAGTCCTCATTAAAAGATCCACAGAAAATAACCTCAGACATTGAAAAGAAAAAAAAAGAGCTTGAAAGCCTTGATAATGAAATGAATTTATTTTTACTTGAATATCTTGGGGTTGATTTTCTTGACCACTATCTCTCTTATTTAAAGCCTTTGGATAAAAATCAAATAAAACCAGGTCATTTATTGGGAATGAACGATATCTCAGTACCGGCTCAAACTGCATTAAAGAGCCGTATTATTCATAAAATAGATGGATCAGGATTGGAATTGAGTTTGTTTATTGATGATCATTCTATTGATTTACAAACCGCACTCAAAAAGCCCAAAAAACGAAAGACTAAAAAGGCGAACTTTGCTTACAAAAATCCATCCTATTACTTTGAAAGACTTTAAATTATCAAAAAGTTACCTGACTATTCGCGGATTGCTTAAAGTTTCATTCTTTACAACTAAATGCGAAAACCCCTTTAAACCCTATTTTTTAAAGCAGATTTAAGCCAGCTTTGGGATCGGTCCAATTATTTTTCGTGGATCTGAATCAAGCGAGTCCGCATCTTCGCAATAATTTGAAGTTGCTCGCGACAGGAATCTCGCTCAAAATTCCTAAATAGAACATAACATTTTATGTATAAAAAACCGAAAGGCCTCCGGCCTTGAATGGTGCGGCCCTTTTTAGCGGGGTAGGGGGCTTTAAATTCATTTAAAAACTGTTTAATATTTCCTTATCCAGAGTATCTTAAGATGTTCTTGGAAACCGCCAAGATGATTTGGGGAGGAACGTCATTATACACCACTTTTTAAGCTCTCCGTTTGATGACCACCCTTTTGTCAGAGATCTGAACTTTCTGTTCCGCGACAGTCAGATTTCCGAGTCAACAAATGAGTCCGATTTGATCTGCACTCACTTCCCTATGAGTTATGCTTTTGATCTCTCCAAGCTTACAGACCTTGCATCCCGAAACATGAAAAAACTGCCGTTGATCTTTTCAATTGATGGGCGCCCTTGCTTTCGCTTAAGTTATAAGGATAGTTTGCGTGATTCTTTCTTAGTTCCCAAACAGTCCTTCACCATTGAACTTCCAAGCGACCAGTTTTTTTTCATTGATGAAACTCAAATTCCGAATCTTCCTCAGTTATCCCATCAGTACAAAGGATTTATTGCGAATTCGAACTCATTGACGCCCCTCGCGATTATGAGAAGACATATTGTAAGAGATTCTGATTGGGCTCACCAAGGGATTTTTCCTTTCAACAATGAGTCCCTCGCTAACACTTGGAAGGCATCTCTGAAGGAGCCTGCAAAGATTAAAAATATTTACCTTCCGGCAAACGGCCTTAAGCCACTCAGTATTTTAAGTCAGTTCCTCGAATATGATATCGAGAACATTGTTTTCTACGACATCTCGGCGCCGGCGATCCAATTCTACCAGACTCTTCTGGCGAGCTGGCCATTTGATGACTACTCCCGCTTTCTTCAAAAGCAAGTAAATGCAGGTGGAACTATTTCAGAGGCCCTTAAAGGTTCACTAGGCCTTTCAAAGCGGAGCTGGAGCGAGATTGAAAAGAAAGCGGACGCCCATGTTGCTGACGCCATACAAAACAGTGGTGCCGACGGGGCTTTTGATCGGCTCAAGGATTGGATGAAAGACCGCAACCTTCATTTTGAGACTTTTAATATTTTGGAAGGCCAGCCTTCTCTCTTTGCCGGAAACAGTTTCTTTTGGATCAGCAATATACTCTCTTATCGGCCCACTTATCTTCACTACGGCGGAGCTAGTGGCCTCAAACAGGCCATGGTGCCATTAATAAAAGCTTTTAGCGATTTGGACTCACAAACCTATTTTTGGGGGGACCTGCGCCCCTTAGGATCAGGTTGGTTTGGTGAAGCGCAAAAACTACTTCAGCTCATCGAGGCCTAACAGCTATAGTTTTACGGGTACCTGGTTCTTTTTGCGAAAATCCGATAAGCTGAACTTTTTTAGTGTTTCCGTTCTCGCGTCTTGAATGGTCAATGGTATGCCACGAAAAAGAGTTCCTGTTTCTTCAGAGCATACCTAACAGCTTTTCGGATTTTCGAAAAAAGAACCAGGTACTCGTAAAAAGGTACCTGACTATTCGCGGATTGCTTAAAGTACGAGTACCTGGTTCTTATTGCGAAAATCTTTGGAATCGATATGGCTAGAGCCCCTATGTAAATAGGACATAACATTTTATGTATAAAAACCCGTAAGGCCATCGGCTTTCAATGGTGCGGCCCTTTTTGGCGGGGGAGGGGCTAGTTTTCATCTCGAAAATAGCTTTGTTTTTCCTTAACCCGCTTCGCCAATTTTGCGAAGGTATCGGACTCAATTCAATAAAGTTTCATACTCTTCGCGCGTGCTTCGCGACTCAACTTCTGCGCGACAGCGTTGTTCTTATCGTTGTGATGAAAATTTGTGGATTGAAAGACCTGAAGACAATGCAGAAATATATTCGGCTTGCGGGAATTGAAATCGAAGGTGCAACAGAGAATCTAAAGATATTGCTGCCCAAAGATGTCATGGGCCGTATTGTTCAGTTGTTCCAAATCTAAAAACTATTTCTGCCACTTCGAGAGGCTGTAAATTCTGGCCTTGGATTCGCCTTTGGTTTTGAGCGCACGCTTCTTTACCAGCATAGCCACATCTCGTTCCAATGTGCGGCGCGGGACGTCTGACATCCATGCAACGACATCCTGAATGGAAAACTCATCCTGCTTTTTGGCGTGAGCTAGAATCTTGCGATGTCTGGCCTCCGGAGTTTTGCCTGCGCTTTCACGCAAAAGCTTACGGCCCTCTTCGACAACCTCTTCTGCGGATACAGCAAAGCATTCCGCTAGGAATTCTAAAATGGGGTGCAATGATTCCAACGAGCGGCTTTGGCGAATGGCCGTGTAGTAGCGGTCACGGCCACGCATGATGGCCGTCTCGCTGGGCACGAACCTCGCGAGGCGCTGGCCGCCCATTAAGAGCAACAAATGTTGCATGAGCCGCACGGTGCGGCCGTTACCATCGGCAAAGGGGTGTATGGATACCGCGATAAAGTGAAATGCAAAGGCCCTGGCAAACGGGTTCATGTCTTTGGTGTCTTCAACCCAGCGCCAGAGATCAGCTAGCAAATCTTTGAGCTCATGCGGCTGTGGGCACTCGTCAATTTTCTCTCCGCTAGCGGCGTTGACGATGCTTACTGGGATTGTGCGAACACGCCCACACTGCCTTTCTTCAATTAAACCTTTAGTCACTAGCTTCTGTAGGTCGCACATATCCGCAACCTTGAGAGGCCTAGAATCCTCAATCAGGCGTTCTACATAATCGAGGGCTTCGTGATAGTTCTGTACTTCTTTAACGTCTTTCTTAGAGCCTGCGACGCGCTTACCCTGGAGGACGGCTGTGACTTCACTCTCGCCTAAGTTGTTGCCCTCAATCTGATTGGAATAGGTGATGGCCCGCACCTTGGCTTTACGCAGGAGCTTTACCTCTTGGGGAGTCCCTAGGTACTCGTCCAAAAAGGGCTTCGTTTCAGCGATCCGCATGAGTGATTTCACCAGGGTGTTGGTGTGAACAACTTCATGGGGAATCTTCAGGCGGCTTAAGTGGGGATATCTTGAATCCATGACACATTGTCCGCCACTTGCCCGCCACTGTCAAGGTGGCGGGTATGGTCAGGGTTCGATTGCCCGCCATTTGTCCGCCATCCGCCATTTTGGCGGGCAAGGCCTCCGCGGACCAAGGCACGACTACGCCGCAGTAAATTTATGGGTATTTTTGGGTAAACATAACATTTTATGGATAAAAAAACGAAAGGCATTCGGTCTTGAATGCTGCGGCCCTTTTTGGCGGTGGAGGGGACTCTGGTCCTGTTAGAAAATAGCTTTATCTTTCCTTAACCCAATTAAAGATTCTTTGTCAGGACAAAGTTCAAACTTATTTTGTTTATTAATAAATATACATTTTTTCTCTTCATTTAACACAAAGTTTTAAATGAAGAAGGACTGATGTAACATTTAAGTACATCTGTTTTTTAAGCCTTTGTTGTAAATACTATTAGAACTAACATCAGAGACAAGAGACGTTGGTCCTGTATTCTTTTGTGACTTAGGATTGTACACTATTTTCTGTATTAATATTCTCAGTAACAAGGGGAAAAATATGTAAAATCGTATTGATATTATTTACTCTATTCAATCTATTAGCATGTTCACACTCAGCAAATATAAAACCACTACGTGGTATTAACAGTGTCACTACCCAGCAGGTCTGTGATGAATATACAGGTCTTGAAATGCCTGCGGTTGGTGACAAACTGATATTTAATCAAAATATAACTTTTCGGACATTAAAAGAAGACGAAAAAGGCATCAAGTTTTACGCCAAACTTTTTACTCGCAAGCTACAAACTGTTGAATTAGTTGTAGGACTTACATATCCCGAAATTCGTGAAATTAAACAAGGTGATGAGCTAACTATTAAGTCTATTGATAAAAAGGGAATCACAATGACTTCTAAAACGGGTAAAGTCTATGGGTTGAACTGCTGGGGCGCTCCTTCTTGCAGTATAGCACATTTAGAAGTTTTGTTTGAGAAACCCAAGAGATGTGAGACCTACGATGTAACACCTACCTACGACGAAAATCAAACACGCCCAGAAAGTCCAGTAGAAATATAGTATTTAATTTTGGCCCCTGTTGTTGAGCCAATTGGTCAGTAGGAATCCACTGACCATTACGAGTACTTTTGGACAGAGCAGTAATCCTGCCGATATTTATCTCGCGCATTGGTTCACACTTTGTATTTTGTGACTTATTTTTGGATGTGCTATGTTGGATAGTGATTGGAGGAAGACAGTTTGAATTTTAAAGTCCATGGCGCAAGACACTTATTTTTAGTTAAAACGAGTCTCCTGTTTTTAGTGAATGCGTCTCTATTTTTTCTGCTGTTCGAGATGAGCAGTCAATTTTTTCTGTACGATTTTATTGATTTCAAAGTAAAAAATTCACTTACTTCCATCGATCAAGAATTTGTAGGCCATCTTCCAATTGAACAAACCTTAAAAGATTACGACTATAGCGGAAAGCATCCCCATCCCTATTTTGGTTTTGTAAAAGATCGTTTTGAAAAATATAACTTTGAACGGTATGAAATTTATCACCTTAAAAAAAGCGCGAATTCTTTTAATATTGGGATTTTCGGAGGTTCAGTTGCTCAGGGACTCTTTGAATTTAATGATAGGAACAGAGTTCTGCATCAAAAATTGAAAAAACGAGCATTGCAACTGGCGAAAAAAAAATCCGGTGCGGACTTTATGATTGTTGAATTCGCCAAAGGTGGCGGTAAGCAGCCTGAGCAATTGAATATTTCAGCCCTATACGGAGAAGGGTTAGATATCGCGGTCAACGTTGAGGGAGTAAATGAACTTTCAAACTTTCATCATGAAAAATTTCCTCCCTATTTTCCTATTGAGACAGTTTCCAAGTTCTATTTTTCCGGCCTCAAAAAAATGCGATCCGTTACACTTCTAATTAACTTATTAGAATGGAAGTATTCGGTAAAACAGCGACTAATACAGGATCGTTACTGGTTAAAATCCCATAAAACAGTCGATCTCTTTATTTATTATCAAATCAATAAGTGGTTGTTAAAATTGCAGTTAGAAAATGATTCTGTACCGCGACACCGTTTTTACGGAAATGATCTTCATGGAGAATTGAAGCACTCACTTAAAGAGAACTTGAAACAATGGGTGAAACTATCATGCCTCCAGCAAAATATCCTGCTTTCACAAGGAACAAGAAGCCTTTTTTTTATTCAGCCATTTCCCCAATTTGCTAAAAAACTTTCAATCGCTGAACAAGGTTTACCTTACGATGATTCAGAAAAAGAAAAAAGATTAAGAAAATTTTTAAAAGACAATGAATTTCTTCGACTGAGGGAAAGTGGGCTTAACGTAATCAGTCTATTGTCTATTTTTCAAAATGAAAGTGAAACCATCTACGTAGACTCATGCTGCCACATGAATAAAAAAGGAAATCAAATGATTTTGGAAGCTATGGCAGAAGAGATAGAAAAGAGTCTAACAAATAGGCCGAGGTTTTGCCATCTAGAAGATTTACAAAAAATTGTTGATAAGTTTAAAGAATAGTGCTTTTGTTGCTAACATAATCGATTGTGTTATTTAGTTCAGAATCATTTTCCCTTCTTAAAGAATTTGTAAATAGAACATAATATTTTATGTATTAAAAAACGAAAGGCCTTCGGCCTTGAATAGTGTGGCCCTTTTTGGCGGGGAAGGGGCTTTAAATTTATTTAAAAACTGTTTAATATTTCGTTCTTTTCATGTCGGCAAACATGGCTAAGGTGTGCTGTAGTATGTCTTCTGGCTGAGTTCGATCGTTCGTCGCTCGCCAGAGGTTAACAGATTCGGAAAAACCAAAAATTCGGAAAAAAAACCATTCATTGCGGCGGCTCCATCAGATCCTAAATGGACCCTTGATACGGTGGAAGTCACCGGGGTTCCGGTAAGGAAAGAGGTTCCATTGGCATAGATCGCACGGGTACTGGTTGAAGCGGAACTCACATAGGAGAAGACATTGGCCGTACCAACCGCCACCGGCATGGTTGTGCTGATTCTATTAGGAGCTGCACAGCACCCGCCTATATCCCAATAAATAACCCCATCACCCCACGCCATGTGAGTAGAAATCCGCCCCCCAGGGTCAGCGTTGAGAGCTAGAATCCAAGCCCAACTGTTCTTGCGGACCACCTCTTGATGAACCATGTTCACCGTCAACTCGCTGCTTGAAGCAAAGGGGGCTGCAGCCGTTAAGGCTTGGGCGTTGGGAGTGCCAAGCCAGCGCACGCCGGGCTTACCACCTGTGATAGTGTCGACAGTACCCGCGCTCACAATACGGGGCTGATTGCCGTTGGTGGTTTGGGTGATATTCAAACCGTTTCCACTTTGATCATACCAAGTTCTAATAAAGCCATTGCCAGCACCCACAAACGCCAGCAGAGCCGCGGTGTCCAGGTCGCCACAACCCGTACCAGAAGCGCTTATATCAAGTTCAGTATTGTCGCTTGATCGTCTCACCCGAATCAGTGGACCTGCATAGGCGCTACGCAAGCGGCGCACCGAGTAGGCGGCCCCGGGAGTTGGAAGGCTATCCAAGGGATAGGTGCAGATCGAACCACAGGCACTCAAGCTCACAGCCCCGGCGGTGTTTGCTGTTACATTGCTACGAAACGCTGCCCATTCAGTGGTGGTTTTGGTCGGCACAAAAAGCTGAGTGGTCAAACCATTGGTTACAATTTGGCAAGTTCCACATTCGTCAATGGTTTGGGAAATACTAGGCGGGATCGAGTAATAGTCCCCTATACAAGCCAAAGCCATCACCGACTGAAAAATGATTGAAACCAGTAAAAGCAAAACATTCCCTTCTTCATAGGGTTAGTAGACTTCTCATAATTATTCCCCATTTATATGTTTTTTTTTAGGGATAAAAGTATTCTGGTGTTTAGAGGAGGTGATTGAGTTTCTGCTTAGGACATTGCTTGATCTAATCTTAATCCAATTGACATAATGCATCAGTGAGAGTTACCTATGGTCTCATCAAATGAAAACTTTTGCGCTTTTTGCGATACTTTTATTGTTTTCCCCCACAACCGTCATCGCGCAAGAGCTCGAGGAACAAGTCGATCCCCTTTCCCAGCAGCCACTGCTTCGGCGAGCAACCACATCCAAGGTTCGCAATTTGACGGACCGGATTGATGATCTCTTTGGCACTGAACGAACAGATGAAAATCGACGCTTTTCAACACTTCGGGTTTCGGGGCGCCATACTCTTTTTGACGGTTATCCCAGTGAAACATCTTACAACGTTCGGCTCATGTTAAGACCTGCAACCTTTCAAAATTGGTCAGCTCAGGCCGATCGCTGGCTAAAGCGCAAAAAAGATAGACTTATAAACTTTAGAACAGGTTCTATGAGAAGTGAATCCATTGCTGCTGAGACCAATGAATTCGGCGAAGTCGAACCAGGCGATGAAACTGTAGAAATGGAAGTCTATGAAAGCATTAGGATGGATGAAGACGTTGCTCTATACAAAGACGAGGAGATAGATGAAGTCTTCATGACCAAGGAAGACTACGAAACGCAAGATCAACCTCGAGAGCTCAACCCATGGAGGCTTTCTTTTGATCAACGATTTCGTTTAGACAGCAACAACTTTTTTGAGGGACGGCTTAAAACAACAAGGGACTTTGAGTGGGGGCAATTTCTGCACCACGCGGTCTTTGACATAAGATGGTCGGCGCAAAGGGAATGGGAAAGTGCGTTTTCGACAATTTCTTCATACTCAATTTCAGACTCTCTCCTTTTTCAATTCGGGAATTCCTTCAACTGGCTTTTAACGGCGCGGGGTTTTGAAAGCACGCATGGGCCTTCGCTTTTCTATACTATTTCCTCCAGTAAGGCGATCTCTCTCTCGTTCACAACGGCTGTGGGAACATCTCCTTGGTGGATCAATGCTTACACAATCTCCTCAGTTTATCGCCAACATATCTACGAAGATTGGATCGACTTTTCAGTCAATCCCTATCGGTCATACACTCGTGTAAAAAACTTTAATCCCGATACGGGGATCATCTTTAACGCAGAAGTTGCTTTTTAAAATTTTCAATAATCCTATTGATAATTATTGGGGTCACTTTTGGATGCCGAAGTTTTATCAGAGTATGTGGCCGTGAAAAATTACAAAGACTGTGTCGCTAGATATATAGAACATAACATTTTATTTATAATAAACCGATGGGCCTCCTAATGGCCGCCAAGCTGATTCTTAAAGAAGAGAACTTAAAGGTGAATATTTGAACAAAAGCAAAACTTGATTTTGAATTCCGAGGTCGAAAGTTCTGGAAAATTTTTCAGTCTTACTTGTTCGTATTTTTGACAACTTTCTTCTTTTTACAATCCTTAATTGTTGCACTCGACAAAATCGAAGAAGACCACTAGGCTTCAGTCTCATTGAAATAAGAGAGAGGGTTAACTCATGAAGATTCTATTTGCTTTTCTATTTTTAATCGTTTGTATGAATCCGTTGGTCACTCAAGCGAGTGAAGGAACCGTTCTTTGCCATGACATTCCTAAGACCGAAGTGTTATCTTCTGATGCTTATAAAACAGTGGCCTACGGATCGATTAAAATCAATCCTAATGGTGGCTTATCGGTATATGATTGGAATGTAGCTATCAGCAATGATTATTTTAAAACTACAGCTTTAGAAGCCTCAGTGGCTTGGGAGAATATTGAATACTTCTCAGGTTGGTCCAGTGAACATCCGTTGGTGCTTTCTGGATTTTATAATTCTGTTAATAACAATAGACTTAATACTTACAATTTTGAATTAAGCCTTGATCAAAAATCTATCGAAAAAATCATGTCAGACGTGAGTTCAAGTTTTCCGACCCCAAATACGAATGGGGTTCGTTTAGCAGTGGATCGCAAATTTTCGGATTTTGAGAGAGCTCAACTGAGAAACTGCAAGTTTCTACCCAATGTTAATTCTTATAATACAACCATTCTTGAACTCTTAGAGTATTGAAAATAAATCCACTTCCCTGGGGCTGGTATTAAACGCCCACCCAAAAGGATGATGAGTTTATGTTTTTAATTAAAAACAAACACAAACTTTCTATGAATTTAAAGAAGATTCTGATACAACCCCTTCTAATTCGGTCAAGCGGGGTGGATATGTCTATTAGGGGTTTGAGTCGTATTGTTGTGTTTTTCGGTTTTAATTTTTTAGGGGGCCACGTTGCCCATGGGAATTCAGCCGCGTCAGAACTTTTCACGGATTTGTTCTATGACAGTTC
>JBGSSY010000042.1:0-2280 GCA_041736775.1 Bdellovibrionales bacterium | reverse complement strand
ATCATCAAGAATTGCAGCCGCCGTAGGTCCACCAGCATAGGAAACTAAAGACATAAGGTCGGACTTAACTGGGATATGATGGATGCCCGGGCGATTTACTGCTCCCCACAAATTGACCTTCATCATCACTGTACCGGGTTGGTTGCCTGAGACAAATTCAGCTCCACTACTTTTATCAAAACTTTGTAGGCCTAAATAGCTCGAACTTTGAGCATGCAATTGGGCTTTTAAAAAGAATGTGACTACAAGTGAACAGAAAAGTCTTTTCATTATGTTTTTCATAACTTTTATTATGTAAAATTAGTCACTCAGGCACAATCATTCTTTACACAGCCCCTCACTCAATTGAAGTTCGCTAGCCCTTGGGCCAGCTCAGAATACGGCTTTATTTTTCACTCAGAATAGACTGAGTTTTATGAGATTTTTTTATTCCCTCTTTACGAATTATTACTTGTCTGTTTGAGCGATTATTCGCTTTAATATCATATGCAAAGAATACTTTATGTTTGCCCCATGAGTGGAATTGGTGGAGCAGAAACTTTTATAAAACAAACATTGACTCACTGTAATAAGAGTCTGTTTGAAAATCACTATCTTTGTTTTCGGCCAGGTCCACTCTTTGATTTTTTAAAAAGCAATGGGGCGTCTGTCTTTCTTCTCAACTCTCCTCCTCGCTTGTCTCATATCAATGACCGCAATAAAGTCAGCGCTGAAATTCAAAAAATAATAAACCAATTCAATATTCAACTGGTTCATTCGACGTCAGCCTATACTGCACTTTTTGTGGCTTGGCCTTGCTACCGAATGAGCATAAAACATGTCTGGTTTCAACACGGGCCTCCTTCGGGCTGGATGGACCGATTAGCGGCACTTTTGCCCAATCAAGGGATCATCACCAACTCTCACTTTACCTCCGCCGAACAAAGACGTTTAGAAGCTCCTCTGCGTTTTTTTATTTCACGCAAACTTCCTCTTGAGAAAATACTGTTGGGAACTGATGTTAAAAAAGCCTCTTCGGCTGAAGCTCAACAGTATCGCAATACTCTTCTCGCGCAAAATTCAATCACTCAGCCATCAACAGTTTTGATTGCCATTCTCTGTCGTTTGCAAAGCCTTAAGGGCGTGGATTTACTTTTGGAGGCCCTTGAAATCCTCAAACAAAAGAAATTAAAAAATGATTTTTTTTGCTGCATTTGGGGCGAGGCTTTTAAAGGTGATGCTTATTTCAATTCTCTTAAAAATCAAATTGTTGAAAAAGCTTTGCCGGCTCAACTTCTTGGGCCCGCTCCTGATGTCTCTCTTTGTCTCTCCGCTGTTGATATTGTCGTGAGCGCCTCTGTGCAGCCAGAGTCATTTGGTTTGACGCTAATCGAAGGCATGATGGTTGGAGCCGTGCCCGTTGCGCCCAATGAGGGGGGGCCACTTGAAATTATACAACATGGTTATGATGGTCTGCACTTTATCGCTCGAGATCCAGAGTCACTCGCCCGAGAATTAGAGACTTTGATTGAAGACGAAAATTTAAGATTGAAATTAGCCACCCAAGCGCAAAAAAGTGCAGAACTAAAGTACCAGGCCAAAAGAGCCATTCAGCAACTCGAGAGTTTTCACTCTAAAGTTCTCTCTTCATGAATCACTAATCCCAATTGTCTTTTTTTCTAAGCTGTCATTATTCTAGACAGTGTTAAGGAGTGAACTTACTAGTGATTGAATTTACAATTCAGTTAAACACTTGTTAATACAACTGCATTTTTTTATACCCTAGTGGCCTATAATTTGCTAATCACCCTCCTATGACTCCCTATTTAGCTCTATGGTTCCCCATTCTGATTTTTTTCTCTTCCTTCTCCGCACACTCGCAACAACAAAAAACGGAGTCGTTAGAGCAAGGCCGACTTTTAGTTGAAGCCTATGATAAATTAGACCCCAAAAAATCCAGTTACAATTATCATCGTTTTCAGCTTATTTTAGAACACATTGGCCCGATACAAGTTTTTTCCGAAGGCTCTGTCGATCCCAGTCTTCAGCGCGCTCAATTGCCCAAAGAATCTCGAGCTCTTTTTGATTCTCAGATTAGTCACTTTGAAAAACAGGGGCAAACTCGTGCCTCAGAAGTCGCCAGAGATTTAAAACAATTCGCCGAGAGCATGGATTCTGTACAGGCTCAAAACCTCGTTGCGCTTTATAATTCTGATGGATACAGCATAAAAAAATCTTTACGTAACGGCCTCCACCACCTTCCCGCAGAGATCATGCGTTTCGCCGCCGCCATGGTGGTTG
>JBGSSY010000022.1:0-3470 GCA_041736775.1 Bdellovibrionales bacterium | reverse complement strand
TTCGTATTATTATTGTTATTGCCGGGGTTAATAATATCTGCAGTTGTAAACAGTCCTTGGATAGCTGAGTTTATCAATCCTCCAGTAACTGCGCTAGTCGCACCTGTCACACCACCGATAGTTCCAGTCAAAATAGCAGCCCCGGCAAGGCCAACTGTTAAACCTCCACCAACAGCTCCACCAATTATAGCGCCAGTTATTGCGTTGGCATCTCCACCGTTTATTGCTGAGGTAAAACCCCCAGCCACTCCTCCTACAATCCCACCTACGCCAATAGCAACACAGAGCGGGCATTTCCCGTCTGGATCAATGACATTAATTGGGTTGTTAAAAGCATAACTGTAAAGATTAGAATCTCCACCTGCAAACAATATCGGATCTTTACTTGTAAACCGTCCCACACTAGCATCATAATCTCTAGCCCCAAACCTTGTTAGTCCAGTTTCAGGATCATAGATTCCACCAGCAAACCCAAATGGTTGAAATCCAGGATTAGAATCCTCTGATACCTTACCATAAGCATCGTATTTTATTTCTTGCTCTACTTGTTGAGTGCTAAGGTTTATCACCTTTCTCACAGAGCCTAAGTGATCGCTCACGATCTTATAGCTCTGCTGATTATAATCCATCATGTCTGGCACATTTGGTTTTGAAGCGTAATAAAAAATCTGCTGTGCTCCGTTTGCTTTTGTGACAAGTACTGGGTTGAGTTGATCTTTATAAATATAGCTGTCAGTTTCCACTCCGTTTTTAAGTCGGACTGATCTTCTGTTAAAGCCGTCGACTTTATACTGAATGATGTCACTGCCGGGAAGGCTTACTTGTTTTAAATTGCCATAAGAATCATAGGTGTAATGAGTTGTTTGACTCAGAGTTGAATCTGTTTTGGATTTTAACTCCCCATGGTTGTTGTACTGAAAAGTAAAGTTTCCAAAAGAAATCAGTCGATCTTGTTCATCGTAGGTGCCGTTAAAGGTGCCAAGAGGGGATATGACCTGGGTGATGTTGCTGTTTGAATCATAGTGATAGGTAGTAAGGCCTGATTGATCAGAGACCGTTTTTAAGCGGCCAGTAGAGTCGTAGGTGTATGAGGTGTTGTTGTCTAATTCAACAGAGCTTGTGATTCGGCCTAAGCGATCGCGTACATAATCCATTTTAAATTGAGGGGTGTCGAGAATTGAGAACTTGTAGTTTAAGACCTCGCCAAAAGCATTATAGGTAAAATCATCGACGAAGGCTGAGCTTTGATATTGAATTGAATCGATGAAACCACTTTGGGTATTACGTAGGATTGAAATTTTACCGCCACCAAGGCTTTTAAGCAGTCCATCTTTATCGTAAGTAAGACCACTTTGGTAATTGTCAGAATCGATGAGTTGTTTGTTGTTAAAACTTCGATTGTAAGTACCTACATTGGGAATATTGTAAAGGGCAAGTCGATCGCCAGAATAAAAGATCGTCATATCAAGGTTGTCTTCACTTTGAATTTGTATGGGACGTGCTTCGGGATCGTAAGTATAATATATTTGACCTTCGGCTGAAACCTGAGAAGCAAGTTGTCTTTTGACACCAGGAGAGTAGTTAAAACTTATTGTTTTGTTATCAGCACGAGTAATGCCTGTAAGGTCTTTGTCTAAATTGTAGTTAAATTGAGTGGGAGTTGATACGCCATTGATACTTGGTGGGGTATAACTGGTTAATAAATTTTGAGCGTTATAGTTGAACTGATGTCTTGATTTACCTGCCGGTTTAAGCCCAGTCAGAAGATTATGGGCATTATAGTCAAACTCAATAAGTCGACCATCATTAAGTTCTTGGGTGAGGACATTCCCATTAGAGTCATTCGTAAATAGTGTCTCTTCGCCTTCGGCATTAACGATTCTATTCAAATACCCTTTGTTGTCATAAAAATAGCGGGTTACTCGATTACCGTGAGTGATAACACTCACTCGCCCAGAGTTATCATAGCTGAGTAGAATGTTATTCATACCAGGTAATATAAACTCAGTGGGTCTCTCATTTTGATTAATCTTAATTTGACTGATACGACCTTCAGGGGAAGTCAATTTGTGAGTTTTTAAAGAACTATCATATTTGTGTTCTGTGGTGTCAGTCTCATTTTCAATGTATTGATCAGTCAGTACAAAATCAGAAAGTGGATCGGCTGGATCTCTATAAGCTATATCTCTCTTTCTTTCAACCTGAGTTAGGTTTCCATTGCTAGGTATATATGAATTTAATCGACCTATAAAACTGGTTTTTAAAAATGGATCTTGTTGATAAATTAACTCTTGGTCAAAATGATTCTCTTTTTGAATAAAATTATTTTTACCTTCTCTTATATTATTTGTAACAGATCCATCATAGTCCGTATCACGGGTAATAATATATTGATTTGAAATCTGTTTGGTCTCCACATTTTAAATTCGAACAGACTGCGGTTTATGTGTGGGAGGAACTTTTAGAATCTTCAGCAAGCGTGACGCGCTTTTGCTCGCAGAGCAAAATGCTGACAAAGCAAGGACGCTGTGGTTCTAAAAGTTCCTCCCACACATAAACCGCAGTTTAACGTGAGAAAAAAACAATAATCGAGCTTAAAAAATAAATGATTTTCCCATAAAAGCGATTAAGGAATAATTTTAATTTTTTTGAGTTTGATTTTTTTGACTCGCAAAACTTTTTTCTCGACATCCACCAAATAACGTTTTGTCGCCTCCGGGATTTCCCACCAAATTTTGAACGAAAGCAAAAAGCCAATGACGGTAAAGGGAAGCAAAAATAGAGGCCAGTAGATCCAGTCTTTTTCCACTAAAAAACCGATAGCAAAAGATTGAAGGCCACTTCCCAGGTAAACGAAACCATCGACAATGCCAGAGGCGGTGGCAGTCGCTTTTCGACCTCCAAAATCAGCAGCTGCAGTTCCTGACATCAGTGAGTGAACACCAATAACGGCAAAACACATCAGAACAGCACATAGCCCAACGATAGTGGGTGAGCGATAGAGCAAGACCAACATTGTGATCAAAAGAACCATCATCACAAAGTTCATGATCACGGCGGGTGGTGCCCGTCTGGACTGAAAAAGTTTGTCAGACATGTAACCGGCCGTAAAACCACCCAACATTCCAGAAATGGCAATTGAAATACCCCAATTTCTTGTGAAGAAAATTTCTTTCATCGCAGGAACTTCGGCGGCAAAAATAAAGTACCATTGCATAATCCCGTTTCTCAAAACTCCTGAGGTAAACTCGATAGCTGCAATAATCATCATCAAACGACTTTTGAAAACCCGACCCAAAAGCTCTTTCATGGTGAAGCTTTTGTCCATTTCATCAGAAGAGGCATCATGGGTGTCAAAATCATCCAGGTTAGCGTCTCCGGGGGTGTCTTTAAGAAGAAACAAATCAATCAGAGCAAAAACGATGAGAATAAAGGACGGTATAAAAAACACCAGCCAAGTTGCATTGGTA
>JBGSSY010000358.1:0-2323 GCA_041736775.1 Bdellovibrionales bacterium | reverse complement strand
CACACCATTTTTAAAAGATTGGGAGTTGAGTACACCGTAGTCAAAGCGGATTCCGGTGCCATAGGTGGTGATCTCTCCAATGAATTTCAAGTGGTCGCTGATCATGGTATGGATCAAGTGCTTCTTTGCAACAGTTGTGATTATTCGGCTAACGTTGAAGTCGCCCCTTTGATTTCTACAGCTGTTAAAGCCACACCATCAGAACAAAAAATGGAAAAGTTCAGCACCCCAGGCCTACGAACAATTGAAGAACTAGAAAAAGCTCTCAAAATTCCGTCCTCTCAATTGGTCAAAACTTTTTTTGTTAAATACCAAGATCAAAATGAAAAGTGGCAACAAGCCACACTTCTGGTCAGTGGCGATCGAGAAGTGAACTTGATCAAAGCCAAAAATATTTTAAAAGCGGTGAGTGATGTCGAACCCCTCAGTGATCAAGAAGTTTTTCAATTAACAGGAGCAAAACCAGGCAGCTGCGGCCCCGTGGGTCTCAACGTTACAACAATCATGGATAATCAGCTTGAAAGTCTTACGAGTTTTATCGTTGGCGCCAATGCCGATGATTTTCATCTTAAAAATGTTGTTCCTGAGAGGGATTTTAAAGTTTCACTCAAGGCTGATATTTCTCAAGTTAAATCCGGTGATCCTTGTCCTGAGTGTAAAAAGCCTTTGATCCTCAAAAAAGGAATTGAAGTGGGCCATATTTTTTATCTCGGTAAAAAATATGCCGAACCCATGAACCTAAAATTTCTCGATGAAAAAGGACAGTCTCAAACTGTTGAGATGGGCTGCTACGGAATTGGAGTCACCCGCAGCCTTCAAGCTATTATTGAACAAAATCACGATGGCGATGGAATGATTTGGCCCAAAAGTGTGGCTCCCTTTCAAGTCCATATTTGCCTCCTTGATCCCGATGAAAAAAATATTATGGAGTGGACCGATCAATACACTCAATCCCTTGAAAAAGCCGGTTACGAAGTCTTTGTTGATGATCGCTCCGAGCGTCCGGGTATCAAATTTAAAGATGCAGACCTTCTTGGTTTTCCTCTGCGAGTTGTGATTGGTAAGCGGGGGTTTGAAAATAATAAAATCGAACTCGTTAGTCGCAAGACAAAAGAAAAAATAGAAACTTCCGTTGAAAATGCATTGGCACAAACTCTTAAAACCTTGGAGATAACCTTTTGAGTCAAGCTTCTACTAAGTCTCAGCGCTGGGTGATCGGTACACATGCTTGTTATGAAGCTGTGAAAACCCATCCCCAATGGATTTCTGAAGTCTCAGTCATTGATGGCCGCCAAAAAGATCACGAAGCCCTGATCGCGATTTGTGAAAAAAAACGAATCACTGTGAAAACCAAAGGTCCTAAATTTTTTAATGCCATCGGTGAAGGCCACCAAGGTGTTGCGGTTTGTCTCACTCAACGTCCCCAATGGGATGACTCCATGGCTGAAAAAGAAAAAAGTTTGGTGGTTTTCCTTGATGGCATCACCGACCCCCATAACTTAGGGGCCATTCTTCGCACTTCCTGGCTTCTTTCGGTAGACGGGATTTTTATCCCTAAAAACCGAACGGTTGATTTAACCCCGGTGGTTTGTAAAGTCGCCTGCGGCGGTGCAGAACATGTCCCGGTTGAAAGTTGTCATTTTCAAACTCAACTGACTTGGTTCAAAGAACAGGGTTATTGGGTTTATGGTCTCAGTGAAAAAGGCAGTGTTCTTTTGCCCCAACTCAAACCGGCGCAAAGATCAGTTCTTATTGTAGGAGCTGAAGGCAGTGGGTTAAGAAGTTCCACCGAAAATTTTTGTGACCAGCTGGTGAGTATTCCCCAAGTTGAAAGTGGCTCCAGTTACAACGCGTCTGTGGCCTTTGCTCTTTGTGCTTACGAGTTTCATCGCACACTTTCTTTTTAATTTTTTTTCGCCCCTCACTTCAGCAGACTCGTCCCTCTGAGCCAACCCCCAATCCTGTTTTAAGATTGACTTCCCTTGTGCCATTATTTAAATCCATCGTCTTATTTAAATAAAAAAGCTGAATTAGCTCAATTGGTAGAGCAATTGATTTGTAATCAATAGGTTGGGGGTTCGAGTCCCTCATTCAGCACCATTTATGACTAAGGGTTCCAAAGAGGAGTCCTTGATGGGTTAAACAGTTCAAACCAATGGACTTAAGACCCTTTCTGATAGAGTCTCTATGGTTTGCGGAGGAGTACTCAAGCGGTCAACGAGGGCAGACTGTAAATCTGCTGGCCTAGCCTTCAGAGGTTCGAATCCTCTCTCCTCCACCACTTTTTTTTGTTTACATAGGGCGGGAGTAACTCAATTGGTAG
>JBGSSY010000351.1:0-8276 GCA_041736775.1 Bdellovibrionales bacterium | reverse complement strand
GGAGAAAAAAATGAGGTATGGTTTTTGAGAAGAGTATTTTTGGGTAGACATTAGGGGCGAAGTTATCAATATTTAAAGAATGTGTTATTTCGCTGCCATTGATATCGGTTCAAATGCTGTCAGACTCGCCATCGCCAAACGAAGCGCCCACGATTTACGCATCACTTACCGCTCTCGAGAGCCGGTTCGTTTAGGCTCCAGTGTTTTTACCATGGGAAAAATTGACGATCTTGCCCAGGCCGATCTTGAACAGGCCCTTTTTCGTTTTAAAAATCAATTGGAAAACCATAACGTCGAAAAATTAAGAGCGGTAGCGACCAGTGCTATGCGTGAATCCCACAATGGGCTTCAAGTGGTCCAATCGATCTTCGAAAAGACCGGAATTGAGATCGAAATAATTTCTGGTGACGAAGAGGCGAAGCTGGTCACCGATGCCATTCAGCAAAAACTCGATCTCAGTGAAGGCCGCTCTTTACTGATCGATATTGGCGGTGGCAGTGTTGAGTTGATTGCCCTCGATCAGGGTTCAGTGCTGAGAAAAAAAAGCTACCCCATAGGCATGGTTCGCATGCTCAAACTTCATGAAGAACATAAAGAGAGCTTAGAGAAGTGGCTCCCCGATTATGTCAAAAACCAAGTCTCCTCTTTCTTTGATGGACTTGCACCTCTTCAAAAAGCGGTTGGAACCGGCGGAAATATGGATCGATTTATAAAAATCAAGAGTCATATCACCAGCCGTGAAGGGATTGATCTGAGTTATAAAGAGATGGAAAAAGTATTTAAAGAACTCAACGATGTGAGTTACGAAAAAAGAATTGTGAAATTTGGGTTAAAACCCGATCGTGCGGATGTGATTTTACCGGCCGCTTTGGTGACCCAAACCCTAATGAAAATGGGTGGATGTGAGAAGATACTTATCCCTCAGGTGGGACTTCAAGATGGTCTTTTGATTCATCTCTCGTCTAGCTTCAAAGAATAGTTCAATCTAAAGCTCAATCTGATAAAAGACTTTGGGACCTTAACTGAGCCAGACGCATGAGTTTCTCTTGGGAACCTTCAAGGTCTTCTTTTTTTGACGACCGAATTTTGTAACTTCCATCTGAACTCTGCTCCCAACAAGTCACTTGATCTTCGAGAGCCAGTTGAAAAATATCGTAACATCGCCTTTTTAAACTGCGATCAACAATGGGGGCAACCACTTCAACTCGGCCTTGAAGATTGCGATGCATCCAATCGGCCGAACCAATATAAAATAAACCATCCAGGGGATCTTCACTGCCATTTCTAAAATAAAAAATTCGGGAATGTTCTAAAAAACGTCCAACCACTGAGTACACATGAATATTTTCGCTCAGTCCTTTGACTTGGGGCTTAAGACAACAAAAGCCCCTGACGATAAGATCGATTTTAACTCCCGCCTTAGAGGCTTCATAAAGTTGAAGACAAATATCTTGATCTTCTAGACTGTTGAATTTTGCTATAATTTCAGCTTTTTTACCCTGCTGGGCTTGTTTGATCTCATTTTTAATCAACTCAAGAAAGCGAGCCTTCATATTCATGGGTGCAACCAGAAGAGTCTTAAACTCCCGTTGAAAAGAGCGTCCCGTCAGAAAGTGAAAAAGTTGAACAACATCATCGGTGAGTTCTTTATTAGCGGTGAGCAATCCCAAATCGGTGTATACTTTGGCGGTTTGGCTGTTGTAGTTGCCGGTGGCAATATGAGCGTAAGCTTGAATATCTTTGTTTTCTTTGCGCAAAACCAGGGTTGTCTTGCAATGGGTTTTAAAACCAATCACCCCATAAACCACATGAATCCCTGCTTTCTCCATCTGCTGAGCCCAGTAGATATTTCTTTCTTCGTCAAATCGCGCTTTAAGTTCGACTAAGCAAACCACCTGTTTTCCTCTTTGCGCGGCTTCGATCAGGGAGGAAATAATCGAACTTTTCTCATTGGTGCGGTAAAGGGTCATTTTAATCGCTAAAACATTTTCATCTTCACTGGCAGAGCGAATAAAACGTTCCACGGAAGAAGTAAAACTCTCATAAGGATGATGAACCATAAGGTCATTTTTTTTGATTAAATCAAAAATCGAAGTCTGTGAATCTTGAAAAGGAGGAAGCACCTTGGGTGTCCATGGGGGAAACTTAAGATGAGGCAGGGGCAACTCACAGATTTCATTCAGGGAAGAGTAATTCAATAATCCCGCTTTTTGATACACATCCTCATTATCCAGTTCCAATTCAACTTTAAGGAGGTCAACCATCCAAGGATCAGAATTACGACCAATTTCTAAACGGACCGCTTCGGCAAAACGACGTTGCCTCACCTCTTCGGTAATCATATCAAGAAGGTCTTCCGTTCCTTCTTCATCCCGTTCGAGGTCGGCATTGCGAGTGATACGAAAGGGCATAACCTTTAAAATGTTCATGTCTGGAAAAAGATCGTGAAGATTTTGTGAGATCACTTGCAAAAGAGAAATGTAGCTCACACCCTGAGGACCATTTTCAATTTCAAACCAGGCTGGAAATATTTTAGGAACCTTTACCCGTCCAAAAAGAATTTCATTATCAGTTTTATGTTCAAGCTTAATCGCTAAAGACAAAGAAAGATTTGAGATAAAAGGAAAGGGCAACGCCGTATCTACCACTAAGGGTGTGAGCACCGGAAAAATATTGGCACGGTAGTAGTCCCTGAGTTTTTTCTTTTGAGGGTTGGACAGGTCTTTCCATTTTTTAAGGTAGATTTTATGCTCGGCCAACTGTGGAATAATTTCTTTTTTGTAAAGCTGGGTGAGCTTTTCAGAGTCCTCAGAAATAAACTGACGAATGGCTAAGAGCTGCTCTTGAGCACTCAGACCGTCGTGTGATTTTTGGGTGAGACCAAAATGCAATTGACGTTTCAGTCCCCCCACTCGCTTCATGATAAACTCATCAAGATTTGAAGTAAAAATCCCCATAAACTTGATGCGCTCAAAAAGGGGAGTTTTAGGAGAGAGAGCCTGATGAAGAACTCGGCGATTGAATTCAAGCCACTGGATTTCGCGATTAAAAAAGGCGTTATTATAGAGACTAAAATCAGTTTTCTGAGATTGTTGAGCCACTCAGTCTGCCCCGTCGCTACCTATACTCTCCACAGGACATCCTTCCATGGCTTCTTTACAAAGCTCTTCTTCTTCTGGAGTGGTGGGCTGCTTGATGACAAAGGCATGGCCATCATCCTCATCTAACATAAAATGATCAGGGGCCGTTAAACTGCAAGCGGCGCAATCAATACAAGATCGATCGACATAATATTTTCCAGGCTTGTTGTCTGGGTATCGATCATTTTTATCAGCCATAACTGGATTCCCCTATTTCAAAACTCACAACAACCTGTCATCTTTAATTTGAAAAACTAAAATTGGTCCATTGACCTTTAAATCTTCATAAAAAAACTAAAAAAGCTCTTGCTCTTTCTTTTGTTGAACAAAAATATAAGTCTGAACAATTGCTGTCATAGCCAATAAAAACACTCCATTGGAAATCAAAGTGGTTCTAAAAAACGGGACCGCCATCAAATAACACTGATAGAAACCAGAAATGGTATGGGGGTAAAGTCCGCTAAAAAGAAAAACACCCAGATTTGAAATCACAAAGAAAATAAAACTGGCAAGAAGGGTGTTCTTTATAGCGCTTAGCCAATGGAATTTGAAACTTTGACCGATTAAGATAAGAGCAAAAAAAGCTAAATAATTCATAAACCACCCAGGATAGATCCCTAGATAGAGATCACTGATCAAATAGGCTGTTAAACCAAGGACAGATCCTAAGATCCAGTGTGTACTCACAAAACCAAGTAGTAAAAAAAGAGCGATGACAGGCACAGTCTCGGCTTGATGGGGTACCAATCGGACCCATAAAATCAAAAGCGTGAGGGAAAACATAAAAAATAAACGCTGATTAACAGTCAACATAACAGACTCCTTTTGGCTTATTTCTAACACGCCTTAATCAGGCTCACAAGTAAAGCCCATGGGAACCTTTAACTTAGAATTCAGCATGCTGCGCATCAAGACCCAACATATCAGGGGAAAAAGACTATCATTGCTTAATCACTGATGAGAGCTTTAGAGGATATATGGCCCGATCTCTACTTTTTACCTTACTCACCATCCTGGTTCTCAACGGAATACTTTTTGTCATGGTCGATTTGGTGGATCAAATCAAATATCAACCTCTGATAAAACAGTGGCAAACTCAGCAGAAAAATCAAATCGACTCTTGGTTAAAGGATGACCAGTTCTATCGCGGTCATGAACTCTTTGCTCCACCAAACACAAGACTTGCTGATTATGATCCCACTTTTCGAAGCACTCTTAAAAATGACTGGCCCATCCTAAAACCCGACAATCGTCAGAAAATATTAGCCTTAGGAAAGCACTGGCTTGATAAAAAAATTCTTCTCAGTGAGACCGAACCGCTGCAAAGTTTTTTTATAAAAAGCCTCGATTTTAACTCTTGGAGTCTTAAGTCATCTGACTTTGAAAGTCCATCTTTTAAAATTATCGATTTTGTCGTGATGGGGCAGGCCCTTCTCAATCATACTCGTTGGCAAGCCGAAGCTTCTCTAGAATCACCAGCCACTCCGGTTCGTCATTTTGCTCGTTTGCTCATCAGCACTGAGCATTTTGACTTTAATCGCGCGGGACTTTCACTCCTTGAAAAAGAATTGGAGTTTTTGGCTGACCTCGCGCTGAAGGGTCGCAAGTTGGATAAACTCTCTCAACTTCTGAGCAAAGAAGATATCAAGAGGCTTCGTCTTTATTACGACCGAATCTCTTCAGCTCTGAATCCGATAAACTCACCAGAAAATTTAGAGCTTTTTTTTACGCAACCTCAACTTCCCCTCGGATTTTGTGCCGCTTTTCATAAAAAAAGAGAGGCCTTTTCTTGGAGTGAGGCTTACTTGAAGCCCTCTTTTCTCTTTGAAACCTCCTTTAAAGAGCAGTTTAAAAACTGGCAACAAATTGAAGATAAAGCCCAATCCCACTGCACCCTTCAGGAAGACACACTAACTGACATGAATCATTCCTGGGTTCGCTTTTTGCCATTTTATCGACGTGTCTACGCCTACCAACAGATTCTCAAACTTGAAGGTTTTCAATTATGAGTCTGAATTTCTTGCATATCTGCTTGTCCGAAGGTTGGGGCGGGCTTGAGATGGCGGTCACACGTTGGAATCAAGTCCTTAAAGATAACGGGCACAAGAATTTAAACATTTGCACACCCGATTCTCCTTTGAGCCATGACCTTAAGAAAAATAACTTTAAAACATTAGAGTGGGAAAGTGCCCATTACTTTTCACCGGGATTCACTTATCAACTGAGAAAGTTAGTTCAACAAAAAAAAGTGGATGTGGTTCTTTTACAGAATTTAAGAGATCTTTGGATCGTTTCTCCCGCTCTCTGGAAACAAGACAAAATTCAATTGGTGGGATTTACCCAAATGCTTGTTGGAGTAAAGAAAAAAGATTTTTTACATCAACTGATTTATTGCCGACTGGATCACGTTTGCACTTTGACGGATTGGCAGAAAAAAGCCCTTATGCCTTACTTGCCGATCAAAGAATCCAAATACAAAACCATTCCGAACTTTGTCGATGTCAGTCGCTTTAAACCCTCTTTAAGAAGTCTGAGTGTGCGAAGTCAAATGGGCTATAAGGAAGATGATTTTCTTATTGGCGTCATGGGTCGTATTGATCAACAAAAAGGACAAAAAGAACTCCTCGAGGCTTTTTCGAATCTTTGCCGATCGCGAGAAAATCTTAAACTCCTTATCGTTGGAGAACCCACCCGAGGTGAAAGTTCCCAAGAAAAATACTTTCAGAAATTGAAGGAGCTTGTGGCGCAAAAAAAGATTGAAAAACAAGTGAGCTTCATCAGCTTTCAAAAAGAGCCTCAGCAATTGATCGCCAATCTGGATCTCTTTGTCATGCCTTCTTACCGAGAAACATTTGGTTTTGTTTTAGTCGAGGCCATGGCCAGCGGAGTTCCGGTTTTATCAACTCGAGCCGGTGGAGTTCCTGAAATTCTTGGCCAAGGTGAATTGGGATTTTTAGCTCTCCCCAAAGACAGCCAGGATTTAAAATCACAACTTGAAATTATCCTTGACCAAACTCAACTACGAAAAGAAAAAGCAGAAAAGGCCCTAAGGCATATCCATGAGTTCTATGAAAGACAAAAAGTCTATGAACGCTTTATGAAAATCATTTTAAAAAAGTGAACATTAATAAGTGAAATCCATATCAAATTTTGCAGAGAGAGCTCGATTGACTTTTCTTTGATCAACCGGCAAAACACTCACCATGGCCGACATTGTTTTTGCAAAAAATGAAGCATGATCAGAAATAGAAATCCAATGCCCGTCACCGGCAAAACTAAACACCGGATGGGTCAGATTTTGATAGCGGTAAAAGGGAACGAGGCCGTCATTGGGTCCCCAGGCTTTGAGGTACTCTCTCTCTTTGCGATTGGCACCTTGTTGTTGCCCAATCTGTAGCCCTAAAAAATGAATTGTCTTAACATCAAGATTGCTCAGTGGAGTTAAGAAATACTTCTGCTCACTAGAAAAACTCCGCTGTAATCGACTGACTTTTTGAGTCCAAAACGCCCGATCCGAACAATGGAAGCGAGGCGAACCAAAGATAAGGCCAGACAAATTCATCCAACCCTTGACGGAAGCCTTTTCAGTTTCATTGGCGTGATCGAGCATCAATCGGACAAAAGCTGAACCATAAGAAAGAGAGATCAATAAAACTTTTTTTTGATTTTTTGCTTTGTCTTGGATCACTTTAAGTAAACGACGGGCCCCTTCGTGAACTGAATCGACTTTCATTTCTAAAAGACTAACGTGGGCAAAGCCACAGCTGGTTGCAAGCGGAGAAAAAGGCTGGATATGTTTTTTGAAAATCTCTTCAGTGATAAGGGCGTGGGGAGGAGGAATGATCATGACATCTACTGATGAATTCAATTGATTGTACTCATAGGGATGGAGTTCTATTTCTCTTCTTAGTTTTTGATTTAATTTGAGGTGAGAAAAATAAAGGTGAGCATACTCTGTAGCCGCGTCTAAACCAATCTCCGAGCGTAAGCGAGAAAAATCTTGCTGTGGATTGAGTTTATAGGCTTTTATTGCTTTGTAATAATTGTTTTCTGGAGATTCTCTCCGAATCGATTGACTGAATAAATTCTTTAACACGAAGCCCCCCGACCTAATGCCCCAACTTGAAGCTGATCTCATCATAACGTGGCTTCAGTTTTTAAAACATCTCAAAAAACAGCGACCTCAGGACGTTGGTCGAGAGGTCGGAATCATACAATCAAATTATTGTGTTTTTTGCTCTGTTTTTTGTTCGGCTTTTTCTTTATTGTATTTGGCTGTTTTAAGCTGAGCATCACAGATATCAATTTTATCTTGATACTCATCTTCTCTTTTTTGCAACACACGTTGATAGTCTTTGAAACGATTGATGCGATCTTTGAGAAATTCTTGGGAGACACCGACAATTTTGTCTTTGTCATTGTAACCAATTTCAAATTCTTCCTCTTTGTCGGATACACGATCTATGGGCTCAGTCCAAATCAATTTTCCGTCTCCACCATTTTTAGGACTGACCAGGTCGGCACGACATTTTTTGAGGACTCCATAAAGTCCACTGGAACCATATTTGCGATTTCCGTAAACACGATCCTCAAGGCTGTAAACTCCGATTTGAAGTCGTCTGAGCTCTTCAGCCATATCCACTTTTTGTTGAAAAACCATGTTCCCTTCTTTAACCCCAATACTTTGCTCGTCGGTCAAAGCTTGTTCTTTTTCGATTTTGTCGTCAATTTCTTTGGCTTTGTGAGGATTGCTTGCACAAGAAATCACCACCATCGCCAAGGCAAAAAGTAAAAAGTTTTTCATAAAGGCTCCTACTGAATGAGTAAAATATTTTGTTCTAGGAAGAGGATCGTTTTTCTGTCATTTATAAACAAAAAGACTCTCTTTAATCTCTAACAGAACTCCATAAAGAGACCATGAAATATTTATTTAAACAAGATCAAAATGAGCCATTTAAAGGGGTTTTTGAGGCCTTAAAGTTTGACTTTAGTTACCTGTTATTACCAAGGGAACCTGACCGGTTTACTCTCAAGGGACTTTGACCACCTATCGGCGTCATCCGGCCAATCTGTAATCTTTCTTTACTTTCACTAATTTTATTGGCCTGCGTGCAAAATAAGCTGACCAGTCTCCCC